>JBIOZI010000264.1:0-16559 GCA_044871085.1 Steroidobacteraceae bacterium | reverse complement strand
TACCGCTGCGGGGCAGCTCCGGATTCGGTTGCGGACAACCTCACCGGATTCCCTTTTCAGTCAGCTTGTTGATGGCTGACACCGCTGGCGCCGTGGAAGATAGGGTGCGTGCACCGGCCTGTCAACGAAAGCTGCGCGAACAGCTCTGTCCCCGTTTGCTAGCAAACGAGGAATGTCCCCATTAGAACGTGACGGGGCGGGCCAGGAAGTCGTCCGTGCCGAAGAACATCTCGAAGCCGATGCCCACTCCGAAGGTCGCCTCGCGTTCCTGCCACGGAAACTCCTTCGGAAACGTCAGCGAGACGCGTGTCTCGAGCACCAGCCAGTCGCGGGCCACGCTGCGCCGGTACGCGAGCTTCAGGCCGTAGTTGCCGAGCGGCACGTCGGCGTCGAATTCCCCGGACGTGAACAGCTCCGCGGCGACGGCACGGCGGCCGGGCAGGCCGCGCATGGTCGTGAGCGCGGTGTAGCCGCGCACGCCCTCGGTGCGCTGCGAGATCGTGGCCGAGGCGGTCCAGCGCAGCAGCCACACCTCGTCGAGCACGCGCTCGATGTCGGCGCGGGTGGTTAGTCCGAACTTCTCGCTGTTCTGCCAGAACGCGGTCTCGCGCAGGCTGAACAGCGTGGTCTCCGAGGAGCCGCGCAGGAAGCGGTAGCTGCCCTTCACGAACGGATCGAGCGGCGATGCCAGGCGCAGGCCCGCGTCGGCCTCGAAGCGTCCGCCCTGCCTGGGCTCGCGGTAGCGGATGCCGAACAGGGTTTCGTCGTCCTCGACGGGCCCGTACTGGCGCGCGAACGCGCCCGACCCCGGCTGCCGTTCGGTGACGTACTCCTCGCGGTTCACGCGGCCGATGAACGCGTGGAAGCGCTCGTTGAGCTGCGGCAGCGGCACGTCCACCTGGAAGCGCACGCGCGGCTGGAAGCCGTCGAACTCATCCCACAGCAGCGCGGGCGCGATCGAGCCGCTGGTCTCCATGTATGCGGCATCGTCGTAGTCGGAGCCGAACCAGTGATCCATGCGCATGGCCGAGCGCCACACCGCGTTGAACACGCCCTGGTGGGCGCGGTCGATCCACGGATCTTTTTCGTTCTCGTAGCCGATGGGCACCGTCGCGGTGCCCACGCCCACCAGCGCGGCATCCTGCTGCGTCATCGCGTAGACGCCGCCGCCCTCGAGGTAGTTGGTCGCGACGAACGTCTCCGCATCGTCGGTCGCGGGCACGGCGGCATCGTCGGCGTGGGCGTACGACCACGGCGACGATGAAATGAACAGGATCAAAACGGCTCGCGCCGGCCACGTCGACATGGACTCCTCGGTGGGCGCGGTGAATCCGCACACCCGTCCCGGCACGATGCGCCGTGGCGGTGGTCTGCCGCGTCGGTGGGCGGATCATGGGCGTGTCGGCGGAGTCCTCGGCCCCGCCACGGACAACGGAGGGGATCCGCGTCAGTTCAGAGAATCCAGCACTCGCTTGAGCTCGCCGAAATCCACGGGCTTCACCAGGTGATTGGTGAAACCGGCATCCTGGGCACGCTGGCGGTCGGTCTCCTGGCCGTACCCGGTGATCGCCACCAGGCGCGCGCCGCGCTCGCGCGGCAGTGCGAGGATGCGCTTCGCCACCTGGTAGCCGTCGAGCTCGGGCAGGCCGATGTCGAGCAGCACCACGTCGGGCTGAAACGCCGCGAATTCCTCGAGCGCACCGAGGCCGGAGTAGGCGGTACGGATCTCGTGGCCATCGAGCCGCAGGATCATCGCCAGGGTGTTCGCGGCGTCTTCGTTGTCGTCGACCACGAGCACGCGCCGCGCGCGCGAGTCGAGCACGCTCGCCGCCGGCGGCGCGACCACGCGTTCGCGCAGCAGCGGCAGCCGGATCTCGAACGTGGTGCCCTGCTGCTCGCCGCCGCTCGCGACGCGCACCGTGCCGTCGTGCATCTCGATGAGCCGCTTCACGATGGATAGCCCGATGCCGAGGCCGCCCTGCGCGCGATCGAGCGTGCGGTCGCCCTGCACGAACAGGTCGAACACCTTCGGCAGCAGCTCCGGCGAGATGCCGACGCCGTTGTCGCGCACGCGCACGCACACCTCGCCGTCGCCGTCGCAGGTCTCCACGTCGATCTGTCCACCGGGCTCGGTGTACTTCGCGGAGTTCGCGAGCACGTTCGACAGGCACTGCACCAGGCGTTCGGTGTCGACGTCGACGTAGAGATTCCAGCGGCTGGCGACGATGGACACCTTGTGCTGGCGCGCGCGGATCAGCGGATCGACGGTCTCGAGCGAGCGCGCGACGATGTCGGCCACCGAGGTCGGCCGGCGCTTGAGCTCGATGCGGCCCTGCGTGATGCGCGATACGTCGAGCAGGTCGTCGACCAGGCGCGTCAGGTGCGTCACCTGGCGCGCGATGGTGTTCACGGAGATGCGCAGCGGCCCGTCCGCGGGGAGCTGGCGCGACAGCAGCTCGCTGGAATTGCGGATGGGCGCCAGCGGGTTGCGCAGCTCGTGGGCCAGCATCGCGAGGAATTCGTCCTTCTGCCGGGAGGCGGCCTCGAGCGCGCGGCGCTGGGCGAGCAGCGCTTCCTGCGTCGCGCGCCGCTCGGTGACGTCGGTGGCGGCGCCGAACCACTCGATGATGTTGCCGTCGCGGTCCAGCAGCGGGATCGCGCGCGAGAACGTCCAGCCCTCCGAGCCGTCGGTGCGCAGCACCCGATGCTCGAGCTCGAAGACGCTCTTGTCGCGGATGGCGGCGGCGATGGCGTCCAGCACGCGCGCGCGCTCGTCCGCCGGGATGTACGTGTCGGTCCAGTCGCGCACCGGCACGTGCGCGTCGGGGATGAAATTGCGCCCCTGCAGGTGGCGCATCTCGCTCCAGTCCGCGCTCATGCGATAGACGACGTCCGAGGTGGCCTGCACGAAGGCGCGGAAGCGCTCGTCGCTGTCGCGGCGCGTGCGCGTGAGCTCGAGCAGCGCGCCGATGCGCGCGGTGAGCTCGCGGGCCGCGAACGGCTTGACGACGTAGTCGTCGGCGCCGGCGTTGAGGCCCTCGATGCGCGCGTCCTCGCCCGCGCGCGCGGACAGCAGGATGACCGGCACGTCGCGCAGCCGCGGGTCGGCGCGCAGCGCCTCGAGCAGCTCGAAGCCGTCGAGGCCCGGCATCATGACGTCGGTGAGCACCAGATCCGGCGGCTCGCGCCGCGCGGCTTCGAGCGCCTGCGCGCCGTCGCCGAGCGCCTCGATTTCGTACATGGACCCGAGCAGGTCGCGCACGTAGGCGCGCATGTCGGCGTTGTCGTCGGCGAGCACGATGCGCGCGCCGTGCGTCGCGGCGAAGCGCCGGTCGGCCGCGAGGGTGCCGGGGTTGTCGCTGGCAATGCGCGCCGCGGGCGACAACCTGGTCGTCGGGGCCGCGTCGGGCAGCCAGCGCAGCGCTTCCTGCACGTAGGCCTGCGAGGCGATCGCGGTGGAGGACAGCGTCTCCTTGGTGCCGACCCGCTCGGCCGGCAGGTGCTCGCGGCCGTACGGAATGCGCACGCGGAACGTCGAGCCGTGTCCGTGCCGGCTCGCGACGTCGATGCTGCCGCCGTGTAGTTTGACCAGCTCCTGCACCAGCGACAGGCCGATGCCCGAGCCCTCGTGCGTGCGCGCCGCGCTGCCCGGCACGCGGTAGAAGCGCTCGAACAGGCGCGGCAGCTCGTGCTCCGCGACGCCGACGCCGGTGTCCTCGATCTCGAGCACCGCTGCGTCCGCGCCGCCCCGCAGCCGCACGCTGATGCGGCCCGCGAGCGTGTACTTGAACGCGTTCGACAGCAGGTTGAGGACTATCTTCTCCCACATCTCGCGGTCCACGTACACGGGCGCGGGCAGCTTGCGGCAGTCCACGTCGAACTCGAGGCCGGCGCGCTCGACGGCGGAGCGGAAATTGCTGGCGAGGTCCTCGGTGAGCGCGGCCAGGTCGAGCGCCACGTACGAGGCCTGCACGCGGCCGGCCTCGATGCGCGCGAAATCCAGCAGCGAATTCACCAGTTTGAGCAGGCGCAGCGAATTGCGGTGGGCCACGTCGAGCTGGCCGCGCACCGGGTCGGGCAGCGCCGTGCTCGACAGAGCGTCTTCGATGGGGCCGAGCATCAGCGTGAGGGGCGTGCGGAACTCGTGGCTGACGTTGGAGAAGAACGCGGTCTTGGCGCGGTCGAGCTCGGCCAGCGCGGCGGCGCGGCGCCGCTCCTCTTCGTAGGCGCGGGCATTGGCCACCGTGGTGGCGATGCGCGCGCTCACGAGCTCGAGGAAGCCGGCGTACAGCTTGTCCAGCCGCAGGCGCGGGCTGATGCCCACCACCAGCGCGCCGGCGGGCTTGTGCGCGATGTTGGATTTGATCGGCACCACCGCGACCGTGTCCGGCGCCATCCGCGCCTCGCCATGGGTCACCGGCGGCAGCACGCGCGCGAGGCCGCTCGCGGTCTGCAGCGACTCGGTGAGCATCGCGGCGGACAGCGGCCAGCGCGCGCCGCTCTCCTGGGCATCGAGGTCGATGGCGGCGGGCCCCGCCAGCGCCGCGTCGATGCCGGTGCGGCTCACGAGCTTGAGGGTGCGGCCATCCGGCTCCAGTAGATAGATGAGCGCGAACGGCACGTCCTTCTGGTGCTCGGCGAGCACCGCGGCCGCGGCCGCGCAGGCTGCGGCGTCGCTCTTGGCCTCGGCCGCGCCCAGGTCGCGCAGGATGCCGACGCGCCGCTCGCCGATGACCTTTTCGGTGATCTCGTGCACCGTGGCGAGCACGCCGCCGATGCCGCCGCGCACGGATTCGTCCGGCACCGCGCTGTACGCCACCGTGAAATGACATTCCTCGGGAAATCCGTGGCGCAGCAGCTCGAGCTCGAAATCCTCGATCCACGTCGCCGGGCCGCCCTGGTAGGGCGTGTCGATGAGCGGTTTGAGGACATCCCAGATCTCGGTCCACACCTCGCGGGTGGGACGCCCCATGGCGCGCGGATGCTTGGCGCCGAGGATGGGCGCGTAGGCGTCGTTGTAGATGCCGACGTAGTCCGGGCCCCACCACAGGAGCATCGGGAAACGGTTCGCGAGCACGAACGGCACCATGAGGCGCAGGCTCGGGCTCCAGGTGCCCGGGTCGCCGAGCGGCGTCTGCGCCCAGTCGATGGAGCGGATCAGGCGGCCGGTTGCGGTGTCCGCCGGGATGAAGTCGACGCCCTTGCTGTCAGGGAAGGAACGACTTTCTTGTTTGGCCTGCACGAGCACTCGCAATCGGACGAAAGAGATGCGAATTCTATGCAGAGTCGACGGGGGAACTCCGTAGGACGGCGCCGACACTATTGCCATCCGGACGCTTCCGGGCATGCAGCTTGATGCCGAACAGCAGGCGCAGCAGCGCCAGCCGCTTCAAGCCATATTCGTACAGGGTCACGCAGACTAACAGCGTGCCCGCGAGCACCACCCAGTACTTGGTCCACGGCGCCCACGGCATGCGGATGACGAAGTACGCGATCACGATGATGACGGTCTGGTGGAGGATGTAGACCGGGTAGCTGGCGTCGCGCGCCCATTCGAGCAGCCGGTTGGTGAAGCCCAGGTGCCGCCGGCCGTAGCCGAGGAATGCCATGAGCCAGGTCCAGGTGAAGGCGTTGGCCAGCACCGAGTCCGTGGGCGTGTCGCGGTGGATCACGCCGATCTCGATGAGGCCGAGCCCGCCCAGCGTGATGGTGAGCGCCAGCGCCAGCGCGCGGTGGCGCACCCGTCCGAGGTAGTCCCAGGCGCCCGCGCAGGCGGCCAGCAGCACGCCGTACACCGTGAGCAGTAGATAGTGGATGAAGACGTACCAGTCGCTCACCAGGTCGTGGGTCTCGGGGAAGTGCGGCTTGAGCAGCGCCTCGTTGATGCCGAGCGGCAGCGCGAGCGCGAAGATCCACGCACCGGGCCGCAGCGTCGGCCGGGCGCGCCGCCACCACAGCAGCAGCGGCAGCAGCAGCAGCGCGTAGGCGTATAGATAGACGATGAACCACAGGTGGTGCCAGCTGAAATCACCGGCCGGGTAGGGCTGGAACTGGAACACGCGCTGGGCGAGGAACGCGAAGTAGCCGCCGCTCCAGTCGCCGTCGACCAGCCGCTCGACGTACACCTGCGGCGGCACGATGAGGAACATGCCCGCGATCACCGGCAGCAGCAGCCGCAGGGTGCGCTCGCGCGCGAACGCGCCGCCGCTGCGCCGCTGCAGCGCGAACCACATGCCGGCGCCGGCGATGACGAACAGCAGCGGCATGCGCAGGCGGTGCGCCAGGTCCATGGGCAGCTGCAGCCCCGGAATCGTTTCCGCGTTCGTGATGTGCCAGCCCCAGCCGACGAACAACATGCCGGTGTGCAAGAACAGCAGCACGAAGATGGCGATGACGCGCAGCCAGTCGAGGAATTCGTAGCGGGTGTTGGTGCTGTTCATGGGCGCATGATCCGGCGGCGCGCGCCGGGCCGCGACGCCTTTGGGGCAAGCGGCGCGCGGCCGATGGCGAGCGGGACGTCAGCCGCGCATGCGGGCGAACAAGGCGTCCTTGTAGCGGCGGCTGAGCCGCAGCACCGGTCCGCCGCGCAGGCGCACCTCGTGATCGCCCTTGAACAGCGGCGACAGGGATTGCACCTCGGCCAGGTTGACCGCGGTCGACTTGTGGATGCGGATGAACCGGTCGCCGAATTGCGCCAGCAGGTCCGTCAGCGTGCGGCGCACGAGGTATTTGGCCTGGGCCGTGTGCACGTGCACGTAGTTGTCGTCGGCCTCGAGCCAGTGGATGAGCGCGGCGTCGACCAGCTGCAGAGTGTCGCCCTGCGGCACGAGCAGCCGCTCGCTGGTGCCGAGCCGCGCGCGCGCGGTGGCCACCGCGACGCCGGCCGTGCCGGCACGCCGGCCGCGCAGCCGCTGCAGCGTCTTGTCGAGCCGGTCGCGGTCGTACGGCTTCAGTAGATAGTCCACGGCGTTCAGGTCGAAGGCCTTGATGGCGTGCTCGTCGAAGGCCGTGACGAACACGATGAGCGGCGCGGCGGCGGGCTCGAGCTGGGCCGCCACCTCGAGCCCGCTCATGCCGGGCATCTGGATGTCGAGGAACACGGCGTCGGGCGCGAGATCGGCGATGGCGGCCGCCGCGGCGAGGCCGTCCGCCGCCTCGGCCACCACCTCGATGTCCTCGTGCGCGTCGAGCCAGCGGCGCAGCTTGTCGCGCGCCGGCGCTTCGTCGTCGACCACCAGTGCGCGCATCATGCGGCGTGCCGCTCGAACGGCAGGTGCACGCGCGCGGTGACCCCGTCGGCATCGCCGCCGAGCTCCACGCCGGCGCGCGCGCCATGCACCAGCGCCAGCCGCTCGCGGCAGTTCGCGAGCCCGATGCCGGGTGGCGCGCGTGCCGCGAGCGCGCCGCTGTTGTGGACGGTGACGCGCAGCAGGTCCGCGTCGCGCCGCGCGGCGATGCGGATGGCGACCGGGCCGGTGGCGCGCTCCACGCCGTGCTTGTAGGCGTTCTCGAGCAGCGGCTGCAGCAGCATGGCGGGCACCGCGGCATCGAGTGCGTCGTCGGCGAGGTCCCAGTCGAGCGTGGCGCGGCCGGCGAAGCGCTCCTGCATGATGGACGCGTACAGCTTGAGTACGTCGGCCTCCTCCCGCAGCGAAGTTGTTTGCCGCATGCCCGTGGCCAGGGTCACGCGCAGCAGGTCCGCGAGGCGCGCGAGCAGCCGGTCGGCGCGCTCCACGTCCACCTGCATGAGCGAGGAGATGGTGTTGAGCGTGTTGAACAGGAAGTGCGGCTGGAGCTGCGCGCGCAGGCGCTCGAGCTGCGACTCGGCCAGGTGCTTCTGCAGCGCGAGCAGGCGCTCGCGCTCGGTGCGCCATTGCCGGAAGCTCTCGATGCCGAACAGGATGCACAGCCACAGCGCCGCGAACAGGAATAGCTTGACCGGCTCGTAGAAGAACAGGAAGGTCCACGAGGAGTGCTCGTACGTCTCCGACGTGAGGGCGTAGATGCCGTGGCGGATGGCGTACACGACGACCACGAAGCTGACGGCGACGATCGGCAGCCACACCAGGTGTTTGGCGAACCAGCGCACGGGCTGGTCGAGCAGGGCGTTCCAGCGGCGCGACGCGCGTCGTTCGGCGAGCAGCCACGCGGTGGCCACCAGGCACGAGCTGCCTTCCCACACGAACGGCTCCCACCATTGGATGTGCATGTTGTTGCGGTGGTCGCCGACGGCGACGACCATCATCAACAGCCAGAACAGGGCCCAGAGCGCGTACAGGGCGCGGTCGTGCATCGCGCGATTGTAGTGCCGCGCCCGCTTGCCACGCCCGGAATGTGACCACCGGGACCAGAAATGGGGACATTCCTCGTTTCCTAGCAAAAGGGGACAGGCCTCGAAGAGACCCGTCCCCTAATCGCGCGACCTGGTTGGTCAATCGGCCTTCATCGCCGGACCCGTGAACTCGGTTTCGAGCAGCACCTCCACCTGGTCGCTGACGCCGAACGTGCTGCCCGGCGCTGGGATGCCGTACGCGATGCCGAAGTCCGAGCGCTTGAGGGTGCCGTGCGCGGAGAATCCCGCGCGCGCCCGCGGCTCGTAGGTGTGCCCCGCGTAGCCGCCGTTGTAGCGCGCTTCGAGCACCAGCGGACGAGTGACCCCGTGCAGCGTGAGCTCGCCACGGATGCGGAAGGACTTGCCGTCCACCGCCTCGACCGAGCGCGACACGAACTTCATCTCGGGAAACTTCGCGGCATCGAGGAATTTGTCGCCGGCGAGCTCGGCGAGAAAACCGTCCGGCGCGTTGTCGGCGGTGATCGACTTCGGATCGATGGTCACCTTGACGCTCGAGGCGGCGAGCTTCGCCGGGTCGAATGCCAGCTGCGCCTCGATGCCGGTGAAACGCCCGGTGTAGTTCGAGAAGCCGAGGTGGCTCACGCGGAACGACAGCGTCGTATGGACCTTGTCGATGGCGTAATCGCCCTTGGGCACCGGCGCGGAGGAGGGGCCCACGGCCGGTTCCGCGGCGTGCGCCGCAGCAGTGAGGGCGAGCAAGGCAAGAGTGGCTGAGAGGCGCATGACGGAATCTCCTGAAATTTGTGTGGTTCGGAAGGTAGTCGAACGGCCGGATGGAATTTCGACAGTCGCAGACCCCTCCGTGACCCAGTCCGTTACAAGGATAGCCATGCGACTGCACATGCACTACGCCCTCGCGTCACTGCTGTTGCCGCTCGCCGGCGCCTCATGGGCGGCGGACGGGCGCGCCACGCTCGAGCGCCGCGGCGGCTCGGTGCAGCTCACGGCGGACGACGCGCGCCCGGTTGCCGCCGCCGTCCAGACGCTGGTCGATGCCCTGGCGCTGCGCATCACCTATGAAGATCCGCGCTACGAATTCACCGGCGACCTCGCGGACGTCGCATCGTCCGCGGCCAGGCCGCGCGTGACCGTGCCGCGCGGCGGCCGCTTCGTCGCGAAGTTTCCCGGGTCGAAGGATGCAGGCGCGATGCTCGAGCGGGTCCTGTCCGCCGCCGCGCAGGCGATGCCGGACCTGCGTTTCCGCATCGAGCGCAGCGGCGAAGCCTGGCACGTGGTGCCGGTGGGCTCGCGCGACGCGCGCGGCAGGCTCGTCACGCGCCCGTCGCTACTCGACGCGCGCATCTCACTACCCGACGAAGAGCGCACGGCGCAGCAGACCATCGACGCCATCCGTGCGGCCGTGTCGGCCGCGAACCGCGTGCGCGTCGGCGCCGGCGCGTTCAGCCTCGATGGCGGCATCGTCCCGGTGCCCGGCCCGCCGAAGTTTCGCTTCCACGCGCACGATGAGCCCGCGCGCGCCGTGCTCATGCGTGCTTTCGATGCCATCGAGAAGGAACGCGGGGTCCGTTTGACGTCGTTGCTGTTCTACGGACCGGATGGGCCCGAGCCCGGGTATGTGCTGAACCTCGTGCCGGTGCCCGACGCGCCGCGAAACTAGCTAGGGAACGGACGCGGCCACGCTTCTCGCCTGCGGCAGCAGCTTCCTGGCCGGTTCGTAATCCTGAGCCGCGGCCTTCTCCAGCCATCCCGCCGCCGCGCGGGGATCGCGCGGAACGAGCTCGCCCTTCAGCAACAGCCGGGCGAGCTCGGTCTGCGAACAGGCGTGTCCCAGCGTGGCGGCGCGCAGCAGGTCGGCCTGCCCCTCGGCGCCCTTGCCGATGCCCAGGTAGCTCACGCCGCGCATCGCCAGCGTCTTGACGTTGTTCGGATGCTTCTCCAGCAACTCGCTCGTGATCTGGATCGCTTCGGCGAATTTACCCGCGCTGTTCAACCGCTGCGCGGCGAGGTATTTCGTTCCGCACGCCACGCAGCCGCTCTCCGGGTCGAGCTCCGCCGCGCGGTCGTAGACACGCGCCGCGCCGTCCTTGTCGCCGGCGCGCCAGAGCAGGCGGGCCTCGTTCTCGTAGACCTGCGACTCGAGCACGCCGAGCTGGCGCACATTCAGGACTCCCGACGCCTTGCATTCCGCGTAGAACTGCCGCATTCGTTCGGTGCTGCCGCCCCACTGCGAGCGCAGCGAGGCCATGTATTTCTCGCGTGCCATGAGCGTCGCGGGATCGATGATGATGGCGGCGTCGAGCAATTTGCGCAGGGCCACGTGGGCGCCTGCGTGCAGCTCGATGTCCATCTGGTGCGCGATGCTGAGCAGCGGCCGCCGGTCGAGACGCCGCGAGGCCTCGAGCTCCTCCGCGGCGATGGCATGCGCCGCCTTCATGCCTTGGATCCGCGCGCTGCTCGTGTCGCGAATATAGGCCGTGCCGCGCTGCTCGCCGCCCACCACTTTGTAGTAGATGCCGCGCGCGAGGTGCGCGACGTACGACCGCGGTGATTGCTTCACCCACTCGTCGTAAACGGGCGCCAGCGCCGGGTCGGTGGGGTAGAACACGCGGAACGCGGCGCGCAGCTGCTCGTCGCCGATCTGCTTCGCGGCATACGCGGCCTGCACCGCGCCGAAGCGCCGGTCCAGCTCGGAGTACGCCCGCTGCCGCAGCAGGCGGGTGGTTTCCTCCTGCGAAGGCGCCGGTACCGCCGCGTGCGCCCCGGCGCAGGTGACGAGTAGAAAGACCACGATGAAACGGCGCAGCGGCGACATGTCGCGTCCTGTGCGGGACTCGAAGGGATCGCGGGCAAATGTACCGCCGGGCTGTGCGGGCGCGCGTGCCGGATCTCTCAAAACCGGACGGGGTTCACGCCCGCCCATCCGTAGTACTGCGGACAGCCTCCTGCCCGGCATCCACCTACCATCATCCCGATGTATTCGAACTGGGCCGCGAACTCGCTGGTCGCCGTCGCAACTCTGCTCACGGTGGCCCTCGCAGTGCTCGCCCACTACGAAGGGCTCGGCTGGATGGCCGCCCGCCTGACCGCGTTGCACGCGCAGCGCCGTCGCAAGGTGCTGTTCGGCGTATACGGAGTTCTCACGCTGCACGTCGTGGAGATATGGATGTTCGGCGGCACCCTGTGGGCCCTGCTGCATCTGCCCTCGAGCGGCGCCATCCTGGGGCTGCAGGAGGCGCCGTTCTTAGATGCCGTCTATCTATCCGCCGTCACCTTCACCACCGTGGGGTTCGGAGACCTGGCGCCGGTCGGGCCCATCCGGCTGCTCGCGGGCACGGAGGCACTGACGGGATTCATCCTGATCACCTGGTCCGCATCGTTCCTCTACCTGGAAATGCAGGAATTCTGGCGGCGGCACTGAGCTCACGCGTCCCCGGCATCCACTGCAGTGTCCAGGCCGACGCGCTCCCAGGCCGCCAAGTCCTGCAGCAACTGCTGCGCGTGCGCGCGCACCGCGCCGATGGAATCCGCGCCGAGCTGCAGGCGCAGCGGCGTCACGCCGGCCTCGAGCGCCTGCGCCACCGCGCGCGCGGCCTTCGCCGGGTCGCCGGGCTGCGCGCCGTCCATGGCGCCGAGGACGCCGCGAATGTGGGCGAGCCCGTCCTGGTACGCCGCCATCACCGGCATGGTGCGCAACGCGCCCGCGCCGAACTCCGTGCGGAACGCCCCCGGCTCGACGATCAGCACCTTGATGCCGAACGGCGCCACTTCCAGCGCCAGCGCCTCCGACAATCCTTCCAGCGCGAACTTCGACGCGGAGTACGCGCCCACGCCTTCGAACGACATCTGCCCGCCCATCGACGAGATGTTCACGATGGCGCCTGCGCGCTGCGCGCGCATCACCGGCAGGACGGCGCGGGTCACCGCCACGGCGCCGAAGAAGTTGGTGTCGAGCACCGCGCGCAGCTCCGCCTCGGAAGTCTCCTCGACGGCGCCGACGACGCCGTAGCCCGCGTTGTTGAATAGATAGTCCACGCGGCCGAAGCGGCGCACCGCCGCCTCGACGGCGGGCGCAATGTCCGCAGCGACCGTGACGTCGAGCTTCTGCGCGAGCACGCGCTCCGGCGCACGCGCCACCAGGGCTTCGAGCCTGGCGACGCTGCGAGCCGTGGCGACGACGTTGTCGCCGCGCTCCAGCGCGTAGTGGGCGAAGGCGGTGCCGAAGCCGGACGAGGCGCCGGTGATGAACCAGGTCTTGGGGGTGCTCATGTCGTTCTCCTTTGAGGGTGATCGCGGCCCTCGCCGCAGGGGAGAACAGGCTAATTGCGCGAAGATATGAGATAAATGCGCCCGGATCGCATGACTCATTCGATGAGGTGCATGAATGGATCGCGATTTGCTGGCCCATCTGCCCGTGGTCGTCGCCGTGGCCCGCCAGAAAGGCTTCGCCGCCGCGGCGTCGGCGCTGAACATGAGCGCATCCGCCGTCAGCCACGCGGTGAAATCGGTGGAAGACCGGCTCGGCGAGCCGCTGTTCGCGCGTACCACGCGCAGCGTCTCGCTCACCGAGGCCGGCGCGAAACTCATCGCCACCATCGACGCCGCGCTCGAGGACATCGGCTCGGCGGTGGAGAGCATGACTGCCGCGCGCGGCGCGGTCACCGGCACGCTGCGCATCAACGCGCCGCACGCCGCGTTCTCGATGGGCCTGACGCGCGTCATCGCGAAGCTCGCCTGGGAGCAGCCGCGGCTCACCGTCGAGGTGCACACCAACGAGGCCTTCGTCGACATCGTCGCGCAGGGCTACGACGCGGGCATCCGCCTCGGCGAGTTCGTGCAGCAGGACATGGTGACGGTGCGGCTCACGCAGCCGTTCGACGTGATCATGGTGGCCTCGCCCGACTATCTACGCGCGAAGGGCGAGCCGGCCTCGCTCGCCGACCTGGCGCGCCACAACTGCATCGGCTACCGGTTGCAGTCGTCCGGCAGCCTGTACGAATGGCACCTCGCCGAAGGCGGCCAGGAGCTGCGCGTGGCCACCTCGGGCTCGGCCGTGGTCACCGACGCCACCTCCGCGCGCGAGCTGGCGCTGGCCGGCGTCGGCATCGCCTATCTATCCGAGCCGATGGCGCGCGACGACCTGCGCGCGGGCCGTCTGAAGTGGCTGCTGCCGCAGGCCGCGAGCCACGAGGGCGGGCTGTTCGTGTACTTCCCGCGCCGGGCCTCGCTGGCCCCGAAGCTGCGGGCGTTTCTGGACGCTGCGAAAGCGGTGTGAGCGGCGGGTTGTAATAAACCCGGTTCGGGTGCTTCTAACGCCTGAACATATGACTACCAAGCTGCAACGAACGACTTTCGATTGCTGGCTGCGCGAGCACGCCGCGATCCTGCACCACGTCGCGAACGGCTTCGCGACCGGCGCCGACCGGCACGACCTGATGCAGGAGCTGCTGCTCGCGCTGTGGCGCGCCGTGCCGGCGTTCCGCGGCGCCTCGCAGCCCTCGACTTTCATATTCCGCGTGACGCACAACGCGGCGCTGACCTGGAAGCGGGCGGAGAAGGGCTACCGGCGCCGGCTGGACAGCTTCGAGGAGCTGAACGCCGGTGCTGCCGAAGCCAGCGGGGAGGCAGCCGGCGATGCGCCGGCCGATGCGCTCGAGCTGCTGTACACCGCCATCCGCATGCTCGCGCCGCTGGATCGCTCGCTCGTGCTGCTGCAGCTCGACGGCGTGAGCTATGCGCAGATCGCGCAGATCCACGGGCTCTCGGAATCGAACGTCGGCGTCCGTCTCAACCGAATCAAACACAAACTCACTGCGATCATTCAGGAGAAAACCTCATGACTTTCGATGACCTGGTTCCCGCGTGGAATTCGTCGCGCAACGCGCCCGACGCCGTGCAGCTCGAGCGGTACAAGGCCAATGTCGTCCGCCACCTGGGCAGGGAGTACCGCGATTTCCTCTGGCACGTCGGGATGGCGGCGGCGCTGACCATCTTCCTCGCGGGTGGGTTCGTTCAATACCTGCGCAGCGGCGGCGCATTCGACCTGCAGCGTGAATGGGCGTCCGCGCTGTTCCTGCTGCTGCCGCTGGGCGTCGCCGGCCTGTTCCTGCGCGGTTTCATCCGGCATCGGCGGCAGCATTCCCGCTACGACCTCTCGATCGTGGAGGCGCTGAAGGCCTCGCTGGACGAGAACCGGGTGTCGCGCGTGCGGCTTCGCATCAGCATGATCGCCACGACGGCGGCGATGGCGCTGGTGCCGCTCGTGACGCATCAGCTGCAGCTCGTGGGCAAGCAGCGGCCGCACGAGGCGGCTTCGATGCTCGCGGTTTTCGGCCTGGGGTACGTCATCGCCATGGCGTGGCAGATCTGGAAATACCGCGTGCAGCTTCTGCCCGAGAACGCCCGGATCCAGAATCTGCTCGGCAATTACGAGCGATAGGCCTACCATTGCGAACATGCGGCAGAGGCTCGAGGGCGGGAGAATTTTCGCAGGCGCGTTGATCGCGCTCATGCTCGGGTTCGCGTTCGAGGCGTGCGCCGCCGACGGCAAGGTCGGCGGCGCATCCGTCTCAGGGCCCGAGCTGCGCTCCGCCTCCGCGCTCGTGATGGATCTCGATACCGGCGAGGTGATCTACCAGCGCGATGCCGGCCGCGTCGCGCCCATCGCCTCCATCACCAAGCTCATGACCGCGCTCGTGGTGCTCGACGGCCAGCAGCCGCTCGATGAAGTGGTCGAGATCACCGCGGACGATCGCTGGAAAGGCAAGGGCGCCTTCTCGCGCCTCGCCGTCGGCACGAAGCTCACGCGCGGCGACCTCATGCGCCTCGCGCTGATGGCCTCCGAGAACCGCGCCGCGCAAACCCTGGCGCGCGCGTATCCGGGCGGCACCGCGGAGTTCGTCCGCACGATGAACCTCAAGGCCAAGGCGCTCGGGATGACGCGCACCCGTTTCGACGACCCTTCCGGCCTGTCGCCGCTCAACGTGTCGAACGCGCGCGACCTGGCCAAGCTGGTCGCCGCGGCGTCGCGCGATGCGCGCATCCGCGAGTTCTCGACGCTGCACAGCCACGAGGTCGTGGTGGGCAGGCGGCGGCTCGCGTATCGCAACACCAATCTGCTCATCGGCAAGCCGGACTGGGACATCCACGTGCAGAAGACCGGCTTCACCAACGACGCGGGCGAGTGCCTGGTGATGGAGGCGGTGATCGTGGATCGCCCCGTCGTCATGGTGCTGCTGAATTCCTGGGGCAAGCTCACGCGCACCGCGGACGCGCGGCGCATCAGGAGGTGGATGGAGGCGGGCCGAGTGCCGGAGCAGGCGGGCGGCGGCGAGCTGGCGAAGAAGTAGTTAGCCTGCGCGCCGGCGCTCAGAACTGGTAGCGGAACCCGAGCGACGGCGCGTTCATGCCGCCATCCGCCACGCCCATGGCGCCCCAGCCCGGCGAGCGATGATGCAGGCGCAGCACCGCCGACCACGGCCCTGCGCGCGGGCCCGCCGTGAGCTCGAGCTGCCAGAACAGCAGCAGCCGCTGCGTATCGTTCTCGAGCTCGAACTCGACCACTGGATAGTCGAAGGCATACGAAAGCCCGAGGCCGAACGCCACCGTGGTGCGCAGCGTTTCGCTCCAGGGGAAGCGCTGCCAGCGCACGGTGAGCGGCGCGACGTTGAGCTCCCAGTGGTCCTGCCGGCCGAAGTTGTAGGCCACGTTCACCTCCATCTCCAGTCGCAACGCGCCTTCCATGCGCTCGCGCCAGGCGCGCGTGTACGAGCCGGCGATGAGATAGGAGTCGGCGTAGTTGTCGCTGAAGGGATGGATCAGCACGTCGTGCCAGGTCGCCTCGGACGAGATGCGCCCGGTGTAGAACGTGAACGTGTTCGGTGATGCAATCTCGGCGGCCGGCACGGCGGCGGCCACGGCCGCTGCTGCGAGAGAGACGGCGAGTATGCCGGGCGACTGCATGCCGGAAGCTTGCGCGCCCGCCGCCTCCAAATGTTGGGAATCGGCGCACGGTTTTCCCGCTTGACGCGGCAGCCCGCGAGACCGTGACCGGGGCCTCGGCTATAGTCCGGCGGCGCGCAATGGGAGTTTCACGATGCCGTTTTGCCAGCCAGGTGTGGTTTGCCGGGAACTGAACTCGGCGCTCCCCGATATCGATGCCGGTACGCTCGCCCGCACGGCCACCGCGGCGCCGGGCACTCTGACCGGGTCTGCTCCAGCGGCGGCGCCGCTGGCCTCCGAAGGGTTC
>JBIOZI010000263.1:0-22328 GCA_044871085.1 Steroidobacteraceae bacterium | reverse complement strand
GGCTCGTTCGCGACGCTCACCATGCCGCCGGGCACTTCCACCAGTTCCGCTTCCATCGCGCCGTCGGCGACCGGCTCATAGTCGAGCGAATCGTTGTCGACCGCGAGCCGCAGACCGCGCGCGCCCTGCGCGGAACGCACGTGCAGCGGGGCGTACGCCTCGGTCTGCACGATGTCGATGAGTCCTTCACGCACCAGCTCGAGGATCGCGACGAAGGTCACCGTGACCCCCATGCGCCCCTCCTCGGGTTTGAAGAGGTTCACGAACTCCACGAAGCTGGTCTTTTCGAGCGAGGCGAGAATATCAGACATGCGCACCCGCACCGACAGCCGCTCGCGGCGGATGTGATGGTGCGCGAACATCTCGGAGCGCTGCACGACGTCGCGGAACGCCAACAGCATCTCCTGCATCGCGATCTGCGGCAGCGGGCGCGACGACTTGCGCTCGCTCAGGTCCGCGCTGCCGATCCAGGTATCCCGGTCCATGCGCGGGATGCGATCGATGCTCTCGGCCGCGCTCTTGTATCGCTCGTATTCCTGCAGGCGGCGCACGAGATCGGCGCGCGGATCGGTTTCCTCGCCGGCGTTCGGGTCGACCGCCCGCGGCAGCAGCATGCGCGACTTGATCTCGGCCAGCGTCGCGGCCATGACCAGGTATTCGCCGGCGAGCTCGAGCTGCATGTCGGCCATGAGGCCGATGTACTCCATGTACTGCTTCGTGATGTCGGCGATGGGAATGTCGAGGATGTCGAGGTTCTGCCGCCGGATCATGTAGAGCAGCAGGTCGAGCGGGCCTTCGAAGGCGTCGAGGAACACCTCGAGGGCCTGCGGCGGGATGTAGAGATCCTTCGGCAGCTGGGTGATGGCCTCGCCGTTGACGATGGCGAAGGGCATCTCGACCTGCTCGGGAGAGGCCGCGGCCTTGTCGGCGGCGGCGGCATCCTGCTCCACCGAGTTGTCGACGACCACGCGCAGATCGGGCTTGGCGGATTTTTTCACCATGGCGTCTCCTCAATCGACCCGCAGGTTCATCACGCGCCGCACTTCATCGAGCGTCGCGCGCGCGGCTTCGCGCGCCTTCTCGGCGCCTTCGGAGATGATGTTGCGCACCGTCTCCGGATTCTCCTCGAACTCCACCGCGCGCTTGCGGATGGCCGCGATCTCCTCGACGATCTTGTCGATGACCGGCTTCTTGCAATCGAGGCAGCCGATGCCGGCGGTGCGGCAACCGTTCGCCGCCCAGGCACGCGTCTCCTCGCTCGAATAGATCTTGTGCAGGTCGAACACCGGGCACACGTCCGGATTTCCCGGGTCGGTGCGGCGCACGCGCGCCGGATCGGTCTGCATCTGCTTGAGCTTCTTCGCGACCTCGTCGGGGTCTTCGCGCAGGCCGATGGTGTTGCCGTAGGACTTCGACATCTTGCGGCCGTCGAGGCCCGGCACCTTCGGAGTGGCGGTCAGCAGCACCTGCGGCTCGGGCAGGATGCTGACGTTGCCGCCCTCGAGATAGCCTAACAACCGCTCGCGGTCGGCGACCGTGAGGCGCGTGTTGCCGTTCACCACTTCGCGCGCCTTCTCCAGGGCGAGCTGGTCGCCGGCCTCCTGGAATTTCTTGCGCAATTGCTTGTACATGGTGCTGTTGCGGCCACCGAGCTGCTTGATGGCCTTCTCGACCTTGGTCTCGAAGTCGGGCTCGCGGCCGTACAGGTGATTGAAGCGGCGCGCCACCTCGCGCGTGATCTCGACGTGCGCCACCTGGTCTTCGCCCACCGGCACGAACGCCGGCCGGTATAGCAGGATGTCGGCGGACTGCAGCAACGGGTAGCCGAGAAAGCCGTACGTGGCCAGGTCTTTTTCCTTCAGCGCTTCCTGCTGGTCCTTGTAGCTCGGCACGCGTTCGAGCCAGCCGAGCGGCGTCACCATGGACAGCAGCAGGTGCAGCTCGGCGTGCTCCGGCACGTGCGACTGCACGAACAGCGTGGCGACTCCGGGGTTGAGCCCCGCGGCCAGCCAGTCGATGAGCATTTCGTGGACGAACCTGGGCAGGGACTTGGTGTCCTCGTAGCCCGTCGTGAGCGCGTGCCAGTCGGCGACGAAGAAATAGCACTCGTACTGGTATTGAAGATCGACCCAGTTCTTGAGAGCGCCGTGAAAGTTGCCGAGATGCAATTGCCCCGTGGGCCGCATTCCGGACAGGACTCGTTTGGCTTGGGGATGGCTGCTCACGTGAAGCGGCAAAGTATACAGGGTGGTGCCTGGTCGGGATTCTCGGGATTGGCTGCGATCCCGCTCGGAGGACCGCTGTTTTTGCGCAGCCAATCCCGAGAATCCCGACCAGGCACCACTCCTAGAGCCCCAACGTTGCCAGCGATCCGCGGCCAATCCGTGTCACGGCGGGCGGGGTCACCGCCAGATCGACCACGGTCGTCGGCTCGATGCCGCAATGTCCGCCGTCGAGCACGCAATCGACTTGATGCTCGAGCCGGTTTCTGATCTCGCGGCCGTCGGTGAGCGGCAGCTCGTCGCCGGGCAGCAGCAGCGTGGAGCTCATGATCGGCTCGCCGAGCTCGGCGAGCAGCAGTCGCGGCACGATGTGATCCGGCACGCGGATGCCGATGGTGCGGCGCTTCTCGTGCTGCAGCCGCCGCGGCGTTTCCTTGGTCGCCGCCAGCAGGAACGTGTACGGCCCCGGAGTCGCGGCCTTGAGCATGCGGAACTGCCAGGTCTCCACCTTTGCGTAGCGCGCGATCTCCGCCAGGTCGCGGCACACCAGCGTGAAGTGGTGATGGCGATCCGCCTCGCGGATGCGGCGGATGCGGTCGAGCGCGTCCTTGTCGCCGATGTGGCAGCCGAGCGCGTAGCAGGAGTCCGTCGGATACACGATGAGACCGCCCGCGCGCACGATTTCCGCCGCGCGCCGGATCAGGCGCAGCTGCGGGTTCTGCGGATGGAGCTCGAAGTACTGACTCACGCGGAGAGGCTCACGGGGCGGATTCCCGCGTGCTGCGCGCGGGGCCGCTATCATACGCGCCCCTTTTCACGCGTCGGACTGCATGCAAACCGTCATCGAATTCGCACCGTGGGTGATCTTCGGCCTGGTCTACAAGTTCGCCGGCGGCCTCTATCCGGCGACCGCGGCCTTGATGGGCGCGATGGTCTTGCTACTCGCCTACGACTGGCTGACCACTCGCAAGATCCCACAGATGCATCTGGTGCTCGCGATCCTCGTCTGGGTCTTCGGCGCGGCCACGCTCATCCTGCACGACGTGCGTTTCCTGCAATGGAAGGCCTCGGCTTTCTACTGGATCGCGGGGCTGCTGTTCGGCGGCTCGGTGTGGGTCGGCAAGCAGACCCTGCTCGAGCGGATCCTCGGCAAGGGGCTGCCCGAGGAAGCCGCGGTGCCCGCATCGACCTGGCGCGCCGCCTCGCTCGTGATGGGCGTGTTCTACCTCCTGCTCGGCTGCGCCAACATCTGGGTGGCGCTGAATCGCAGCGAGCAGGACTGGGTGACGTTCAAGGTCTGGATCGCCGGCCCGGTGGTCATCGTGTTCACGCTGGCCATCATCCTCTGGGTACTGTGGCCACTGCTCACGAAGAAGGAATCGCCGCCGTGAATCCGCGCGTCGAGCGACTGCGCGCGGCGTTGCAGTCCCTGAACCCCACCGTGCTCGAGATCCGCGACGACAGCGCCCGGCATGCCGGCCATGCGGGCGCGCGCGAAGGCGGTCATTTCCACGTCGTCATCGCCGCGGCGGCGTTCACCGGCGTCTCCGCGCTCGAACGTCACCGGATGGTCTATGCTGCCGCCGCCGAATTGATGGGCCGCGACATCCACGCGTTGTCGATCGACGCCCGCGCTGTTTGAGCGTTCGGCACAACAAAATTCTTCAACTCATTGAGACTCAAAATGAAAGTGATCCAGCTACTGGCTCTGAGCGCGTGTGTCGCGCTCGCCGCGTGTTCCAAGAACGCAGCCCCAGACAAACCCGCGGAGGCCGCCGCACCCGCGAAACCACCGGTGTTCACGGTGAACGGGACGCCCGTCAGCCAGGAGTTCCTCGAGGCCTACGCCAAGGCCGTCATGAACGGCAAGGCGCTGAGCGAGCTGTCGGACGTCGAGCGTGAGGCGGTCAAGGAAAACCTGGCGCGCTTCCAGCTCATCGCCCAACAGGCCGAGAAGGACGGCATGCTCAAGGATCCCGCCCTGCAGTCGCGGCTGGAGCTCACCCGCCTCAATCTCATCCAGCAGGCGATGGCCCAGAAATATTTCAAGGACCACGAGCCCACCGAGGCCGAGCTGCGCGCCGAGTACGAGGCGCAGGTGGCCTCCGCGCCGTTGATCGAATACCACGCCCGGCACATCCTCGTGACCACCGAGGACGTGGCGCAGAAGATCATCGGCCGGCTCAAGAGCGGCGCGAACTTCGCCGACATCGCCAAGGGCATGTCCAAGGACACGGAGTCGGCGAAACGCGGCGGAGACCTCGGCTGGTTCGCGCCGAATGCCTTCGATCCGGAATTCGTCAACGCGGTCGCGCTGCTCAAGAAGGGCGAGGTCGCATCGACGCCGGTGCAGACGCGCTTCGGCTGGCACGTGATCCAGCTCGAGGACTCCCGCGATGCCGAGCCGCGGCCCTTCGACGAGGTGAAGGCGCAGGTCGCGCAGCTGCTCGTGGGCAAGAAGTACAAGGCGTTCTCGGATGAGATGCTGAAGACGGCGAAGATCGACCCGCCGCTCAAGTCCCACGAGGAGGCCGCCGCAGCCGCAGCCGCAGCCGCGCCCGCGAACTCGAGCGCCGCTCCGGCGGCACCCAAGACCAACTGACGCGGTTCCGGTCAGCGTGACGGCCGCCGTGCGCTAGTCCGGCGGCCGTTTCGTTTCCAGGATCCGCTGCAACGCCGTTTCGTCGAGGACGCGCACTCCGAGGGACTGCGCCTTCGCGAGCTTCGAGCCGGCGTCCGCGCCGACGACCAGGAAGCTGGTCTTCTTCGAGACGCTGCCCGACACCTTGGCGCCGTGCGCGCGCAGCGCGTCCTCGGCCGGCTCGCGCTGCATGCCCGACAGCGTGCCGGTGATGACGAAGGTGAGCCCGGCGAGCGGCAGGCTCACCCGCTCCTGGACGTCGATCTTCTCGTAGGCGACGCCCGCCGCGAGTAGTTTGTCGATCAGCGCCCCGCCGAGCTCGCTGTGCAGGAAATCGAACACCGACTGCGAGACGATGGGGCCGACATCCGGGGTCTCCTCGATCTGCGCGGCGGTCGCGGCCTGCAGCTTCTCGAGGCTGCCGAACTGCTCCGCCAGCGCCCGCGCCGTCGATTCGCCCACCTGCGGAATGCCCAGCGCGAACAGCAGCCGCGGCAGCGTGGTCTGCCTGCTCCTGGCGATCGCCTCGACGACGTTCTGCGCCGACTTCTCGCCCATGCGCTCGCGCTCGGCCAGCTCCGCGGCCTTCAGATCGTAGAGGTCGGCGGGCGTGCTGATCGATTCATCGGCGACCAGCTGCTCGATGAGCTTCTCGCCGAGGCCCTCGATGTCCATCGCGCGCCGCCCCGCGAAGTGCATGACCCATTCGGCGCGCTGCGCGCGGCACTTGAGCACTCCGCCCGTGCACTTGTAGACCGCCATGTCCGCCTCGCGGACCACGGGCGAGCCGCACACCGGGCATTGCGACGGCATGACGATGTCGCGCGCGTCGGGCGGGCGGCGCTCGAGCACGGGCGCGACCACTTCGGGAATCACGTCCCCGGCGCGCCGCACGATGACGGTGTCGCCGATCTTGAAGCCCTTGCGCCCCACCTCGTCCATGTTGTGCAGCGTCGCGTTGCTCACCGTGACGCCGCCGACGAACACCGGCTTGAGCATGGCCGCCGGCGTGAGCGCGCCCGTGCGTCCGACGTTGAACTGCACGCCTTCGAGAATCGTCATCTCCTCCTCCGCCGGGAACTTGTGCGCCAGCGCCCAGCGCGGCGCGCGCGACACGAAGCCGAGCTTCTCCTGGTCCGCGCGCCTATCTACCTTGTAGACCACGCCGTCGATCTGGTAGTCGAGCCCGGCGCGCCGCGCGCCGATGTCGCGGTAGTACTCGAGGCAACCCGCCACGCCCGACACCCGCTTCGCCTCCTGGCTGCGCAGGCCGAACGACCTGAGCCAGGGCGCGAGCTCGGTGTGACGTTCCGGCAGATCGCCGCCCTCGACGACCCCCACCGAATAGAAGAACAAGTCGAGCGGTCGCGCCGCGGTGATGCGCGGATCGAGCTGCCGCAGGCTGCCCGAGGCGGCATTGCGCGGGTTCACATACGCCTTCTCGCCGCGCTCGACGGCCAGTGCATTCATCTTCTCGAAGCCCTTGAAGGGCAGGAACACCTCGCCGCGCACCTCGAGCACCGCGGGCGGTTTGCCGCGCAGGCGCCGCGGCACGCCACGGATCGTCGCGACGTTGGGAGTCACGTCCTCGCCGGTCACGCCATCGCCGCGCGTGGCGGCGCGCTCGAGCACACCGTCGCGATACAGCACGGAGATCGCGAGGCCATCGAGCTTGGGCTCCGCCGCGTATTCGATGGGCCCGGCCACCGCCAGCCGCTCGCGCACCTTGCGGTCGAAGTCGACGAGGTCCTCTTCCGTGAAGCCGTTCGCCAGCGACAGCATCGGAATCTGGTGGCGCACCTCCGCGAATTCCGGCGACGCCGTGCCCGAGACCCGCTGCGTCGGCGAATCGGCGGTCACGACCTCCGGATGCGCCGCCTCGATGGCGCGCAGCTCGTTCATGAGCCGGTCGTACTCGGCGTCCGGGACCGCCGGCTCGCTCAGCACGTAGTAGCGGTAGTCGTGGCCGTCGATCTCCTCGCGCAGCTGCGCGGCGCGCCGGGCCGCGGCACTCGCGGCGGCATCCGGACGCGTCACGACTCGCCGGCCACCCGCTCGGGGGGCGGCCCTTCGAGCGACTGCCGCAGCCGCGCGATGCGCGCCGGCGTGAGCTCATCGCCGTGCTGGTCGGTGATCGCGCCTTCGAGACGCTCGGCCAGCGCGCGCGCCGCGTGGATCAGCTCCTCGAAAGTCTCGCGCTGTCCGAGCGGACCCGGCAGCACCGCGAACAGGTTGAGGCCGGAAAAGCGCTGTGAATCCATGATCGACGGGTCGAAAGTACCCGGCTGCGCCAGCGCCGCCGCGCTCAGGATGACGCGGCCTTCCGCATCGGGCAGATGGTAGATGTCGAGCGGACCGTGCCAGAAGCCGGAGCTGGCGAAGGCCTGGCGCAGTGCGCGTCCCGGGAAGCGCGGCTCGCGCTGGGGGATCACGCGCAGCGTGACGATGCGCCGCTCGTCGTCCTTGGGCCACGCGAGCACCAGCTTCGGGCCGATGACCGGCGATTCGTCGATGATGCGCACCTCGGAGATCTCGTCGTCCTGCCCGACGTAGGGCTGGTCGTGGGCGCGCAGGATGGCCTGCGTCGAGGTGTTCTCGAGCGGCCTGTCTACCGCGACGTCGCCCGACACCGCGATGCCGCCGGCATCGCCCGCGCCCTCCCGCTCCGCGCGCTCCATCTCGGAGTACGCCAGCTCGATGACGGGCAGCGTGTCCGGCTGGGTCGTGCGCGGCTCGCGCGCGGCGCTGATCTCGGGCAGCGGCATGCGCGGCTGCAGCGTGGACGGCAGCGGGTCGGAGAGCCCCTCGTCGCGCGCCGGCGCCGCGTAGGCACGCGTGCCGCGGTTGCGCCACCACTCGAAGGCCGCGATGCCGGCGATGAACAGCACACCGGCGATCAGGAGAATGATGCGCAGCTCGGGCATCTGGGCCTCTGTCCTCCTACGCGGTCGCCATCCGCATCGCTTCGTCGACATCGACGGACACGAGGCGCGAGCAGCCGGGCTCGGTCATGGTGACGCCGAGCAGCTGCGAGGCGAGCTCCATGGTGGCCTTGTTGTGCGTGATGAAGATGAACTGCACGCGCTCCGACATCGACTTCACGATGTCGCAGAAGCGGCCGACGTTGTGCTCGTCGAGCGGCGCGTCGACCTCGTCGAGCAGGCAGAATGGCGCGGGGTTCAGATCGAATATCGAGAACACCAGCGCGACCGCGGTGAGCGCCTTCTCGCCGCCGGAGAGCTGGTGGATGCTGCTGTTGCGCTTGCCGGGCGGGCGCGCCATGACGGCGACCCCGGCTCCGAGCACGTCCTCGCCGACCAGCTCCAGGTAGGCGTGGCCGCCGCCGAACAGCTTCGGGAATTTGTCCTTCAAACCATTGTTGATGCGGTTGAACGTGTCCTCGAAGCGCGTGCGCGTCTCCTTGTCGATCTTGCTCATCGCCTCCTCGAGAGTGGCCAGCGCGCCGTTGACGTCGGCGAACTGCCGGTCGAGGTATTCCTTGCGCTCGGAGGACTCCTTCAGCTCGTCGATGGCCGCGAGATTCACCTGGCCGAGCTTCTCGAGGTCGGCGCGCGTCGCGCCCAGTGATTCCTCCCAGGCCGGCACCGCCGCATCGGCCGCGAGCCCGGCGAGGATTTCCGCCAGCTCGAAGCGGGTGGCGGCGAATTGCTCCACGAGGCCCTCGCGCCGCACGCGCGATTCCTGCGCCGCGAGGCGTGCCTGCTCGACCCCGGCGCGCGCATTGCCGACGCGCGTCTCGGCGTCGAGACGCTTCTCGTCCAGCGAGCGCAGCGAGGCATCGGCCTCCTCGAGCGCGCGGCGCTCGGTGCCGAGCTCGGATTCGATCTCGAGCCGGCGTTCGAGGAAATCGCGCAACTTGCCCTCGAGCTCGACGATGGGCAGGTCTCCGTCGGCCAGCGCGGCCTCGAGCTCGGTGCTGCGCATCCGGGTCTGCGCGCACTGGTCCGCCATGCGCTTGAGACCGACCGTCATCGACGCATCGCTCGAGCGGCGCGATTCGATGCGGATGAGCAGGTCGCGGCTCGTGAGCTGCGCCGCCTGCGAGCGCGTGCGCGCCGATTGCACCGCCTCGCGGCGGTCTTCGCGCTCGCCCTCGAGCTCCGCGCGGCGCGAGTCGAGCGCATCGAGCAACACCAGCCCGCGATCGAGCTCGGCGCGCGCGCGCGCCAGCGCATCCTGGCCGAGCCCGGTCTCGCGCGTGACTTCCGCGGCGTCTTCCTCGAGCCGCTCGCGGCGCAGGGTGGACTCCTGCGAACGCGCGCGCTCGCCCTCGAGCTGTCCGAGCACGTCGGCATGCTCGCGGTGCGCGCCCTGGATGCGGCTCTGCGCCGCGTCGCGCTCGCGTTCCGCCGTCGCGAGATCTTCACGACAGGCGGCCAGCCGGCCTTCCATGTCGCGCGTGTTCTGCTCGCTGCGCGCCAGATCTGCGCGCAGCAGCTTCAGGCGCTGCTCGCGCTCGAGGATGCCCGAGTGCGGGTCGCCGCCGCGGTTGACGCGCAGCCAGTCGCGGCCTATCCACTCGCCCGAGCGCGTGATCACCGACTCGTCGTTGGCGAGGTTGGGACGGCTCGCGAGCGCGGCGGCCAGCGTTTCCGCGAGACGCACGCGCGACAGCAGCCGCACGATGGCCGCGGGGCCGCTGACCACTCCGGCCAGCATGCCCGGCGTGCCGTCGGCTTCGACGTGCCCGCCCGCCTGCAGCAGCGAGACCCGGCCGGCAGGCAGGCTCTGCAGCGTACCGGCCACCGCGTCGAGCTCGTCGACGCACAGGGCTTCGAGATAATCGCCGAGCGCCGTCTCGACCGCGCGCTCCCATCCGTCGCGCACCGACAGCTGGGTCGCGAGGCGCGGCTGGCGCTCGAGTCCGGAGCTCACCAGCCATTCGTTGGTATTGCCGCGGCCGAGCGCGGCCTTCTGCAATGCTTCGAGCGACATCGCCTCGGCGCGGCGCTTGTCACGCTCGGTGCGCGCGCCCTCGAGACGGCTTTCGGCCTCGAATTGCGCGGCACGCAGCTTCTGCGAGCGGTCGAGCGCCGCCGTGAGCGCGCGCGACAGCTCGTCGGCCGTGCCGCGCGCCATCGATTCCTTCTCGGTGAGCTGCGCGAGCTGCGCGGAGCTCTCCTGCGCCATGAGCGCCTCGCGCTCGACGGCGAGACGGTCCGCCTGGCTCGCGAGCCGGCGCAATTGGTTCTCGAGCTGCTCGATGCGCGCGCGCTCCACCTGCGTGGTCTGGTGCGCGGCGCCCTGCTCGCGGTTGAACGTCTCCCAGCGCTGCTGCCAGTCCGCCAGCGCCTGCTCGGTGCTCGCGAGCTCCCCGTTGAGCCCGGACTCCGCGGTCTGCGCCTGCTCGAGCTCGGGCGCGAGGCGCTCGATCTCGGCGCGCAGCGAGGCGATCTGCCGCTCGTCGCGTTCGATGTGGCTGCCGAGCTCCGCGAGCGTGGTGCGGGCCTGCGCGAGCTCACTACGCTGTTGCTCGCGCAGCTCCCGCGTGTGCGTGATGGACTGTTCCGTGCGGCTGATCTCGGCGCCCACTTCGTAGTAGCGCGCCTGCACGGCGCTGACGCGCTCGGATTGCTCGATCTGGTAGACGCGCTGCGTCTCGATGGCGGCTTCACCGGCGCGCAGGTCGGCCAGCGCCTGCTGCATCTTGAGCTCGCACTCGCGCACCGCGCTGTCCTGCACTTCGGCGCCGCTGTCGATCTCGCGCAGCCGCAACGCCAGCAGCTCCGCGGTCAGGCGCCGCTCGGTGTCCTTGAGCGTCTGGTAGCGCCGCGCCGTGGCGGCCTGGCGCTGCAGGTGGCGGATCTGCTTGTCGACCTCGTCGCGCACGTCCTGGAGACGCTCGAGGTTCTCGCGCGTGTCGGAGATGCGCGCTTCGGTTTCCTTGCGGCGCTCCTTGTAGCGCGAGATGCCGGCGGCCTCTTCGACGAACATGCGCATGTCGTCGGCCTTGGCCTCGATGACGCGCGAGATCATGCCCTGCTCGATGATGGCGTAGCTGCGTGACCCAAGCCCGGTGCCGAGGAACAGCTGCGTGATGTCCTTGCGGCGGCAGCGCGCGCCGTTCAGGAAATAGTTAGACGAGCCGTCGCGCGACACCTGGCGCTTCAGCGCCACTTCCGCGTACTCGGCGTATGGCCCGGAGATCTTGCCGTCGCTGTTGTCGAACACGAGCTCGACGGAGGCGGTGCCGACCGGCTTGCGCGAGGCCGAGCCGTTGAAGATGACGTCGGTCATCGAGTCGCCGCGCAGGTGCTTGGCCGACAACTCGCCCATGACCCAGCGCACGGCGTCGATGATGTTCGACTTGCCGCAGCCGTTCGGCCCGACGACGCCGGTGAGATTGCTCGGAAATCCGACCGAGGTCGGATCCGCGAACGACTTGAAACCGGCGACTTTGATCTTGGTCAGACGCATTTATTTCGTGTCCGGGGCGATGCGGAAGAATTGGCGCCGTAGTGTAAAGTAATCGTCACGAATTTCAGGCCGCGTTTTCTGTTTCGAATCTCGAGCGGCGACCAATCCCGGCGACGAACCTCATGTCCACGCAACCTGCCCCGCACCTCGAAAGTTTTCCGAACCCTTCGCGCGACATCGACTACACGATTCGCATGACGCTGCCCGAGTTCACGTGCCTGTGTCCGAAGACCGGCCAGCCCGACTTCGCCACGTTCGAGCTCGAATATGTCCCTGACGAGTCGTGCGTCGAGTTGAAGTCTTTGAAGTTGTATTTGTGGTCCTATCGCGACCGCGGCGCGTATCACGAGGCGGTGACGAATCAGATCGCCGATGACCTGGCGCGCGCCTGCGCACCGCGCTTCCTGCGGCTCGCAGGCAAGTTCAATGTGCGTGGCGGTATTTACACCACGGTCATCGTCGAACGACGTAAAAGCGGATGGAATCCCGCGCAAGCCGTTGAATTGCCCTGAAACAGAGCGGAGGAAATTGCCTTTTTGCCGTTATTTTCCAACGGCTGTACTCCTAAAAACGCGCCGGTATAATCCCGCGTCCTGCAAACCGGCCCCCTTCCGATTTGGGCCTGGAGCGACACACACATGCCGACCAAGCGAGCGGTTTCGAAGCCCGCCAAGGCGAAGAAAGTCGAGAAACCGAAGTTGACCGTAAAGAAACCCGCGGTGAAAGCCGCTCCAGCCAAGCCCGCCCCTAAAACCGCACCTCCGAAGCCCGCCGCCGTCGTGAAGCCCGTGCCGGCTCCCGTGGTGAAAGGCGTGCCCGCCGCCGCCAAGCCCGCGTCCGTAGCGTCGGCCACCGGCAGTGGAACACCCGTCGCGCAGGCGATTCGCAAGGCCGCGCCCGCTGAACGCATCGTCGTGACGGCGACCGGCGTTCCGAGCCAGGCCTCGATGGCCGCCCAGGCGCGCCCGAACGACGCGGAAGCCGACGATTCGGCCGAGCCCGGCAGCCTGCTCGCCGGCCCGCGCAACGTTACGCCCTACATCGCCAAGCGCGGTGAGGCGTACATGAACAAGGAGCAGCTGGAGCACTTCCGCAACATCCTCAATGGATGGAAGCGCGATCTCATGGTGGAGGTGGATCGCACCGTCTCCCACATGAAGGACGAGGCGGCTAACTTCCCTGACCCGAACGACCGCGCCACGCAGGAAGAAGAGTTCAGCCTCGAGCTGCGCACGCGCGATCGCGAGCGCAAGCTGATCCGCAAGATCGACGAGGCCCTCAAGCGCGTCGAGGACGGTTCGTACGGCTACTGCCTCGAGACCGGCGAAGAGATCGGCGTGAAGCGTCTCGAAGCACGCCCGGTCGCCACGCTCACCATCGAAGCGCAGGAACGGCGCGAGCGGCGTGAGCGCCAGTACGGCGACAGGGACGATCGATATCGCTGACGACGGCCGTTCATGCTGACTGATGAAAGCTCACGGACGCCGCCCCTTCAGGGCGGCGTTTTCCTTTGTGGGGCGTGAGCCCCTGAAAATTTCCCTGGGCAGGTTCGCCCCCTCCCCCACCGGCCCGCTGCACGCCGGCTCGCTGCTGGCTGCCATGGGCAGCTATCTCGACGCGCGCGCGAACGGCGCGGGCTGGCTGGTCCGCATCGAGGACCTCGACACGCCGCGTGTCGTGCCCGGCTGCGCCGACGATCACTTGCGCACGCTCGAAGCCTTCGGCTTCGAATGGGACGGCGCGGTGCTTCACCAGAGCACGCGGCGCGAAGCCTACCGCGCGGCGCTGGCCACGCTCGCGGCCGCCGGACGCATCTATCGCTGCAGCTGCTCGCGCAAGGATCTCGCGGACGAAGGCGGTGACGAGCCGCGCGGCTACCCGGGCACCTGCCGCGCGGGGCCGACGCGTTCCGGGCCGACCGCGGCGCGCTTGCGCATCGGCGACGCGCCTATCCACTTCGACGATCTCTATCTAGGGCCGCAATCGGCGTCACCCACTGCGAGCGGCGACGTGGTGGTGGAGCGGCGCGACGGAATCGCCACCTACCAGCTCGCGGTGGTGGTCGACGATGCGCATCAAGGTGTTACGCGCGTCGTGCGCGGCGCCGATCTGCTCGCCAGCACCGCCTGGCAGATCGAATTGCAGCGCGCGCTGCGCGTTCCGACGCCTATCTACGGACATCTGCCGCTGCTGCTCGAGCCGGACGGCAGGAAACTGTCCAAATCGAGGCGCGCGGTGTCCATCGCGCCGTCGATTGCCGGTGGTGAGGCACTGGATCAAAAAGATTCGAGATCGGTGGCGCCGCTCGATCCGGCCGCGATTTCCAGTGCCCTCACTTCGACCCTTACGCTTTTGTCTCAGGCGCCGCCGCCCGACCTGGCCAATTCCTCGATACAGGACGTCTGGAAGTGGGCAATCGCGCATTGGAACCCGCAAGCCCTTGCGGGCGCGGCCGAGCGCAGGCTGTCCGCATCGGGCGACACATAAGCAGAATCTGCGCATGAAATGGCGGGCGCTCATGAGCTGTACTAAGGTAGGCCCCACATGGAGGGTGAAGGCATGAGCGAACCAAGAGTCATCAAGAAGTATCCGAACCGCCGGCTCTACGACACGGTGCAGAGCAAATACATCACGCTCAGCGACATCAGGTCACTCGTGCTGGAGCGCATCGATTTCGTCGTGATCGACAAGAAATCGCAGGACGACATCACGCGCAGCATCCTGCTGCAGGTGATCGCCGAGCAGGAACACGGGGTCGATCCGGTGATGAGCCGTGATTTCCTCTCGCAGGTCATCCGCTCGTACGGCGGCAACCTGCAGAACATGCTCAGCAGTTACCTCGAACAAAGCATGAAGCTGTTCAGCTCGCAGCAGCGCGAGCTACGCGAGAAGGTGAAGGCAGTCGTCGGCATGGATCCGGTGGAAACCGTCGCCGGCGTCGCTCAGCGCAATTACCAGCGCTGGAAGTCGGTGCAGGACGAGATCTTCCGCACGCTCATGAACGCCGCGGGTCGCGGTGGGCGTGACGGCGAAGAGAAGCCCGTCGACACCGCCAGTCATCAGTAGCGCTAGTTAGTCACGGCCCCGCGCCCGCCCGGGCGTGGGGCCTCTTTCAGCGGAATCCCGATGGCGCAATGCCCGCAATGCGCGGACTCCACGCTCGTGCACGCCATGCTCGCCGAAAATCTCGCGGCGCTGAGCTGCGGCAGGTGTCTCGGCACACTCGTGAGCCTGGTCTCCTACCGCGCCTGGCGCGAGGGCACGGGACGCGATCACCTGCAAGCCACGCCGCCGGCCGAGGCCGACATCGACGCGGCCGACTCGGTCGGCGCGAAGAAATGCCCGAAGTGCCGCTCGCTCATGAGCAAGTACCGCATCAGCGCGGAGAAGACCAATCGCCTCGACTACTGTCCGCACTGCGACGAGGTGTGGCTGGACGAGGGCGAATGGCGGCTGGTGGAGGCGCTGGCCCAGTCCGGCGACTTCACGCGCGTGTTCACCCAGGCCTGGCAGAGCGCGCTCACCGGCAACGTGACCGAGGCGATGGAGGCCGCGCGTCTGAAAACCTTGTTAGGTGACGACGTCGCGCGCGTGGAGGAGATCCGCGCGTGGATCGCCGCCCATCCGCAGCGCCTCGCCATCCTCGCGCGGCTCGCGCGCCGGCGCTGAGCTAACCGCAACCCGCAAAAGAAAACGCCGCCCTGAAGGGGCGGCGTTCGTGTGGCCGGAGCGGCTTGCGGTCAGGCGGCGTCGACGTTGCGCATCGAGAGGCGCACGCGACCCTGGCGGTCGACCTCGAGCACTTTCACGCGCACGTTGTCGCCTTCCTTGAGCTTGTCCGACACTTTCTCGACGCGCTCCTCGCTGATCTGCGAGATGTGCACCAGGCCATCGCGGCCCGGGAGAATGGTGACGAACGCGCCGAAGTCCATGAGCCGGACGACCTTGCCTTCGTAGACCCGGCCGACTTCCACGTCCGCCGTGATCAACTCGATGCGGGCCAGCGCTTCGCGGCCGGCGGCGCCGGAGACGCTCGCGATCTTGACCGTGCCATCGTTCTCGATGTCGATCGTGGTGCCGGTCTCCTCGGTGATCTGGCGGATGACCGCGCCACCCTTGCCGATGACGTCGCGGATCTTCTCCGGATCGATCTTCAGCGTGATGATGGAGGGTGCCCACTCGGACATCTTCTCGCGCGAGCTCGAGATGACCTTGTTCATCTCGCCGAGAATGTGCAGGCGGCCTTCCTTCGCCTGCGCCAGCGCGACCTTCATGATCTCGGGCGAAATGCCCTCGACCTTGATGTCCATCTGCAGCGCAGTGACGCCATCTTTCGAACCGGCCACCTTGAAGTCCATGTCGCCCAGGTGATCTTCGTCACCGAGGATGTCGGTGATCACCTTGAACTTGGTGCCTTCGAGCACCAGGCCCATGGCGACGCCCGCGACCGGCGCCTTGATCGGCACGCCGGCATCCATGAGCGACAGCGAAGCGCCGCACACCGAGGCCATCGACGAGGAGCCGTTCGACTCGAGGATCTCCGACACGATGCGGATGACGTACGGGAATTTCTCCATGTCCGGCATCATCGCGGCGATGCCGCGGCGGGCCAGGTTGCCGTGGCCGATTTCGCGGCGCTTCGGCGAACCCATCATTCCCGTCTCACCGACGGAGAACGGAGGGAAGTTGTAGTGGAACATGAACGGCTCGCGGCGCTCGCCCTCGAGCGCGTCGATGATCTGCGCGTCACGGCCCGTGCCGAGCGTCGTCGCCACGAGGGCCTGCGTCTCGCCGCGCGTGAACAGCGCCGAACCGTGCGTACGCGGCAGCACGCCCACCTTCACGGTGATCGGACGAACCGTGGTCGCATTGCGGCCGTCGATGCGCGGCTCGCCGTTGAGGATGCGCTGACGGACGATGTTGCTCTCGAGCTTGAACAGCGCGGTGTCGACGTCGTCGGCGGTGTACTTGGGAGCGTCGCCGCCGGACAGGGCGAGCGTGCACGCGGCCTTGATCTCGCCCACCTTCGCGTAGCGCGACTGCTTCTCGGTGATGAGGTACGCATCCGACAGCGCCTTCTGCGCGGCGGCGGCGACGGCGGCATCGAGCTCGGCGCTGGCGGCGTTCGGCTTCCAGTCCCACTTGGGCTTGCCCACCGCGGCCACCATCTCGTTGATGGTCTTGACGGCGATCTGCATCTGCTCGTGGCCGAACACGACGGCGCCGAGCATGACTTCTTCGGAGAGGCCCGAGGCCTCGGACTCGACCATGAGCACCGACTTCGCGGTGCCGGCGACGACCAGGTGGAGCTGGGATTCCTTGAGCTCCTTCTGCGTCGGGTTCAGCACGTACTGACCGTTCTTGTAGCCGACGCGCGCGGCGCCGATCGGGCCCGCGAACGGCACCCCCGCGAGCGACAGCGCGGCGGATGCGCCGATGAGCGCCGGGATGTCGGCATCGATGTCCGGGTCCATCGACACGACCATGGCGACGACCTGCACTTCGTTGAAGAAGCCGTCGGGGAACAGCGGATGGATCGGGCGATCGATGAGGCGCGAAGTCAGCGTCTCTTTTTCCGTCGGCCGCCCTTCGCGCTTGAAGAACCCGCCGGGGATGCGTCCCGCGGCGTAGGTCTTCTCGATGTAGTTGACGGTCAGGGGGAAGAAGTCTTTGCCGGGTACGGCCTTCTTGGCGGCCACCGCGGTGACGAGGACGACGGTGTCGCCCATGGAGACCACCACCGAGGCCGAAGCCTGGCGGGCGACTTCACCGGTCTCGATGGAGACCGAGTGCTGACCATACTGAAATGATTTCTTGAGAACGCTCACGCTTGATTCCTTCACGAGGCCCAAATGCCTCGAGTGCGTTATTGACGGGGAAAATGAAGAAGGCCGCGCCAGGTGCGCGGCCTTCGGGTTCGATTTAGCGGCGGAGCCCCAGCCGCTCGACGACCTCCTGGTACTTGGCGGGCTTCGTGGCCTTCAAGTAGTCGAGGAGTTTGCGGCGCTGGTTGACGAGTTTCACGAGTCCGCGACGGGAAGCGTGATCGCGCTTGTGCGTGCCGAAGTGTTCGCCGAGTCCGTTGATGCGCTCGGAGAGCAAGGCGATCTGGACTTCGGGAGAGCCGGTGTCGTTGGTGGCGCGACGGAATTGCGCGACGACGGCAGGATTCTTTTCAGTGGCGGGAGACATCAGGGTTCATTCCTCGAAACGTAAATATTTACCCGTATTTTGCGGGCGCGAATTCTACAGAAAAGGTTCCGCAAAGCATAGGTTTACGTGACCTGAGCATGCAGCAGCCGTCGCGGCTGCAACCAGCCGTCGGCTTGGGCCTCGGCCAAACCGAGGAACACCCCACCAGGGCCGTACAGACGCACTCTGGCGCCCGCGGCGGGCATGGGATCGCTCCCACAACGCACCGCCTGCCCGTTGCGAAGCGCAGCAACCTGCGCCTCCGCGAGCCGCGCCTCCGGCAGTGCCTTCAGCGCCACATCCGGAGCCAGCAAGCCTTGGGCATGTTCCGCTCCCGCGAGTGCGGCCTCGAGCGACACCATGGGCAGATCACGGAACGGCTCGACCCAGGTGCGCCGCAGGCGCGTGAGATGGCCCAGCGTGCCGAGCGCGCGCGCGAGATCCTCGCCGAGCACACGGATGTACGTTCCCTTGGCGCACTCGCACACGAGATCGAGCGCGGCCGGCGTGAAACTCGTCAGCTCGAGACGGCGGATATCGATGGTGCGGGCCGCGCGTTCGACCTCGATGCCCTTGCGTGCCAGCTCATACAGTGGCCGGCCCTCGCGCTTCAGCGCGGAGTACATCGGGGGAACCTGCTGCTGCAGGCCGCGAAAACGCCCCAGCACCTGCTCGATTGCGGTTGCGTCCAGTGGCGGCACCGCGGTTTCTTCCACCACGGCGCCCTCGGCATCGCCGGTGTCGGTGCGCGCGCCCAGCCGCACGGTGAACTCGTAGCATTTCGCGCCGGATTCGATCTGCGCGATGACCTTGGTGGCCTCGTCCAGACACAGCGGCAGCATGCCGGTGGCCATGGGGTCGAGGGTGCCGACGTGTCCCGCGCTGGCCGCGCCGAAGGCCCGCCGTACGCGCTGCAGGGCGCCGTTGGACGTCAGCCCCTGGGGCTTGTCGAGCAGGAGGATGCCGGTCGGCATCAGCTTTCGTGTTGGTCGGACTTCACCGCGCCGTCGATGAGACGCGTGAGCTTGTCGGCGTGCTCGATCTGCGCGTCGTAGACGAACTCGAGCTTCGGCGCGTGGCGCAGCGCGAGCGCGCGCCCCACTTCGCCGCGCAGGAAACCGGCGGCGCGGGTCAGCCCCTCGCCCACTTCCTGCGGCGGATGCTTGCCGCCGAACGGCACGAAATACACGCGCGCGGTGGATAGATCGGGCGCCACGGACACCGAAGTCAGAGTGACGTTGCCGACGCGCGGATCGCGCACCTCGCGCGCCACCAGCATCGACAGCACACGCTGCATCTCGCCTTCGATGCGGGCGAGGCGCTGGGACTTGGCGCTGTTCATGCGGGGGCGTTCATGTTCTGGCCACGCAGCTACTCGATGCTGCGCGCGACCTCGACGCGTGCGTAGCACTCGATCTGGTCGCCCACGCGCACGTCCTGGTAGTTCTTCACGCCGATGCCGCACTCGGTGCCGGCGCGCACCTCGTTGGCGTCGTCCTTGAAACGCCGCAGCGATTCGAGCGCGCCTTCGAAGATGACCACGCTGTCGCGCAGCACGCGGATCGGGTTGTTGCGCTTCACCGCGCCCTCCGTCACCAGGCAGCCGGCGACCACGCCGAACTTGCTCGAGCGGAACACCTCGCGTACCTGAGCCGTCCCGACGATGGTCTCCTTGATCTCGGGCGCGAGCAGGCCGCTCATCAGCTGCTTCACGTAATCGATGGCTTCGTAAATGATGCTGAAGTACTGCGGCTCGATGCCCGCGTCCTTCATCGCATCCCGCGCCGCGCCGTCGGCGCGTACGTTGAAGCCGAGGATGCGCGCCTGCGAGGCGGCGGCGAGTTGCACGTCCGAAATCGTGATGCCACCCACACCGCTCGCGATGATCTTCACCGCCACTTCGGGCGTGGACAACTTGTTCAACGCGTCACGCAGCGCCTCGGCGCTGCCCTGCACGTCGGTCTTGAGCAGGATCGGGATGACGCCGATCTTCTGCTCTTCCATCTGCGCGAAGACGTCCTGCATCTTCGAGGCCTGCTTCGCGAGCTTGACGTCGCGGAACTTGCCCTGGCGATACAGCGCGACTTCGCGCGCCTTGCGCTCGTTCTCCACCGCCAGGAATTCGTCGCCGGCATTCGGCGAGCCCTGCAGGCCGAGCACCTGCACGGGAATCGACGGCGCGGCGCTTTCCACCGGCTTGCCGTTCTCATCGAACATGGCGCGTACCCGGCCGAACTCGTTGCCCGCGATGATCGGGTCGCCCAGCTTGAGCGTGCCCTTCTTCACCAGCACCGTGGCCACCGCGCCGCGGCCCTTCTCCACCGATGATTCGATGACGATGCCGGTGGCGAGACCGTCGGCGGCCGCGGTGAGCTCGAGCACTTCGGCCTGCAGCAGGATGGCATCGAGCAGCTGATCGACGCCCTGGCCGGTCTTGGCCGACACCTGCACGAACATGTTGGTGCCGCCCCATTCCTCGGCGATGACTTCGTGCTTGGACAGTTCGGTGCGCACGCGATCCGGCTCGGCATCCGGTTTGTCGATCTTGTTGACCGCCACGACGATCGGAACGCCGGCAGCCTTGGCATGCTGGATTGCTTCGATGGTCTGCGGCATGACGCCGTCGTCGGCGGCGACCACCAGCACCACGACGTCCGTGGCCTTCGCGCCGCGCGCGCGCATGGCGGTGAACGCCGCGTGGCCCGGAGTGTCGAGGAAGGTGACCATGCCCTTCGGCGTTTCCACGTGGTACGCGCCGATGTGCTGGGTGATGCCGCCCGCCTCACCCGCCGCCACTTTCGTGGTGCGGATGTAATCGAGCAGCGAGGTCTTGCCGTGGTCGACGTGGCCCATGACGGTGACCACCGGCGGACGCGGCGCTTCGGTTTCCGGCGCCGATTCGCCTTGCAGATCTTCCTCGACCTGGTCGCCCTTGAGCACCTTCGCGACGTGACCCATCTCCTCGACCACCAGCGTGGCCGTGTCGCGGTCGATGGGCTGGTTGATCGTCGCCATCACGCCCATGTTCATCATGGTCTTGATGACTTCAGTGGCCTTGACGGCCATTTTCTGCGCGATTTCCTGCGGAGTGATCGTCTCGCCGATCGTCACTTCGCGCTTCATCGGCGCGGTCGGCATTTCGAATGCGTGCCGCGCTTCCACGCCCACGCCACCGGTGCCGGTGCGCTCCTTGACGCGCTTCTTTTTCTTGTTGCGGCCGCTCACGCCGCCGGCGACGTGCAATTCCTGCCGGCCGTAGCGCGTGGTGTCCTTCGCGGGGTCGGCCACGGGCGCCACCGGCGCCTTGTCCGGCTTGTGGCGCTCGGGGCGCACGGGCTGCACGTGCGACGCCGCCACTTCCGCGGCAGCGCGCTTCTGCGCCTCGGTTTCCTGCTTGGCGCGCGCCTCTTCCTGCGCCTTGCGCGCTTCCTCGGCCTGCTTCTTCTTCGTCGCCTCGTCTTCGATGCGGCGGCGGTTCTCCGCCTCCATGCGCTCGCTTTCCTTGCGCGCGGCTTCCTGGCGCTCGCGCTCGGCGGCCTCGGCGGCCTCCAGCTCCTTGCGCTTGAGGTCGGCATCGTCCTGGTGCTGCTTGTTCTGCTCTTCGAGAACGTCGCGCTTGATGTAGGTCTTCTTGTGGCGCACTTCCACGTTGACGGTGCGTGCGCGGCCCTGCGCGCTCGCCTGCCGCAGCTCGCTCTGCGTCTTGCGCGCCAGCGTGATCTTGCGCGGAGCGGCGACGACGCCCACGGTCTTGGGGGTCGGCTCGTTGGCGCCGTGCGCGCGACGCAGGTGCGTGAGCAGCTCGAGCTTCGCCTCGTCGCTGATGAGAGCCTGTGGGCCCGCAACCTGGATGCCGGCGGACTCCAGCTGCACGAGCAGCCGGTCGACCGGCACTTTCAGGACTTCGGCAAATTGTGCAACCGTGACGTCGCTCATTCAGTCTCCTCAGGCCCGTCCGGCTTCGAACCAGATTTCGCGGGCCTTCATGATGAGCTTCCCGGCCTCGTCGGCCGTGAGCCCTTCGATGTCCAACAAGTCGTCGACGGCCTGGTCGGCGAGATCTTCGCGCGTCCGCACTCCGCGGCGCGCCAGCGCCAGCGCGAGATCCGGCTTCATGCCCTCGAGCAGCAGCAGATCGTCGGCCGGCATGCCCGACTCGAGCGTCTCCTCGCTGGCGATGGCCTGCGTGAGCAGCACGTCGCGCGCGCGGTTGCGTAATTCCTTGACCATTTCGTCGTCGAACTCTTCGATGTTCGCGAGCTCGGACTGCGGCAGGTAGGCCACTTCCTCCACGGTGGAGAAGCCTTCCTGCACCAGGATCGTCGCAACGTCCTCGTCGACGTCGAGCTGCTTCATGAACGCCTGCACGAGCGACTTCGCTTCGGTCTCGCTCTTCGCCTCGGCGTCCGACTCGGTCATGACGTTGAGGTCCCAGCCGGTGAGCTGGCTGGCGAGACGGATGTTCTGGCCGCCGCGGCCGATGGCCTGCGAGAGTTTGTCCTCCGCCACCGCGATGTCCATGCTGTGCGAATCCTCGTCGACCACGATGGACAGCACTTCCGCCGGCGACATGGCATTGATGACGAACTGCGCCGCATTCTCGTCGTGCGGGATGATGTCCACGCGTTCGCCGGCGATCTCGTTCGACACCGCCTGCACGCGCGAACCGCGCATACCGACGCACGCGCCGACGGGATCGACGCGCGGCTCGAGGCTCTTCACGGCGATCTTGGCGCGCACGCCCGGATCACGGGCGGCGCCCAGGATCTGGATGAGGCCCTGGCCCACTTCCGGCACTTCGAGCTTGCAGAGCTCGATCAGGAATTCGCGCGCGG
>JBIOZI010000262.1:0-10216 GCA_044871085.1 Steroidobacteraceae bacterium | reverse complement strand
CTTTGTTACAGGAAAATGAGGAATGTCCCCATTTTCGCCGCGCTGTACGCATGCCACGCGGCGCAGGCTGCGCAGCCCGCGCCGCCGCTCGAGCTCACGGCCGCGCAGGATCACGCGCTCATGATGCGCCGGCTCGGCATCGAGTCCATCCGCCCCGGCGCGAACCCGCGCGATCCGGCGGCGACGAACGCCGTGAACTACGACGAGGCGAAGGGCAATCCGTATCCCGCGCTGCCGCCGCTGCTGGTGCTCGCGAACGGCAAACCCGTCCATGACGCGAAGACCTGGTGGAAGAAGCGGCGTCCGGAGCTCGTCGAGCTCTTCGACCGCGAGGTCTACGGCCGCCTGCCGAAGCGCGTGCCCAAGGTCTCGTGGTCGGTCAGGGAGAGCCGCGAGGACGTCGTCGGCGGGAAGCCCGTGGTCTTTCGCAGGCTCGTCGGCCACGTCGACAACACCGCCTATCCACTCATCAGCGTCGACATCGAAGCGGAGCTGACGACGCCGAAGGACGCGCGCGGCGTGCCCGTCGTCGTCGAGCTGTTGCCGTTCGAATGGCGCGGCCGCTTTCCGCCCCAGCCGCCGCCGACGTGGCAGGAACAGGTGATCGCGCGCGGCTGGGCGTACGCCATCCTCTCAACCAGCTCGATCCAGGCCGATGATGGCGCCGGGCTCACCAAGGGCATCATCGGTCTCGTGAACAAGGGGCAGACACGCTCGCCCGACGACTGGGGCGCGCTGCGCGCCTGGGCCTGGGGCGCGTCGCGATTGCTCGACTTCCTGGAGTTGGATCCCGCGGTGGACGCCAGGCGCTCGGTCATCGAAGGGGTGTCGCGCTTCGGCAAGGCCTCGCTCGTGACGATGGCGTATGAGCCGCGTTTCGCCATCGGCTTCATCGGTTCCTCCGGCATGGGCGGCGCGGCGCTTCACCGGCGCCGCATCGGCGAGTGGCTGGAGAACGTGGCCGGCAACGGGCTGTACCACTGGATGGCGGGCAATTACATCAAGTACGCCGCCGATCCGCGCACCCCCGACGATCTGCCGGTCGACTCGCACATGCTGATCGCGCTGTCCGCGCCGCGACCGCTGTTCATCGGCGCTGGGAATCCGGCGCAGGGCGACGCCTGGGTGGATCCGCGCGGCATGTTCATGTCGACCGTCGCGGCGAGCCCGGCCTACGTGCTGCTCGGCAAGCGCGCGATCGAGACGAACGACTTCCCGCCGATCGAGACCGCGCTCACCGCGGGCGAGCTCGCGTATCGACAGCATGCGGGCGGGCACACGTCGGGGCCGAACTGGCCGACGTTCCTCGATTGGGTCGCGCGCTACTTCGAAAGATAGTGGCACCGGGAAGGGGTTTGCCGGGGTTCGAGAAATGGGGACATTCCCCATTTGCCGCTTCGCGGGCAAAAGGGGCCATTCCTCTCGCGTGCCACATCAAACTAGTCAAAATGTGACGAGGTCTGTCCCCTTTTGCTAGGAAACGGGGAATGTCCCCATTTTCACTAACTACCAGTCCCACATGGTGCCGTCTTCGAGTCGCGCGATCGGCAGCTGCTTCGGGTCGTAGGGATACTTCGACGCGAGCTTCTCGTCGATGGTGACGCCGTGCCCGGCGGACTCGCCACAGAACAGCCGCCCGTTCTTGAAGGTGTAGTCGTGCGGGAACACTTCGTCCGTCTCCGGCGCATGCCGCATGTATTCCTGGATGCCGAAGTTCGGCACCCAGGTGTCGAAGTGCAGCGCCGCACCCATGCACACGGGTGACAGGTCGGTGGCGCCGTGAAAGCCGGTGCGCACGCCGTGCAGCCCGGCGAAGTCCGCGATGCGGCGCAGATGGGTGATGCCGCCGCCGTGCACGATCGTAGTGCGGATGTAGTCGATGAGCTGGTTCTCGATGAGGTGCTTGCAGTCCCAGATGCTGTTGAACACCTCGCCCACGGCCAGCGGCGTCACGGTGTGCTTGCGCACGAGCTCGAAGCCCTTCTGATTCTCCGCGGGCGTGCAGTCTTCCATCCAGAACAGGCGATAAGGCTCGAGCGAGCGTCCGAGCCGTGCGGCCTCGATGGGCGACAGCCGGTGGTGCACGTCGTGCAGCAGCTCGATGTCGGGGCCGTGGTCCTTGCGCAAGCGCTCGAACAGCTTCGGCACGACCTCGAGGTACTTCGGGGTCGACCACACCGTCTCCGCCGGCAACTCGCTCTCCGCCGGCTCGTACGCGTTCTTGAGATTGCTGATGCCGTAGGCCTTCTTGATGCCCGGCACCCCGCACTGCGCGCGCACCGCCTTATAGCCCTGCCCGATGTATTTGCCGACTTCCGCGCTGGCCTCGTCGATGTCCTTGCCGTTTGCGTGGCCGTAGACGAGGGCACCGTCGCGCGAGCGGCCGCCGAGCAGCTGGTACAGCGGTTGATTCGACATCTTGCCCAGGATGTCCCAGAGCGCGACGTCCACGGCCGCGATTGCCGTCATGGTCACCGGGCCGCGGCGCCAGTACGCACCACGATAGAAAAACTGCCAGATGTCCTCGATTCTTCCCGCATCGCGGCCGATCAGGTTCGGTGCCAGGTGGTCCTTCAAATAGGACGCCACCGCGAGCTCGCGGCCATTGAGTGTGGCGTCGCCGATACCGGTAACACCCGAGCGTGTGACGACTTTCAGTGTGACGAAGTTGCGCGCCGGGCACGTCACGATGACGTCCGCGGCGATGATCTCGCGTTCACGAGCCACACCCACGTTTGAATTAATCGCCGCAGATGTGCTCACGCCCATTGCTCCGTTCGGAATAACGAATTAGTGTCGCCCGCCGCGGCCGGATTTGACGGCAGCGCGCACGGGGCCCGCATACTACCAATATGGACAAACTCAATCCCGATCGGCTCTTCCCGGCCGATCCGACCACGCGCGCAATCGCGCGCAGTCTCTATCAGCTCGTCAAGGACCTGCCGATCATCAGCCCCCACGGGCACACCGATCCGAAATGGTTCGCGGACAACGTCCCCTTCGCCGACCCGGCCAGCCTGCTGCTCACCCCGGATCACTACGTCTTCCGCATGCTGTACAGCCAGGGCGTGCGGCTCGAGGATTTCGGGGTCGCGCGCGTCGACGGCGGCAACACCGAGCGCGATTCGCGCAAGATCTGGCGGCTGTTCGCGCAGCACTACTACCTGTTCCACGGCACGCCGACGCGCATGTGGTTCGACTGGGTGCTGTCGAGCATCTTCGACGCCGACATTCCGCTGACGCCGAAGAACGCCGAGGCCACCTACGACAAGATCGCGGACCGGCTGCAAAAACCCGACTTCCGCCCGAGAGCGCTCTTTGAACGCTTCAACATCGAGGCGCTCGCGACCACCGAATCGCCGCTCGACGATCTGCTGCACCACGTCACGATCCGCAAGAGCGGCTGGCAGGGCAGGGTCATAACGGCCTACCGTCCCGACAACGTGGTCGATCCGGACACGCCCGGCTTCCTCGAGAATCTCAAGAAGTTCAGCGCGCTCACGGGCGAGGACGCGCTCTCGTGGCGCGGATATCTCGGGGCGCACCGCAAGCGCCGCGCCTTCTTCGCGGTCATGGGTGCCACGTCCACCGATCACGGGCACCCCACCGCGCGCACCGCCGATCTTTCCCCCACCGATGCCGAGGCGCTGTTCCTGCGCATCGTGCGCGGCGCGGCCAACCCCGGCGACGCGGATCTGTTCCGCGGCCAGATGCTGGTGGAGATGGCGCGCATGAGCCTCGACGACAAGCTGGTGCTGCAGATCCATCCGGGCGCCTGGCGCAATCACAACGGGCCGCTGTTCGACCGTTTCGGCGCGAACATCGGCGCCGACATCCCCACGCGCACCGACTACGTCGGCGCGCTGCGGCCGCTGCTCAATCGCTACGGCAACGACCCCGCGCTGTCGATCATCGTGTTCACGCTCGACGAGAGCTCCTATGCGCGCGAGCTCGCGCCGCTCGCCGGCCACTACCCGGCGCTCAAGCTCGGCCCCGCATGGTGGTTCCACGACAGCCCCGAAGGCATGATGCGGTTCCGTGAGCAAACTACCGAGACGGCGGGTTTCCACAACACGGTCGGCTTCAACGACGATACGCGCGCCTTCCTGTCCATTCCATCGCGTCACGACGTCGCGCGGCGCGTCGATTGTTCCTTCCTGGCCCGTCTCGTGGCCGAACACCGGCTGCCCGAAGACGAGGCCGCGACGCTCGCGCCGCAGCTCGCGTACGAATTTCCAAAGAAAGCCTACAAACTCTGATCGATGGGTTCCTCGAGGGGGTCGAGCATGAGCACTGACAACGTTTCGAATGACACCGGTGGCAATCGCACCTCCGGCGGGATCGTCGGCAAGATCGGCAAATACCGCTGGGTCATCTGCGCGCTGCTGTTCTTCTCGACGACCATCAACTACATCGACCGCAACTCGTTGTCGGTGCTCAAGCCCATCCTGGAGGTCAAGCTCGGCTGGACCAATGTCGACTACGGCTGGATCACGTTCGCCTTCACGTTCGCATACGCCGCATTTCCTTCGCTCATCGGCATCTTCGTGGATCGATTCGGCGTCAAGAGGGCGCTCGCCGGCGCGTTGATCGTCTGGTCCGTTGCGGCCGCGGCGCATGGGCTCGTCGCGACGGTCATCGGTTTCGTGATCGTGCGTTTCATCCTCGGCATCGCCGAAGCGGCGAATTTCCCGGCATCCATCAAGGCCGTCGCCATGTGGTTCCCGCAGAAGGAGCGCGCGCTCGCCACCGGTATCTTCAACTCGGGCACGAGCGTCGGCGTCATCGTGTCGTTCGGCACGGTGTGGCTGGCGGAGACGTTCGGCTGGCAATGGGCCTTCGTGTTCATCGGCGTCATGGGCCTCATCTGGTTGTTCTTCTGGAGCGCGTTCTTCCGTTCGCCGGAGGAGCATCCGCGCGTCGGGGCCGCCGAGCTCGAGTACATCAAGGCGGGGCAGATCGCGGGCGAGAAAGCGGTGAAGGTGCCTTGGACGGCACTGCTGCGCTATCGCGAGATCTGGCCGTTCCTGATTGGCAAGTTCATCACCGATCCCGTGTGGTGGTTCTATCTATTCTGGCTGCCGGACTACCTGGTGCGCGAACGCCACCTCGACGCGCTCAAGAGCGCGAAATGGGTCGGCGTCATCTACGTCGGATCGTCGATCGGCTCCGTACTCGGCGGCTGGCTCTCGGGCTCGCTGATCAAGCGCGGCTGGCCGGTGGGCAAGGCGCGCATGCTGACGATGGGTCTCGCCGCCATCCTCATGCCGGCGTCCATTTTCGCGTACTACGCGGACAGCTTCCTGAGCTGCATCCTGTTCATCTCGCTCGCCACCGGCTGTCACCAGGCGTGGTCCGCGAACCTGTTCACGAACGCCACGGATCTGTTTCCGCAGAAGGTGTCCGGCTCCGTGGTCGGCCTCGGCGCCACCGCCGGCGGCATCGGCGGCATGTTGATGACGCTCCTCGTGGGCCTCGGAGTGCAGTGGACCGGCACGCAGCAGAGCGCGTTCATCTGGGCCGGCCTCATGCACGTCACCGCCCTGGCGCTGTTCTGGTTCTGGTTCAAGGGCCGGTTCGTGCAAGTGAACGTGGATGCCGGCCTCGATCAGAGCAGGGCGCATGGTGCGCTGGTCATCTCGGGCATCGTGGTGATGGCCGTCGGCATCGCGCTCATGACGTACGTGTCGCAGCACTGGGACTACATCATCAGCATCGTGAAGTTCTCCGGCGCACTGCAGGCAGCGACGGCGGCCGGCGGATTCGGCGTGATCGGCATCGCGCTCGTGTACGCGGGCCTGCCGAAGCGAAGGCCCGTGACAGTCTGAGCGCGCGCGACGCCCGGCAGTCGGACTACGCGGGCCGGGGACGGGCCGCGCCGCGACCCGACGTGGCGCGCGAATAGCGCCGCCGCTTCTCGGCGGCGACCGCCCGGGCGCGCTTGAGCTCTGCGACCTCGGTCGCCTTCAGCATGCCTTCGATGACGCGCGTCAGGTGCTTGTGCATGGCGGCGCGCGCGGCGTCGGGATCGCGCCGCTTGAGCGCGCGCACGATCTGCTTGTGCTCTTCGATCGGCGGCACCAGTCCGCGCGCACGCCCCTTGTCGTCCATCGAATGGCTCTGCGGCGAGCGCGCCCGCGCATCCCACAGCATTTGCACCGCCGCGATGATGGCGCTGTTCTGCGTGGACGTGGCTATCAACTCGTGGAAGCGGCGGTCCGCGCCCTCGCTCATGAGGATCTCGTTGTGCTGGTTGTCGTCGCGCATCTCTTCGATGAGCGCCGCGAGCTGCGCGAGCTGCGCGGCGTCGATGCGCAGCACCGCGAGCGCGCAGGCCTCGCCCTCGATGGCGCGTCTGGCTTCGAGCAGCTCGAACGGACCAATGTCCTTGACGCTCTCCTCGCCGGCGGGTGGCCGCCGGTTCATCACGTAGACGCCGGAGCCCAGGCGTACATCGACGAGCTCGTCGATCTCGAGCGCGATGATGGCTTCGCGCACCGTGGGTCTCGAGACCTCGAAGGACTGCGCCAACTCTCGCTCCGAAGGCAATCTGTCGCCGACCTTGTACTCGCCATCCGCAATGGATTTCGCGAGCTTTCGTGCGATGTGTTCGTACAGGCGGCGCGGTTCGACCATGGACCTCAGTATCCGTGTACGCCGTTACGCCAACAAGGGCGGCTGCGGGTGTCCGCAGGGCCCCGGTTGCCCGATCGGGGCGACTGGTCAGGGGGATTATTGCGTTTGGCCTGACCAGTTTGTTACCGTTCCCATCAGCGGCCGAAGCGGGGGTTGGCAGCAAGCGACTCCCCGCCGGCACGAGCGTAATTACAAAACGAGGGGGTACGTCCATGGACGTGAAGCAATTCAACCGTCTTGCCGTGACATTGTTTGCCGGAGCCGCGGGGCTCGTGTCGCAGGGTGCATCGGCGCAGGACGCCCAGCCGGGCTCGGCGCCGGGCGGCGAAGAGGTCGACGAGGTGGTGGTCACGGGTTTCCGCCGCAGTCTCGCGGATTCGACCGCCGCCAAGCGCGCCGCGGTGGGCTTCGTCGATGCGGTCTTTGCCGAAGACATTGGCAAGTTCCCCGACACGAACATCGCCGAATCCTTCAACCGCATTCCCGGCGTGACGATCAACCGCGAGATCACGGGCGAAGGGCTCAACGTCGCCATTCGCGGGCTCAATACGAATTTCACGCGCGTGTTGCTCAACAACGCGCCGGTCTCCATCGGCTCCGCCGGCCAGGACAACGCGGCGCAGAACCGCGAAGTCGATCTCGATCTGTTTCCGACCGAGCTGTTCTCGCAGCTCAACGTGTACAAGACGCCGAATGCCGAGATGATCGAAGGCGGCGCCGCCGGCACGATCAACATGCGCATGGCGCGGCCGTTCGATCGCGATGGCAACAGCCTCACGTACTCGCTCGCCGGCATCGACAACAGCAAGGCCGACGACACCGGCGTCAAGGGTTCCGTCATCGCGAACTACAAGTTCGGCGAAACCTTTGGTGTCCTGGCCGGAGTCTCGATCGGCAGGAACAAGGTCGCTGCCACGGGTTTCGAAACCGTCGGCTGGACCAGCTTGAATCTCACGGCGGCGCAGTGCGGCGCGGCGGGCGCACCCTGCAATACCACGGGTGGAACCGGTGCCGGTCCCGGGCAGATCAGCGTGGTGCCCGACAACCCCAGCACCGTAGGCGCGGGGCTCACACCCGGCGCGACGATCGACAACGCGTTCCTGCTGGCCCAAAACCCGGGGCTCACGATCCAGCAGATCGACAATGCGCTCATCCCGCGCCTCGGCCGTCCGATGTTCGACGCGGGCGACCGTGATCGCGACAGCGCCGTGCTGAGCCTCGAGTTCCGTCCCAGCGAGAATCTCCATTTCTATCTCGATTCGATGTACGGCAAGAAGGAGAACCAGCTCGAGCGCGTGGACATGATGTGGGGCGTGCGCCGCACGAGCCAGGGCGGCCTCATCATTCCGCAGGACATGCAGGTCGACCGCTCGGACTGCTCGCTCGGCTGCGTGGTAACCAGTGCCACCTTCCCGAACTCGATGTTCCTGCTCGAATACCGCCCGTACAACGAGGAGCTCGAGTTCTGGGGCACGAACCCGGGCGTGGTCTTCAAGTTCGGTGAGAAGTTCACCCTCGACGTGCAGGGCAATTTCACGCACAGCGAGTTCAATCGTGAGGACCCGACGGTACTCGCGATCTCGCAGCCGACGACCGTCACCTACACCAACACTGGCGGCATCCCGAGCATCCAGTCGGACCTGAGCGTCAACGATCCGGCTACGTTCGCCTGGGCGGTCGCGAACCGCGGCGGCGGCGTCGAAGTCGGCCGCACGGACATGGTCGACGAGCGGCGCGAGACCGAAACGCAGGGCGGACGCTTCAGTCTCAATTGGGGCGACGATGATTTCGCGCTGAAATTCGGCGGCGCGAAGGACGAGATGTCACGCGACATCCGGCCGCTGAGCAACACGCAGATGTACCAGAACGCCGTGTGCGGCGGAAACCCGAGCGCATTCGTGCCCGGCCCGAACCGCCAGCCTCCGTGCCGCGGTGACATCGCCAGTGCCATCACGCCGTCGCCCGTCAACGGACAGCCGTACCCCAGCTACCCGGCGCTCGGCACCGGCTATTCGACGGGTACTCCGGTTCCGCTGACCTACGGCGGGTCGCTCATCCCGAACGCGGCGGTGCAGGACTACCTGCGGCCGACGCGTTTCGGCTTCGTGGCCGTGAACTGGGGCGACTTCAAGGACGCCTCCAACTACGACGCGATCCACGCCCTCGAGACAGAGATAGGCGCGACACCTGTCAACGCGGGCTGGGCCACGATCTCGGAGGACGTGAGTGCGCTGTTCACGCAGATGAATGGCGATACCACGATCGGCAGCAACCGCCTGCGTTACAACGCCGGCGTGCGTTACGTCGAGACCGAGCAGAGCGTCACCTCGCGTGTCACCGGTGTCGACCCGAGAAACCCGGTGCCGAACACCACGGCGGGTGCCACGGATGCGGCCGACGGCTCGCGCTATCCGGACGTCGTCACGATCGCGACGCTGCACACGAAGTATCACAACTATCTGCCCTCGGGCACCCTGGCGTGGAATGTCACGGACGATTTCGTCGTGCGCGCCGGTGTGTCGCGCACCATGACGCGGCCCAATCCGGGCGACCTGCGCTCGGGCATCGCATTCCCGAACGCGGACGCGAGCTCGGCTTCGCTCGGCAACCCGGATCTCAAGGCCTATCTGTCCAAGAACCTGGACTTCGGCTTCGAGTACTACACGGGCAATGAGGGATATTTCGGTGCCGCGGCGTTCCGCAAGACGCTCACCGGCTTCACGCGCCTGCAGCAGGACTTCGTGACGTTCGGCTCGCTGGCGCAGTACGGCGCGAACTTCGCGTCGCTCGGAGCCAGCCAGCAGGCGGCACTCATCGGTCGCGGCGTCGGCGGCGATCCCAACACCGCGATCGTCCGGCTGGACCGCACGGTGAACGCCGACGGCAAGCTCATCATCAACGGCCTCGAATTCAACTGGGTGCAGCCGCTCGATTTCCTGCTCGGGAAGATCGGCGTCAACGGCCTCGGCTTCACGGCTAACTACACCATCATCGACCAGAGAGGGCAGGGCGTGGGTGCTCCGGCGCTGGCGCTCGGCGTGCCGCCCGAGACGTACAACGCCACGCTCTACTACGAGAGACATGGCATCAGCGCGCGCGTCTCGGTGACTTCGGCCCAGGGTTCACAGCTCACCGGGCCGAATTCGAACCAGCAGGGCGTCAACGGTGCCGACCTGTTCGGTGACGACTACCGGCAGGTGGACTTCTCGTCGAGCTTCGACCTGTCGGACATGTTCGGCTGGTCCGAGTACGCGCCGCAGCTCACCATCGACGGCATCAACGTCACGAACGAAAGCCGCCGCACCTACTCTCAGTTCTCGAACGCGACGTACAACTCGTTCAACGCGGGCCGTACCGTCATGTTCGGCCTGCGCGGCAGGTTCTGAGGTCTCGATCGATCGATTTGCTGAGTCCGCTGAATCGATCGGGGGGAGGCAACGAAAGTTGCCTCCCTTTTTGTGCGCCCGGCAGGGCGCACTCACTTGGAGGTGGAAGTCCTCTACACACCCGGCAAGGGGAAGTGTTAGCTGAGCGGCAACGGTGTCCATCGCGAGGTGGGATCGGGAGGAAGCTGTGGGCA
>JBIOZI010000261.1:0-20347 GCA_044871085.1 Steroidobacteraceae bacterium | reverse complement strand
CCTGGCCACCGAGGTGACGCCCCACCTGCGCTCGAACGCGGTCGTCGTCGAGCGATTCCTGGCGCGGCGCGTGGCCGTCGAGCCGCGCGCGGATGGCATGCTGGTGAGCCTGCGGTGAACGGCTATTGTCGATGGCGGTGGACAGGGCCCGGTGCGAACACCGGGCCCGTGCCGTACTACTGAACCTTGAAATACACCTCGTGCTGCGAGCCGTCGCGCAGCTCGATCTGCACCGTGCGGCACACCGCCGTGCTGCCGGTGCTCCAGCTGTAGACGAGTGATGCGGTGGCCCAGTCGAAGCTGATGCCGACGGGTGCCGTCGTGGTCGCGGTGTAGGGCACCGAGGCCGTGCTTCCGCAGCTCCAGCTCGAGCTGGTGATGGACTTGAACGCCGCGGTGTTGGTGACGAAACCTCCGTGCCCATCCGGCAGCTGCCAGCGGATCGGCACGCGCGTGTTGCGCGCCACGCGGTTGAGCACCGGCGGGTTGGCGGGCGCGGCGAAGCCACTCCAGTGGAAGGTCGACTCCACCGTGAACGTGTTCGTCGCCGCGCTGGTGAAATTCACCAGATCCTTGCCCGTCACCTTGAAGGTCTTCGTGCCGCCGCTCCTGGTGTTCACCAGTCCACGCTGGGGCGTCGGCGCCGTACAGCTCGCGAGCGACACGTCGTCGCACTCGTAGTCGGCTTCCACGTCCTGGTAGAAGCCATAGGTCGCACCGTTCGCGGGGCTGTTGATCGTGATCACCGGAGCCGTCTTGTCGATGTTGCGCGGCGCGGTGTTGAACGTCGCCTCGTTGCCCGCCTTGTCGGTCAACGTGACTTCGCCCGTAACTCCTTCGCCTTCGGCGGTGATCACCAGCGGGTTGTTGGCGCTCTGTCCGGCGATGCCCGAGAGCGCATCGCCGGCGGTGAACGGCACGCTGACGTCGGTCTTGTTCCAGCCGTTGGCGTTGGGCGCCGGCGAGAACGCTCCCCACAGCAGCGTGGGCGGCGCCGTGTCGCGCTTGACCCAGGCGGGCATTGCCATCGAGCCGCCGCCGGAGTTCACGACGCAGCCGAACATGACGCCGTCGGTGTCGGTGGTGACGGTGCCACCCTCGCAGCCGATGATCTCGCGGATGCTCTCCGGCATTTCGTTGATGGTCCACTCGACGGTGACGTTACCCACATACCAGTCGTTGTTGCCGAGCGGGCCGGTGATGACGGGCGTGATCAACGGCCCCGTCTTGTCGATGTTGAGCGGCGTGCTCTGGAACGTGGCGGAGTTGCCGGCCAGGTCGGTGACCGTAACCGACTTGCGCACGCCGAGACCTTCGTTGGTGAAGGTCAGCGGGCTCGGAATGCTCGTCGATGCAACTCCCGAGGTCGCATCGTTCGCCGTGAACGGCACATAGACGTCGGAATTGTGCCAGCCGAATGCATTCGCGGCCGGTGTGGGCGCGCCGAAGCCCAGCGTGGGCACGGTCGAATCCTTCTGGACCGTGACCGAGCTGCTCGTCGTGCCACCGGCGGATGTCACGGTGCACGTGAAAGCGGTCCCGGTGGTATCCACCGACACCGTGCTCGTCTCGCAGCCGTTCATCGACTCGACACTTTCCGGGAATTCGCTGATCGACCAGCCGACCTGCACATCGCCGCGGTACCAGCCGTTGGTGCCCGGCGCTCCCGTGACATCGGGTGAGACCAATGGCGCAGTCCGGTCGATCTTGACGAGAGGAGCTTCGTACGTCGCGCTGTTGCCCGCGCGATCGGTGACGAAAAAGTAGTGAGCCACGCCGACGCCTTCGTGGGTGAACACCAGCGGCTCCTGGGGAAGCAATGCCACACCCGACGTGTCGTCGCTGATGGTGTATGGAAGCGTGACGTCGGTGTTGTTCCAGCCGTTGGCATTCGGTGCGGGCGAGAGCGCGCCAAACGTTACCGTGGGCGGCGTGGCGTCGCGTTTGATCGTGACGCTGTTCGAGTTGCTGCCGCCGCCCGAGGTTGCCGTGCACGTGACCGTGACGCCCGTGGTGTCCTGCGTCACCGAGGTCGCCGCACATCCCGTGGTCGACACGACCGGCGATTCCGCGTCGGTCACCGCCCAGAGCACCTGAACGTCGCCCTTGTACCAGCCCTCGTCGCCGAGCAGGCCGGTGACGGTGGGGATGATGACGGGCGGCGTGGAGTCGGGCTGCGTGGTGGGCAGACCCGAGATGCGCAGCACTGCCTGATACGTGGCGTCGTAGAGCCGGCCGTTCGCGTCGAAGGCGATGGCGGTCGGATTGATCGAGAAGCCCTCGGGCGACTTGTTGGGCACGTTCGGGACCGTGGTGATGATTCCGGTCTGCGCGTCGACCTTGCGCATCGTGCCGTTGATCATGAATACGTTGCCGCCGGCGTCGACTGCGATGGGAGAGCCGGCGATGCTCGCGGCCGTCGCGGGGCCGCCGTCACCACTCGTGCCCCACTGCCCGTTGCCTATGGCCGTGGTGATGACGCCGGTGGTCTTGTCCACGCGGCGCACGCGGTTGTTGTTGTAGTCGACGATGAGCAGGTTCCCCGTCTTGTCGATGGCCAGGTGGCTCGGCCCGGAGAGCGAAGCCGCGGTGGCCGGCCCGCCGTCGCCGAGCGCGCCGTTGGCCACTCCGGTGCCGGCGTAGGTGGAGATGACGCCGCTGCCCGCGGCAATCCTGCGCACGCGGTTGGCCGTCTGCTCGCTGAAGTACACGTTGCCGGCCGGGTCGACGGCGACGTTCCTGGTCCAGCCGATTTTCGCGGCCGTCGCGGGGCCGCCATCGCCGGTGAAGCCGCTGGCGCCCGTGCCCGCGATGGAGGTGAGGATTCCGGTGAGCCGGTCGATGCGGTAGATGCGGTAGCCGTACGTTCCGGCGATGTACAGGTTGCCCGCATCATCGAGCGCCAGGCCCCCGATCTGATCCGGGAAGACCACGTCGAGCGCGGGGCCGCCGTTGCCCTGGAACTCGTACGGACCCGAGCGTCCGGCGATGGTGGCCAACAGTCCGGTGGCGGCAAAGTATTTGCGCACGCGACGGTTGCCGGAATCCGCGATGTACACGTCGCCATTGCTTTCGACGGCGATGCCACCCGGCGAATCGATGCAGGCATCGCGCGGCAGCGAGCTCTCGCCGCAGAAATAGACCGCGCCGTTGCCCGCGATGGTGTCGATGATGCCCGTGGCGCCGTTCAGGCGGCGCACGACCCGCTGCCCGTCATCGCTGATCAGCAGGTCGCCGCTCGGGTGCATGGCCAACGAGTTGAGGATTCCGTGCGGGACGGACGTCGCCAGCACGCCGCTGGCCTGCGGCGCCGTCACCTGCAGTCCATTGCCCGACGCGGTGGAGATGCGGCCGGTGGCCGCATCGAGGCGGCGGACGCGATAGTTGCCGAGCTCGATGCCGTAGAGATTGCCGGCGGCGTCGAAGGTGAGACGGCCGGGACTGCTGAGTGGTGTCGCGGTGGCGAGCAGGTTTTCGCCGCCCTTGCCGAGCGAGCCGTTGCCGGCAATGGTGGTGATGATGCCCGTGGCCACCGTGATCTTGCGGATGCGGTGGTTGCCCTGGTCCGCGATGTAGATGTTGTTGGCCGCATCGACCGCGATGCCCGCCGGCCGGTTGATGCGCGCCGAGCTGAACGGGCCACCATCGCCGGAGAAGCCGGTGGTGTTGAAGTGGATGTAGAACGGCAGCGTATTGACGATCTTGCAAATCGCATTGGAGTTGAAATCGGTGTAGTAGATGGCGCCATTGCCATCCACTGCGAACTGGTGCGGCGGGAAATAGCTGTTGCATGCCACTTCCGGGCTTTCGCTGCGCCACAGCCGCGCGCGTTGCGTCACCAGGCCCGTCACCGGATTGATGCTGAACAGGATGGAGTTGGACAGCACGTAGCCGGTGCCGTTGGGTGCGAAGAAGAAATGATCGACTGTGTTGTACTGGGCAGCGTCGAAGGGCGGCGGCAGGCCGACGAGCGGAATGGTGTACAGCGTCGCGGTCATGGGGTCGCGGCGGAGCAGCCGCTTGAAGACCCAGTCGACCATGTAGACGGTGCCGTCGGGCGCGGCGGCGACCGCGCTCGGGTTCACGGAGGCTGCGGTGGCCGGCAGGTTGTCGATCGAACGGCCGCCGGCAAAAGTCTCGACGGTTTGCGACGCGGCGAGCGGCGCGTGCGCGCACAGGACCACGAGCGCCCAGGCGCGGGCGCGTGTAAAGAAAATCGACATGTTTGAGACCTCCCTGAGAACGCTGCGATGATAGTCGGAAATGTTCCCGGTGGGTCCAGCGCGCACGGCGCCTAGCTAGCAATGTTCATCGGGCCGCAATATGAAAGCCGTGTTTTGCAAGGTGCGTCACGAAAGTCCGCTCCATGACAGATTGCGGCCGGCCGTCAAAAAGGGGACAGATCTATTTTTCGAAAATAGATCTGTCCCCTTTTTACTAGCCGAGCAGCGCGCGCAGCTTGTAGACCAGGTCGAGCGCGGCGCGCGGCGTGAGATCGTCCACGCTGACCGCCTTCAGAGCGGCCTCGAGCTCGAGCAGCCGCGGATCGGGCGGCGGCGCGGCGGGCGGCTCGAGCGGTAGTTGGGCCTGCGGAGTGCTCGCGGATGCGGCGCGGCCGCGGGAGCGCGGGTTGTGGCCGGCGGTGTCCGCGCCGCCTTTCTCGAGCGCCACCAGGTATTCGCGCGCCGCCGCGATCACCTCGCGCGGCACGCCGGCGAGCTGCGCCACCGCGAGGCCATAGCTGCGGCTGGCGGGACCTTCCTTGACCGCGTGCAGGAACACGATGCCGTCGCGGTGCTCGGTGGCGTCGAGGTGCACGTTGGCGATGCCGTCGAGCTCGTTCGCGAGACCGGTGAGCTCGAAGTAGTGAGTCGCGAACAACGTGAAGGCGCGGTTCACGCGCGCGATGTGGCGCGCGACGGCCCAGGCCAGCGACAGGCCGTCGAAGGTGCTGGTGCCGCGGCCGATCTCGTCCATGAGGATGAGACTCTTGTCCGTGGCGTTGTTGAGGATGTTGGCCGCTTCGGTCATCTCGACCATGAACGTCGAGCGGCCGCCGGCCAGGTCGTCACCCGCGCCGATGCGCGTGAAGATGCGGTCGATGGGGCCGAGCACGCACGAATCCGCCGGCACGAAACTGCCGACGTGCGCCAGCAGCACGATCAACGCGCCCTGGCGCATGTACGTGGATTTGCCGCCCATGTTCGGGCCCGTCACCACCAGCATGCGGCGCGAGGCGTCGAGCACGAGATCGTTGGGCACGAACGCGCCGTCGATGAAATGCTCGACGACGGGATGCCGGCCGCCGCGGATCTCGAGCCGCGTCTCGCCCACGAGCGTGGGCTCGGTCCAGGCGAGCTGGGCCGCGCGCTCGGCGAGCGCCGCGAGGCAGTCGAGCGAGGACAGCGCATCGGCGGTGGCCCGCAGCGCGGCCAGGCGGTCGATGAGCTGCGTGAGCAGCGCCTCGTACAACTCGCGCTCGCGCGCCAGCGCCTTCTCGCGCGCGCCCAGCACCTTGTCCTCGAAGCTCTTGAGCTCCGGCGTGATGAAACGCTCGGCGTTCTTCACGGTCTGGCGGCGGATGTACTCCTTCGGCACCTTCTCCGCCTGCGAGCGGTTCACCTCGATGAAGAATCCCGAGACGCGGTTGTAGGAGAGCTTGAGCGAGGAGAGACCGGAGCGCTCGCGCTCGCGCTTCTCGAGCTCGAGCAGGAACTCATCGGTGTGGGTGGCGATGCGCCGCAGCTCGTCGAGCTCGGCGTCGTAGTCCGGGGCGATCACGTCGCCGTCGCGCAGCACCACCGAGGGTTCCTCGGCGATGGCGCTGGTGAGCAGCGCGACGACGTCGGCGTGCTCGCCGACGGCCGCGGCGAGATCGGCGACCAGCGGCGCTTCTATTTTCGCCATCGAGGCGCGTATTTGTGGCAGCGCGCCCAACGAGGCGCGCAGGCCCGTGAGGTCGCGCGGACGCGCGCTGCGCAGCGCGACGCGCGAGAGAATGCGCTCCACGTCGCCGATGGCGCGCAGCGGCTCGCGCAGGCTCTCGAAGCGGCGCGCGTCCACCAGCAGCGCAATCGCCTGGTACCGCCGGCGCAGCTGCTGGTGATCGGTGAGCGGACGGTTGAGCCAGCGACGCAGGCAGCGCGATCCCATGGCCGTGTTCGTGGAATCGAGCAGCGCGAACAGCGTCGCGGCGTCCTGACCGGAGAGCGACGCGTCGATCTCGAGATTGCGGCGTGTCGCGGCGTCGAGGTGCAGCGCGTCGCCGCGCTCCTCGACGGTGAGGGAATTGATGTGCGGCAGCGCCGTCTTCTGCGTCTCGCGTACGTATTGCAGCAGCCCGCCGGCAGCGGCGATGCCGAGCGGCAGGTCGTCGGCGCCGAAGCCGCGCAGGTCCAGCGTGCCGAGCTGATCCGTCAACAGGCGCGACGCGCTGGCCAGCTCGAAGTGCCACGGCGGGCGCACGCGCTGTTCGCCCAGGGTGATCTCACCGAGCTCGCGCGACTGGTCCTCGGGCACCAGCAGCTCGGCCGGTTTCAGGCGCTCGAGCTCCGCCTCGAGCGCCGCGCGGCCGTCGGCCTCGAGCACCGAGAAACGGCCGGCGGCGAGGTCGAGCCAGGCGAGGCCGTAGGAGTCCTCGTCCTTGCCCGGCCGCCTGACTACCGCGGCGAGCAGGGTCTCGCGGCGCTGCTCGAGCAGCGCGTCGTCGGTCACGGTGCCCGGCGTGAGGACGCGCACCACCTGGCGCTCGACCGGGCCCTTGGACTTGGCGGGGTCTCCGATCTGCTCGCAGATCGCCACCGACTCGCCCTTGCGCACCAGGCGCGCGAGATAGGTGTCGACGCTGTGGTACGGCACGCCCGCCATCGGGATGGGCTCGCCCGCGGACTGCCCGCGCGAGGTCAGCGTGATGTCGATGAGCTTGGCGGCGCGCCGCGCGTCGTCGTAGAACAGCTCGTAGAAATCGCCCATGCGGTAGAACAGGAGCGAGTCGGGGTGTTCGGCCTTGATGCGCAGGTACTGCGTCATCATCGGCGTGTGTTCCTGGGGGCGACTGTTCAAGAGTGTCGGACCTTCATGCGGGCGAATCGTAGCTCACTCGTCGTCGGATGCTTCGAAATGCTGGAAGTCGATCAGGAACAGGGTCAGGGTGCCGAATGGCGAACGTCCAGCGCTTCACTCAGCCACGCGAACAGGGGCGCGGCGCGCGCATGCCTCACCTCGTACGCGCGCCGCATGCCGAATCATGGTAGCGGCTAGGAAGGTTCATGGCGCCGGGACTATCCTGCGAGCGTGATGACACCCACCGACAGCGTCCTCGCCGCACTCGCCCGCGAGGTCGGGTCCCGACTGCATGAGGCCCGGCGCCGGCTGGTCACCGCCGAGTCCTGCACGGGCGGCTGGATCGCCAAGCTCTGCACCGACATCGCGGGCAGCTCCGAGTGGTTCGATTGCGGATTCGTGTGCTATTCGAATGCGGCGAAGACCCGCGATCTCGACGTGCCGGCCAGACTCATCGAGACCGAGGGCGCCGTCAGCGACGCCGTCGTGCGCGCCATGGCCGAGGGCGCGCTGCGCCGCTGCGATGCGAATGTGTCCATCGCGGTGAGCGGCATCGCGGGGCCCGGTGGCGCGGTGCCCGGCAAACCCGTCGGCACGGTGTGGTTCGCGGTCGCGCAGAAGATCGAGGATCGTCTCGAGTGCCAGGGACACCTCATCCAGTTCGACGGCAACCGCGACGCGGTGCGCCGGCACGCCGTCGAATACGCGCTCAACCTGCTGCGGGCGCTGCCCGTTCCGGCCTAGCCGCGGATGATGCGACTGTTCTTCGCGCTGCAGCCGCCGGCGGATGCCGGCGCGGTGCTGCTCGAACACCTGCGGCCGCTGGCGGTCGAGCTCGGCACGCAGGTGGTGCCCGCTGCGAATCTGCACGCGACGCTGTGCTTCGTCGGCGCGGTCGCTCCTGAAAAGCTCGCGCTGCTGCGAGAGACGGCGGCCACGGTGCGTGGCGCACCGGCAACGTTGTGTTTTGCCGCGCTGGAATATTGGGAGCAGCCCAAGGTGCTGTGTGCGACGGCCATCGAAGACGAGGGGGCGCGCCGCGCCCGCGAGCTCTCCCGGGATTTGTCGCTGGCCGCGATCGCCGCGGGATTTGCGCCGGACGCCAAACCGTTTCGCGCGCATCTCACGCTGGCGCGCAAGGTGCGCACGGAGCCGGATTCGTGGCCTCGGCCGCTCGAGCCCGCATTTCTCATGCATTGCACGCGATTCGCGTTGATGGAGAGTCGTCGCGAGGAATCCGGATCGATATACAGTGTCGTTGATGCGTGGCCACTGGACGGCATGAACGATTCGTAGCACCTGCGAATATTCAGTCATTCACCTTAATTTTCCTGTGTATTTATACAGGACCGTGTGCTAATTTTTCCGCCATCAAAACCGTCGATAAAGAGGACTCCACGATGGACGAAAACCGCAAGAAGGCGCTGAGCGCCGCACTGGGCCAGATCGAAAAGCAGTTCGGCAAGGGTTCGGTCATGCGTCTCGGTGATGCCGCGGCGTCGTACGACGTCGAAGCGGTCTCCACCGGTTCCCTGGGGCTCGACATCGCGCTCGGCATCGGTGGGTTGCCGCGCGGTCGTGTCATCGAAATCTACGGGCCGGAATCCTCCGGCAAGACCACGCTCACGCTGCAGGTGGTTGCTGAAATCCAGAAGCTCGGCGGCACCGCCGCATTCGTGGATGCCGAGCACGCGCTCGACCCCTCCTACGCCGAGAAGTTAGGCGTCAACGTCAACGAGCTGCTCGTGTCCCAGCCCGACACCGGCGAACAGGCGCTCGAGATCACCGACATGCTGGTGCGCTCCAGCGCGGTCGATCTGGTAGTCATCGACTCCGTGGCGGCGCTCACGCCCAAAGCCGAAATCGAAGGCGAAATGGGCGAGCCGCAGATGGGTCTGCATGCCCGCCTCATGTCGCAGGCGCTGCGCAAGCTCACCGGCAACATCTCGCGTTCGAACACCATGGTCATCTTCATCAATCAGATCCGCATGAAGATCGGCGTCATGTTCGGCAACCCGGAAACCACCACGGGCGGCACCGCGCTCAAGTTCTACAGCTCGGTCCGTCTCGACATCCGCCGCATCGGCGCCATCAAGGCCGGCGAAGAAGTCGTGGGAAACCAGACTCGCGTGAAAGTGGTGAAGAACAAGGTGGCGCCGCCGTTCCGCGAAGCCGAGTTCGAAATCATGTACGGCCTGGGCATTTCGCGTGAAGGCGAGATCATCGACATGGGTTCCACGCAGGGCATCATCGAGAAGTCCGGCGCCTGGTACAGCTACAAGGGCGAACGCATCGGCCAGGGCAAGGACAACGCGCGCGACTTCCTCAAGGCTCGTCCCGAGCTCGCCAAGGATATCGAGACACAGATTCGCGCCAAGCTCGTGCCGGTGAAGGCGGCGCGGCCCGAGCTCAAGAGCGTCGGCGGAGGGGACTGATCTTTTTATGCCAGATGGGGGCAGGTCTCGTCGCGGCATTGGCCGGCGAAAATAGATCTGTCCCCTTTCTCCTCACGGCATAAACCGGAACGGCGGGGAACAGGTCCAAACAGGATCTGTTCCCCGAGAGGTTCTTCCATGCGTTCGATCATTCTCCTGGCGGCGGCATTCGCGGTCGCCATCAGCGTTCCCGCGCCCGCGGAATCCTGGTTGATCCGCGCGGACAAGATTTACACCGCGCCCGATGCCGCGCCGGTGAACGGGTCGGTGCTGATCGCGAACGATCGCATCCAGTCAGTGGTCGACGCGCGGCGGGGAACGCACGCCCACGGCGAGACGCGAATCTCCCCATGTCGCGGTGTCGTCGTCGCCGGGTTTCAGAACAGCCACGTTCACTTCATCGAGCCGCGTTTCCAGAATGCCGCGCAGCGGCCCGCGGCGGAGCTGGCGCGCGGTCTCGAAGACATGCTCACGCGCTGGGGCTACACGTCGGTGTTCGACACCGCGTCGGACCAGGGCAACACCTTCGCGCTGCGCGCGCGGGTGGAAAAGGGCGAGGTGCCGGGGCCGCGCATCCTCACCACCGGGCTGCCGCTGTTTCCGGTCGACGGCATACCGAGCTACATCGACGACCTCCCCACCGACGTGCTCGCGCGCATGCACCAGCCGCGCGACGCCGCGCAGGCGCGGCGCGACGTGCGCGGCAATCTCGCGCAGGGTGCCGACGCCACCAAGATCTTCATGGTCACATCGCCGTCCCAACACACCACGACGTCGCTGTCGCTGGAAGTGGCGCGCGCTGCGGCGGAGGAATCGCACGCGAAAGGAAAGCTGCTGCTCGCGCATCCAACCAGCGTCGACGGAATGCGCACGGCACTCGAGGCGGGCGTCGATGTCTTCGTTCACACCACGCTCGGAGAAGACGCGCCGTGGGACGGCGCGCTCGTCCAGAAAATGGTGGCCCGGCACGTGTCGGTGATCCCCACGTTCAAGCTCTGGCTCTACGAGCTCGCGAAGGAAGACGTGCCGCCCGCAATCGTCGACAAACTGGTCGGCGCCACGTTCGAGCAACTACGCGTCTTCAAGGGTGCGGGCGGGCAGATCCTCTTCGGCACCGATGTCGGCTACATGCACGACGACGATCCGACCGAGGAATACGTTCAGATGGCGAAGGCCGGGCTCACACCCATGGAGATACTCGCCTCGCTCACCACCGCGCCCGCCGAGCGATGGAAGGAATCGAAGGTCCGCGGTCGCGTGCAGTCCGGACTGGCGGCGGACATCGTGGTGCTCGCCGGTGATCCCGCCGACGACGTGAAGAATTTCGCGCAGGTGCGTTGCGTATTCCGGGCCGGGAAGCTCATCTATGCATCCAAAGAATCCCAATAGAGAGCGTTCCATGCGAACGCCGGGTCGCAAGGCGCCGCTGACCGAGCAGCAGGCATACGACTTGAACCATGCCATGGACTACGCAGTGTCGCTGCTGGCGCGACGCGACTACTCCACGAACGAGCTCAAGAAAAAGCTGAAGGAACGCGGCTACACCGAGCATGCATACGAGGTCGTCGTGGACGATCTCGAGTCGATGAACAAGGTCAACAATGAGCGGTATGGGCAGAACTTCGTCGCCTATCGCGCGCGGCGCGGCCACGGACCCGCGCGCATTCGCAACCAGCTGCAGAAGTCCGGCCTGTCCCGTTCCGCCATCGACGAGGCGGTGAAGGGCGGGGATGCCCCCGACTTCCTGGCGCTCGCCCGGGCCACGCGGGCCCGCAAGTTCGGCCCGGATATCCCGAAAGATCGCAAGGAAAGGGCGCGCCAGGCCAGATTTTTGCAATACCGGGGCTTTTCCACCGATCATATCCGCGCAGTACTGCAGGGGAGCCCGGATGACGAGTCCGGGCTGGACGAGGAGTCCGGCCTCGATGCAGCCAGCGAACCGGATCAGTCGACTTAGTTACCCATGCCCAGCAAACCGACCTTCATGAGCGCGGCGGATGTCCGTCGCGCCTTCCTCGAATTTTTCCGCGAGCGCGGCCACACCGTGGTCGCGTCCTCCAGCCTCGTGCCGGGCAATGACCCGACGCTGCTGTTCACCAACGCCGGCATGGTGCAGTTCAAAGACTGCTTCCTCGGCAAGGACAAACGCGACTACGTGCGGGCCACCACCAGCCAGCGCTGCGTGCGCGCCGGTGGCAAGCACAACGACCTGGAAAACGTGGGCTATACCGCGCGCCACCACACCTTCTTCGAAATGCTGGGCAACTTCTCCTTCGGCGACTACTTCAAGAAGGACGCGATCCGCTTCGCCTGGGACTTCGTCACCGGCACGCTGAAGATCGACCCCGCGCGCCTGATGGTCACCGTCTACGCGACCGACGATGAAGCCTTCGATCTCTGGCACAAGGAAGCCGGGGTGCCGAAAGAGAAAATCGTGCGCATCGGCGACAAGCCGGGCGGCGGCTCCGACAATTTCTGGCAGATGGGCGAAACCGGCCCCTGCGGGCCGTGCACCGAAATCTTCTTCGACCACGGCGCGCACATCCCCGGCGGTCCTCCAGGCTCGCCCGATGCCGATGGCGACCGCTGGGTCGAGATCTGGAACCTCGTCTTCATGCAATTCGACCGCTCGGCCGACGGCAAGCTCACGCCGCTGCCGAAACCGTCGGTGGATACCGGCGCCGGTCTCGAGCGCGTGTCGGCGGTGATGCAGGGCGTCACCAACAACTACGACATCGACATCTTCGTCGACCTCATCCGGCATGCGGCGCAGTTGTTAGGTACCGCCGAGCTCGGCAATCCTTCGCTGCGCGTCATCGCGGACCACATCCGCGCCTGCAGCTTCCTGGTCGTCGACGGCGTCGTGCCGTCGAACGAGGGCCGCGGCTACGTCCTGCGGCGCATCGCGCGGCGCGCCATGCGTCACGGGCACAAGTTCGGCAAGAGCCCGACGTTCTTCAACGAGCTGGTGCCGACGCTGGTGCAGGTGATGGGCGCGGCCTATCCGGAGCTCGTCGGGGGGCAGGCGCGCGTGCGCGAAGTGCTCCTCAAGGAAGGCAAGCAGTTCGCGCGCACGCTTGCGACCGGCATGGAAATCCTCGACGCAGCGATCGCCAAGCTGGGCGGCGGCGGCACGATCGACGGCAACACCGTGTTCAAGCTGCACGACACCTATGGCTTTCCGACCGACCTCACGGCCGACATCGCACGCGAGCGCGGTCTCGGTGTCGACATGGAAGGCTTCGAGCGCGCGATGGACGTGCAGCGCAAGCAATCGCAGGCCGCGAGCCAGTTCGGCGTCGACCTGAGCTCCGGCGTGAAGATAGAAGGCAAGACGAGCTTTCTCGGCTATGAGGCCGTCAGCGACGTCGGCCAGGTCATCGCCCTGCTCAAGGGTGGCGCCGCGGTGACGCAGCTCAACGCCGGCGACACAGGCGAAGTGGTGCTCGACCGCACGCCGTTCTATGCGGAATCCGGCGGCCAGGTCGGTGACACGGGCGAGCTCGGCAACGTCGGCGCCAAGTTCGCGGTGTCGGACACCCAGAAGCGCGGCGGCGCATTTTCCCACCTCGGTACGGTGGTCAGCGGCCTCATCAAGATCGGTGACAAGCTCGCGGCGCAGGTCGACGCCGCGCGGCGCAGGGCCATCATGGCCAATCACTCGGCCACGCATTTGTTACACGCGGCCCTGCGCAAGGTGCTCGGCACGCACGTCCAGCAAAAAGGCTCGCTGGTCGCGCCCGATCGCCTGCGGTTCGACTTCTCGCATTTCGCGGCGATCACGCCGGCCGAGCTGCAGAAGATCGAGCGGCTGGTGAACGCGGAGATCCGCGCCAACGCCGCGGCCGAGACGCGCGAGATGCCCTATGACACCGCGGTCGCGGAAGGCGCCATCGCGCTGTTCGGGGAAAAGTACGACAAGGACGTGCGCGTGCTGCGCATGGGCGAGTTCTCGATGGAGCTGTGCGGCGGCACGCACGTCGCGCGCGCGGGCGACATCGGCATCTTCAAGATCGTGAGTGAGAGCGGCGTCGCCGCGGGCGTGCGCCGCATCGAGGCGATCACCGCCGAGGGCGCTCTCGACTATGTCGAGCACACCGATCAACTCATGAAGGAAGTCGCGGGCCTGGTGCGCGGCTCGCGCGAGGACGTGGCGGCGAAGGTGGCCGATGCGCTCGAGCGCATCCGGCTCCTCGAGAAAGAAAACCGCCAGCTCAAGGACAAGCTCGCTTCGGGTGCGGGCACCGATCTGTCAGCCGGCGCGCGCGACGTCGGCGGCGTCAAGGTGCTGGCGGCGCAGGTGGATGGCGCCGACGCCGGCGCGCTGCGCAACGCGGTGGATCAGCTCAAGGACAAGTTCAAGAGCGCGGTCATCGTGCTGGCTTCGGTGGACGCGACGAACAAGATCACGCTGGTTGCCGGCGTCACGCCGGACCAGGTCGGGAAAGTGAAAGCCGGCGAGCTCGTCGGCAACGTCGCGGGGCAGGTGGGCGGCAAGGGCGGCGGCCGGCCCGACTTCGCGCAGGCTGGCGGCAACAATCCGGCAGCCCTTTCGGCCGCACTGGAAAGTGTCGAGGGGTTCGTGCGCTCCAAGCTGGGTGCCTGAGCACACTTCGCGCAAACCCGCCACACGCGGGTCCGCGGCTGCACGCCATAATGCCGGTGTGACGCGCACCATCGTCCAGAAGTACGGCGGCACCTCCGTGGGCTCGGTCGAGCTCATCCGGAGGGTGGCCGAAAAAGTTGCGGCGATCCGTGCATCCGGAGACCACGTTGCTCTCGTAGTTTCCGCTATGGGGGACTCCACCGACCGTCTCGTCGATCTCGCGGCCGGCATCGCCCGGGAACCGAACCCGCGCGAAATGGACGTGCTGCTGTCCACCGGGGAGCAGGTGTCGATCGCGCTGCTCGCGATGGCGCTGTGCGAGCGCGGCGTGCCGGCCCGCTCGTTCACCGGCGGCCAGATCCGCGTGCGCACCACGAACGCGCATCGCCGCGCACGAATCACCGCCGTGGAAACTGAAAAGTTGATGGCATCACTCGCCGCAGGGGAGGTGCCCGTCGTGGCGGGTTTCCAGGGCATCGATGACGAGGGCGACATCACGACCATCGGCCGCGGCGGCTCCGATACCAGTGCGGTCGCGCTGGCCGTCGCTCTTCGCGCGGACGAATGTCAGATACTCACCGACGTCGACGGCGTTTACACCACCGATCCCAGGCTGGTTCCCGACGCGCGGCTTCTGTCACGCATCTCGTTCGAGGAGATGCTCGAGCTGGCCGGGCAGGGCTCGCGGGTCCTGCACCTGCGTTCTGTGGAATTTGCCGCAAAATACAACGTGCCGCTGCGTGTGTTGTCGTCGTTTCGTCCCGGAAGCGGTACCCTCATCTGCAAAGAGGAGCCATCCGTGGAAGCCCCGCTCATCTCCGGAATTGCGTTCAATCGTGATGAAGCTCAGATCACGATCGCGGGGCTGCCGGATGCGGCGGATACCGTGGCGCGCATCTTGAAACCAATTTCAGCGGCGAACATCGAAGTGGACATGATCGTTCTCGCGACCGCGCGTGATGGTTTGAAGGACCTTTCCTTCACCGTTCATCGGGATGACTTTCTCGAAGCGCAGCGCATCGCGCAAAACATAACGGGCGAATTTCCCGCCGCGCGCATGTCCTCGGACGATACCGTTGCGAAACTCGCCGTGGTCGGAGTGGGCATGCGTTCCCATGCCGGTGTGGCCACGCAACTCTTTGAATCCCTTGCGAGACAGGGCGTGAAAGCGCTGCTCATTTCTACTTCGGAGATCAAGATCGCGGTGTTGGTGCCGGAAGACAAACTCGAATCTTGTGTCAAATCTCTGCACAACGATTTGCGACTGTCCCAGGCGTTATGAGACGTACTCCGCGTGACCATCGCGAGTTGCAGTGTTAAGGTTCCGCCGCGCTGCCCGGCCGCATTTTGTGGGGGTCCGGGCTCAAGAACGAACAAAGAGGCTCCACGGAGGGCCCTCAATATGCTCATTTTGACTCGTCGAGTTGGTGAATCTGTGGTCATAGGTGAGGACGTCACCGTCACCGTATTGGGCGTGAAGGGCAACCAAGTCCGGATCGGCATCAATGCGCCAAAGCACGTCGCGGTGCACCGCGAAGAGATCTTCGAACGCATCAAGAGCGGTCGCGGCGGCGGCAATGCCGACGGCAATACGACCAAAGACGACCAGAACACCCTGCCCAGGGAAATTCTGCCGGTCTAAAAGGCTGTTCAGCGCGAGTTTTTGCCTCTTTCTCTCCGGCTTCATTATGATTGCGCCCCCCGGAGAGATGGCCGAGTGGTCGAAGGCGCACCCCTGCTAAGGGTGTAAGGGCCAAAAGCCCTTCGAGGGTTCGAATCCCTCTCTCTCCGCCAAAATTTCCCTTATAAATCAATAAATTACGACGTTTGCGGCCACGACTCGCAGCTAAAACAGGGATTCGAATCGAGCGGCGTTAGATTGGCGCTCTGACTAACTACCGAGAGTCGCTCGATCCTCCGCGGACGGAAGTGACTTAGTTGAGGTCGGCAAATACTGCCACCTCTCCAATTGGCACCTCTGCATCCACTGTTTCGATGACGTTCAACACAACGCACAGCCTGTCGTCATATTCCGGCCTACTTTCCCGTCGCCTCGACAATCTCGGTTTCCAGACTGCGCTCACCAAGCAATGAATTGGCGATCAGACAGCCATGTTCGGCTCGCTCGAGTAGCGACCGAGCCTTGGCAACATCGGATCCCACCGGAACCCACAGTGTCGCGAAGGTCGCAAACTTCGTGAACTGCGATTTCCCGTCGACTCGCTCCAGGGTTCCTTGAACTCGGCATTCGAGGCTCAGCCATTCAAACTTCGCGGCGCGGGTGACCCCCCGAAACGTGAGAATGAAGCAATCCGCGACCGCGGCGCACAGCAGACTTTCCGGCGACCAGACACCACCCGGACCATCGAACTCCGGTGGTGGCGCGGTCTCGATGGCGGGTAGCTGCGGGGACGTCACCGTCACGGCCCCGGCAGGGTTGCCCGTCGCCGACGCCAGATATTGATGGGGATAGGGGTGCATGATTCAGGCCGCCTTCTTCGCCTTCAACGCGCCAATGCCAAGTAGCTTGAGCACATATTTCTCGTAGACCGGCGTGGTCGAGCCGGTGCGTACCTTGCGCAGGAAATACTTCTCGAAGGCGATCTTTGCGAGATGCACCCACTTGCCGGTCTTTGCCCAAGTCACATTGCGCGGCGGGATCTCCGGCAAAGCGACGAAGGCGGCGCCGGTGTCGCCAAAGTCGGCGAGGCAGATCGCGTTCCAGGTGGCCTGTGACGTCGCAGGCTTGCCTTCGATCTCGGCGACGATGTTTTCGCAGATGGCGCTGACCATCGACTCGATCATGAACCCGGTTTTCGGAGCGCCGGTCGGGACCGGTGTGGCTTCGACCGGCGGAATCGCGACGCAAACGCCAGCTGAAAAGATGCTCGCGTACTTCTTCGAGCGCTGCATGGCATCTATCAACACGAAGCCGCGCGGATTGCAGAGCTCCGGCACCGCGGCGACGGCGTCCACGCCCTTGAACGCGGGAATCACCATGGCGTACTTGAAGGGCAGGCCGTGCTCCTTCTTCAGCTTGCCGTCGTCGTCATGTTCGACCACCTTCATTTCATGGGCGGTGACGCCGGCGACTTTTGAATTCACCAGCCACTTGATGTGCCGCTGGCGGAGCTCCGACTCCATGAGTCCCTTGCTGTCGCCGACTCCTCCAAGTCCCATGTGCCCGATGTACGGTTCGCTGGTGACGAACGTCATGGGCACTTGGTCACGCAGCTTGCGCTTGCGCAGGTCAGCATCGAGGATCATCGCGAATTCGTATGCAGGGCCGAAGCAGCTGGCGCCCGCCGCAGCGCCGACCACGATGGGGCCGGGGCTCTTGAGAAATTCCTCGTACTTCTCCCACGCGCGCATCGCGTGTTCGTGCGTGCAGACGGATTGAGTGAAACCCGCGGGGCCAAGCCCTGGAACTTCCTCGAACGCGAGCTTTGGTCCGGTGGCGATCACCAGATAGTCGTATGCGAGCTCGATACCACTGCGCAGGCGCAGGGACTTCTGGACGGCGTCGATGCAGTCGACCGGCTCGTCGTGCCACTCAATGCCCTTGTCGCCGAGCGGCCCGCGCATTTCCACGCGCGTCTTTTCGCATTTCCGCCAGCCCACGGCGATCCAGGGATTGGACGGCGTGAATTCGAAGTACGGCGACGAACCCACCAGTGTCACGCGATGGTCTTTGCCCAGTTTCTTGCGCAGCTCATAAGCGCAAGGGACTCCGCCGACTCCCGCTCCAACTACGATGATGTGTGCCATGGCATGCTCCTAAGTTGCGGCTGGCGCCGACTGCCGTTTCAGATAGGCGTAGTACAAAACCGGGATCACGAGCAGCGTGAGCACGGTGGAAACCAGGATCCCGAAGATCAGCGACACCGCGAGGCCGTTGAAAATCGGGTCATCGAGAATGAAGAAGGCGCCGATCATGGCCGCGAGGCCCGTGAGCGCGATGGGCTTGGCACGGACGATTCCGGCGCGCATGACCGCGTCCTCGAGACTGCTTCCGGCACGGATCTCGGTGTCGATGAAGTCAACCAGGAGGATGGAATTGCGCACGATGATGCCGGCCAGCGCGATCATGCCGATCATGGATGTCGCCGTGAATTGCGCACCAAGTAATGCATGGCCAGGCATCACGCCGATGATCGTGAGCGGGATCGGCGTCATGATGATGAGCGGCAGCACATACGATCCGAACTGCGCGACGACCAGTAGATAGATCAGGACAAGGCCGACGGCATAGGCCAGGCCCATGTCGCGAAACGTCTCGTAGGTAATCTGCCATTCGCCGTCCCACTTGATCGCGGTACGGTTCGGGTCTTCTGGCTGGCTGACGTAGCGCTGTTCGATGGGCGAGCCGCCCGGCGGCGCGTCATTGATCTTGCCGACCATCCGGAACATGCCATAGAGCGGACTATCGAGTTTGCCAGCCATGTCGCCTGTGACGTAGACCACCGGCAGCAGATCCTTGTGATAGATGGTGCCGTCGTGGGGCGCGTCGCGCACGGTGACGAGTTCGGAGAGCGGCACCGCGGTGCCGTCGGGCGCGCGCACCTCGAGAGCCAGTGCCGCGCCGAGATCACCCTTGTCCGCGACCGCGAGGCCCGCGCGGACCGGAATGGGCGAACGCTCGTGTCCCGCATGGATATAGGTTACGTCGGTGCCGTAGAGGGCGGTGCCAAGCGCGCCAACGATCTGCTGTTGAGACACGCCGAGCATTGCCGCCTTTTGCCGGTCGATTTCCACGATGTGTCGACGCGCCGGCGCCTCCAGGCTGTCGTCGATATCGACGATGTCGGGCGTGGCTTCGAACACGGCGCGCACTCCGGCGGCGACGCGGCGCTGTTCCGCGTAAGTTGCGCCATACACTTCCGCCACCAGCGGCGCGAGTACCGGCGGCCCCGGAGGAACTTCCACCACCTGGACGGACGCGTGGTACTTCTGACCGATTGTCGAGAGAGCTGGGCGGATGGCGAGAGCGATCTCGTGACTGCGACGCGACCGCTCATGTTTGTCGACCAGGTTTACCTGGAGGTCGCCGAGCTCGGGACTTTCGCGCAAGTAGTACTGCCTCACCAGCCCATTGAAGTTGATGGGTGCCGCGGTCCCGGCATACGCCTGGTAGTCGCTGACCTCCGGCACCTTCGCGATTTCGTGCGACAGCTCATCGAGCACTCGTGCCGTGGTTTCGACCGTCGTGCCTTCGGGCAGATTGACGATGACCTGGAACTCCGACTTGTTGTCGAAGGGCAGCATCTTCATCACCACGAGCTTGAACACCACCAGCAGCATGGCGAAGGCGATAGCGCCGAGGACGCCCCAGTAGAGCTTGTGACGCTGCCGCCGCGCTTTGTCCGCGCCGAGAAACGGGCGCAGGAAGCGCTCGAACAATCTGCGCAGCCACGGCGTTTCGCCGTCCCCATGCGTGGGCGCGTGCTGGCTGAGCAGTTTGCGGCACAGCCACGGAGTGAAGATCAACGCAACCGCCAGCGAAATGATCATGCCCATGCTGCTGTTGATGGGGATCGGGCTCATGTACGGCCCCATGAGGCCGCTCACGAATGCCATGGGCAGCAATGCCGCGATCACGGTGAACGTCGCGAGGATGGTAGGTCCGCCTACTTCATCGACCGCGCGCGGAATGATCTGCGTCAGCGAGACGCCCTCGCGATTCGACGGCAGGCGCATATGGCGATGGATGTTCTCGACGATGACGATGGCGTCGTCGACGAGAATGCCGATCGAGAAGATCAGCGCGAATAGCGATACGCGGTTGATGGTGAAGCCCCACGCCCAGGACGCAAACAAGGTCGCAGCAAGGGTGACTACAATGGCGGCGCCAACCACGATGGCTTCGCGCCGCCCCATGGCGAGCACCACCAGCAACACCACCGACGCCGTGGCGAACAGCAGTTTCTGAATCAGCTTCTTCGCCTTGTCGTTCGCCGTGACGCCGTAGTTTCGCGTCACGGTGGCTTCGACGCCGGCGGGAATGAACGTGCCGCGCAGCTGCTCGACACGCCGGATCACGTGGTCGGCAACGTCGATGGCGTTTTCGCCGGGCTTCTTGGAGATCGCAATCGTCACGGCGGGTGCATGCGCGGTGTTGACGATTCCGCGCGACGCGGCGCCCGGCCCGGTACCCAGCCAAACGTAGGATTTCGGCTGCTCGGGGCCGGCGCTGATGGTGGCGACGTCCTCGAGAAACACAGGCCTGCCATCGCGCGCACCGACC
>JBIOZI010000260.1:0-19053 GCA_044871085.1 Steroidobacteraceae bacterium | reverse complement strand
ACCTGGACTCGGCTCTGGAGGTTCACTATCGGCCACCTCTACGAAAAGGAGCCGAAACATGCCCGAGGAAGCCAGGTCGGAATTCTGGAAGGGCCTCAAGCCGATCGCCGACTCGGTGAAGCCCGACGCGCAGCCGGAGGTCTACCTGTCCCAGGTGGCCACCGACGACGACCGGTACTACGCACCACTCAGCGAGACCGTGGGATCACGACCGCTGTGGATCAATGTCAAGGACAACTCCTGGGCCGACATCCTCTGCGCCAAGCGGGCCGGACTCGTCAACCGGCACTACCACCCGCACGAGGTGTTCGCGTACACGATCTCGGGCAAGTGGGGTTACCTCGAGCACGACTGGACCGCCACCGCCGGGGACTTCGTCTACGAGACCCCGGGCGAGGCGCACACGCTGGTCGCGTACGAGCACGCCGATCCGATGCGCGTGTTCTTCAACGTGAAGGGCCCGCTCATCTGGCTGGACGATAAGGGCGCCTCTCTCGGCCACTTCGACGTGCACGACTACATCGCCCTGTGCAAGGCGCATTACGACAAGGCCGGCTTCGGCGCCGGTGCAATCGAAAAGCTGTATCGCTGACCGCGGCCGGGCACGCCCCGGTCAATGCCGCTGCCGGATCGCCTTCGCGGCGATCCTGTCGATGAGCGAGGGCGCGAGCAGCTTGAGCCAGCGGCCTAACTTCCCGCGCGCCGACATCAGCACCAGGCGCTCGCGCTTGACGATGGCGCGCACGATGCGCGCCGCGCACTGCTCGGCGGTCATGATCTTCGCCTGCACCATCGGCGATTCACCGAGCGGCTCGCCATCCGGCCCGATGGCGCGCTTGTGGATCTCGCTGACCACGAAATCCGGCGCGATCACGCTCACGTCGACGCCGTCGCCGGCGAGCTCGATGCGCAGCGAATCGAAGAAGCCGATCATGGCGTGCTTGCTCGCCGCGTAGCCGGAGCGCTCCGGGACGCCGGTCAGGCCCGCGAGGCTCGCCACCGCGACGATGAGGCCCTTCGAACGCTTGAGATGCGGCAGCGCCTGCGCGGTGAGGTGCACCGGGCCCAGGTAGTTCACGCGCAGCAGTGTCTCGAAGATGGAGAAATCCCTGAGCGCGTCGAAACGGCTCCACATCGTCACGCCGGCGTTGTGGACCACCACGTCCACGCCGCCGAACGCCTTCGCCGTTTCCGCGACCAGCCACTCGCAGTCCTGCTCGTTGGTGATGTCGGTGGGTATGGCGATGGTCTCACCGCCGCCGCGGCCGCGGCATTCGCGCACCAGCGAATCGAGGCGGTCGCGGTCGCGCGCGGCCAGCGCGATGCGCGCGCCCGCGGCGCTCAGGGCGAGCGCCAGCGCCCGGCCGATGCCTTCCGATGCACCTGTCAATATGATCCGCCGTCCCGCGAGCATGCTGGCCTCCGAGCCGAGTCGGCTACACTGCGGCCGACTAGCAAAACAGAGGATCGCACGAAGGCGCATGAGCTGGTTGCTGCGACGATTCTTCAGGCTGTGGGTGCGGGCGGCGGTGCAGCCGGCCGAACCCCCGGCGTCGCTGACGGCACCGCAGAAACCGGTGTGCTACGTGCTCGACCGCGCCTCGATCGCGGATCTCGCGGTGTTGTGCAATGCCGCCGCGCGCATGGGGCTGCCGTATCCCGAAAAGCGCTCGGGCAGTCTTCCCATCGAAGAGCGGCGTTCGTTCTTCGACGTCGGCAGGCGCCGCCGTTTCTGGGACGCGAGCGTGACGCGCCGCCCGCCGCCGCATCTGCTCGCGCTCATCGAGGCACTGCGCGGGGATTCCGTGCGCGACGTGCTGCTGGTGCCCACCGCCGTCTACTGGGGCCGCGCGCCGCAGAAAGAAGGCTCGTGGCTGCGCCTGCTGTTCGCGGAGAACTGGGCCATCACCTCGCGCGCGCGCAAGTTCTTCGCGGTGCTGGTCAACGGCCGCAACGTCATGGTCGAGATGGGCGAGCCGGTCAGCCTGCGCTCGATGCTCGACGCCACGCCGGCCGCGGACCAGGCCCGGCGGGTGACGCGCGTGCTGCGCGGCGTGCTCCGCCGCCAGCGCTCCACGCGCATCGGGCCGGATCTCTCGCACCGCCGGACCATCGTGGCGCAGGTGCTGCGCGCCAGGGCGGTGCGCGCGGTGGTCGCGGCCGAGTCGCAGGACAAGCACACCTCGTTCCGGCCCGCGCTGCTGCAGGCGCGCAAGTACGCCTTCGAGATCGCGGCTAACTACTCGCACACGTTCGTGCAGTTCGCGGAGAAGCTGCTGGGCCGGGTGTGGAACCGCGTGTACGACGGCGTGAAGTTCAACCACGCCGCGACCCTCAAAGAGGTGTCCGAAGGCAACGAGGTGGTGTACGTGCCCTGCCACCGCAGCCACATGGACTATCTGCTGATGTCGTACATCATCTATCACCAGGGCTACGCGGTGCCGCACATCGCCGCCGGCATCAATCTCAACATCCCGGTGATCGGGCGCCTGCTGCGCAAGGGCGGCGCGTTCTTCATCCGCCGCAGTTTCTCCGGCAACGCGCTCTACACGGTGGTGTTCATGAAGTACCTGGCCGCCATCATGGCGCGCGGCCACTCCATCGAATATTTCATCGAAGGCGGCCGGTCGCGCACCGGGCGCCTGCTGCAACCGAAGACCGGCATGCTGTCGATGACCGTGCGCAGCTTCCTGCGCGACCCCGTGCGCCCGGTGGTGTTCGTGCCGGTGTATTTCGGCTACGAACGCATCGTCGAGGCCAATACCTACATCCACGAGCTGTCCGGCGCGCCCAAGCAGAAGGAGAGCTGGTGGGACGTGCTGATGTCGTTCCGCGTGCTGCGCGAACGCTTCGGCACGGTGCACGTGAACGTGGGCGAGCCGATCCGGCTCGACGACCTGCTCGACGCGCGGATCCCCAACTGGCGCGAGCAGCGCTTCGAGGACGACACGCGGCTGCCCGCCGTGAACGCGGTGGTGGGCGAGCTGTCCGTCGCCATCATGCGCGGCATCAACGCCGCGGCCGCGGTGACGCCCATCAACCTGCTGGCCACCGCGCTGCTGGCGAGCCCGCGCGGTGCCCTGCCCGAGAGCGCGCTGCTGCGGCAGATCGACCTGTATCTCAAGCTGTTGCGCGCCTCGCCGTACAGCCCGCGCGTGACGCTCACGGATGCCACGCCCGAGGAAATCGTGGTGTATGGCGAGTCGCTCAAGATCATCTCGCGCGTGTCGCACAAGCTCGGCGACGTGGTGAAGATGAGCGACGCCAGCGCGCAGCTCATCGCCTACTACCGCAACAACGTCCTGCACCTGTTCGCGCTGCCGTCGCTCGTCGCCTGTGCGTTCATCGGCAATTCCATGTTGCGCACCGAGGACATCCAGCGTCTGGCGTGGCGCATCTATCCATACGTCGCATCCGAGCTTTTCCTGCGCTGGCGCGAGGAGGAGCTGTCGCGTGTCATCGACCAGATCCTTGCTGCGCTGGCGGATCACGGGGTGTTGCAGCCGGACGAGTCACGTGCCACCTGGCGGCGTCCGCCGCCCGACTCGCCGGCTGCCATGCAGCTGTCGATGCTGGCGCAGGCGACCATCCAGACCATCGAGCGCTACTACCTCGCGATCTCCCTGTTGCTCAAGGCCGGCAGCGGGGAGATGACGCAAAAGACTCTCGAGGCGCAGTGCCATCTCGCCGCGCAGCGCATGAACATGCTGTACGGATTCAACTCGCCGGAATTCTTCGACCGCGCCTTGTTCGAGAACTTCATCGACCTGCTGCGTGAGCGGGGTGTGCTCAAGGCGGGGGCGGGCGGCAACCTCGAGTTCGACGAGGTGCTGGTGCGCGTCGCGGCGGACGCGCAGCTGGTGCTCTCGGAGCAGATCCGCCACTCGATCCTCCAGGTCACTCAGGTTTAGCGGCCGCTTGTCCATGGCTGCTAGGGATTCTTCGCGCAAGTTGGGCGGGTTCCCCGGGATTTTCCCGAAAGGCGCTCTAGCCGACCGGCCGGAACGCGCTGCTATACTGGCGTGCAACACGTCCGCGCAGCGCGTCCGCGAGGGGAAGCGAGGGCCGGCGACGACAAAACGACTCGGCCAATCGGTAAAGGCTGCCCCTCGTTACGCAGCGTTTCCGCGGGCTCAGGGGAAAATAATGAGTAACGATCTGATCCGGCGATACGTGGCGCGTTCGCTCCCGGTCGTCGCGATGCTGGGACTTGCGTCGCCCGCCGTTCGAGCGTGGGACTTTCAGAACGACTCGGGCACCTTCACGGGTAGCTGGGACACCACGCTCACCTACGGCCAGGCCTGGCGCATCCAGGGACGCGACTGCCGGCTCATAGCCATCGCCGACGGCGGCTGCGGCCGCTCGCCGAACATCGACGACGGCAACCTCAACTACGACACCGACATGTACTCGCGCGCCATCAAGGCGCTGACCGAGCTGTCGCTCGGCTATCGCGGCATCGGCGGTTTCGTGCGCGCCTCGGCGCTCTACGACGACGCCGCGGACGACACACAGCGCACGCCGCTGTCCGACAAGGCCGAAGACCTGGTCGTGAATTACACCCGGCTGCTCGATGCCTTCGTCTATGCGAAATTCGACCTGGGCAAGATGGGCGCGGAGCTGCGCCTCGGCCGCCAGGCGGTGAGCTGGGGCGAGAGCACGTTCATCCAGAACGGCATCAACGTCATCAACCATTTCGACGTGTCGGCGCTGCGCGTACCGGGCGCCGAGCTCAAGGAAGCCTTCCTGCCGCAGGAAATGGTGAACTTCAGCCTGCAGTTCAACGACAGCCTGTCCGCCCAGGCTATCTACATCACGGATTGGAACGCCACGGTGCCCGAGCCGTCGGGTTCGTACTTCAGCAACAACGATTTCGCCGCCACCGGCGGCAACCGCGTCATCCTCGGCTTCGGCTCGTTCTCGGATGCCGGCGTCGATTTCCGCCCGCTCGGCGGCCCGCTGATCTCCGACTTCCAGAACGTGAAGCGGCTGGATACCCGCAAGGCCTCCGACAGCGGCCAGTACGGCGTCAATCTCAAGTACTACGCGCCGGGCTTCAACAACGGCACCGAGTTCGGGCTGTTCTATCTCAACTATCACAGCCGCCTGCCGCTCATCTCCGGCCATACCGGTCCGCAAAGCGGTCTCGGCAACGCCTGGGGCGCGTTGAACGCGGTGGGCGCGGCGGCGCAGGGTCTGGCGGCCGGTCTGCAGCCGGCGGTGGCCATCGCCACCGCGGCGCAGCTCGGCGTGGCGCGCTCGGCGTCGCAGGGCGGCAACCTCACGCTCGCGCAGGCGACCGGCTACGCCACGATCGGCGCCAATACGCAGCTCGCGGGCGGTGACGTGGCGGGCCAGGCGAGCAACATCGCGACGCACGAGTTCGCCGTCACCGCGGGCTACTTCACCGAGTTCCCCGAGGACATCAAGCTCATCGGCCTGTCGTTCAATACGCAGTTGCAGGCCGGCGGCATCGCGCTGCAGGGCGAGGTGGCCTATCGCCAGGACGTGCCGCTGCAGTTCGACGACGTCGAGCTGCTGTTCGCATCGCTCACGCCGTTCGAAGCCGGCCTGGCCACGCTGCGCGGCACGCCGCTGCCGGCCACCTGCCCCGCGGGCGTGCCGGCCGCCTCGACGCTCGCGCGCTGTGGCCAGTTGGGTTCGTTCGGGCTCGACCAGGATGTTCCGGGCTGGGGTCGCTTCGACACATACCAGGTGCAGTTCACCGCGACGAAGACGTTCTCGAACATCCTCAACGCCGCGCAGATGGTCATGGTGGCCGAAGCCGGCCTCACGCACATCCAGGACATGCCCGACAAGCTCAGCGGCGGCCCGAACGGTCGCGGCCTGCGCCTGAACGGTCCGGCGACCAACGTCAGCGGCAACCAGGAGCTGGTGGGCCGCCATTGCCCGACGCTGCCCGCGGCGCAATGTCTCGCGCTGAATCTCATCGAGCCGCAGAACCGATTCGCCGATGCGACGTCCTATGGATATCGCTTCGCGGGCCGGCTCGACTACCCGGGCCTGATGGGGCCGTGGAACGTCTCGCCGCGCTTCAACTGGCAGCATGACGTGAAGGGCACCACGCCCGGGCCGGGCGGCAATTTCGTCGAAGGGCGCTACGGCCTCACGCTCGGCGTAGCCGCGAACCTGCAGGCGACGTGGGAGCTCGACATGTCGTATACCAAGTTCGGCGGCGCCGGACGTTACAACGACATCAACGATCGCGACTTCGTCGCCGCCACGCTCAAGTACTCGTTCTGACGGCGAGGGAAATCTCATGTTGAAAAAACTCTTTGCGATGCTCGCCGGCGCCGTGGCCGGACTCCTGCTCGGCGCGAATGCCCTCGCCGCGGTTTCGGCCTCGGATGCCGCGAAGCTCGGCGCCGAGCTCACGCCACTCGGTGGCGAGAAGGCCGCGAACGCCGATGGGTCCATACCGGCCTGGGATGGCGGCCTCACTTCGCCTGGCCAGGCGGGGTTTCCGAACTTCCGTTCGGGCCAGCATCACCCCGATCCGTTCGCCGGCGACAAGCCGCTGTACACCGTCACCGCGGCCAACATGGGCCAGTACGCCAGCAAGCTGACGGAGGGGCACAAGAAGCTGCTCCAGACTTATCGCAACACGTTCAAGATGAACGTGTATCCCACGCACCGCAGTGCCGCGGCTCCGCAGCGCATCTACGATGCGACCAAGCGCATCGCCGCCACCGCCCAGCTCGCCCCCGGCGGCAACGGCGTGACGAACGCCGGCGAGGGCATCCCCTTCCCGATTCCGAAGGAAGGCGTCGAGGTGTTCTGGAACCACGTGCTGCGCTATCGCGGTGACGTCATCGTGCGCCAGATCGGCCAGGCGCCGGTCACGGCCAGCGGCTCGTACACCATGGTCAAGTTCCACGACGAGACGATGGTGGCGTACAGCCTGCCGGGAGCGAAGTCGGAGAACCTCGACAACGTCATCGCATACTTCGTGCAGGAAACCGTGGCCCCCGCGCGCCTCGCCGGAGAAGTGCTGCTGGTGCAGGAGACGCTCGATCAGTCGAAGGAGAACCGCCGCGCCTGGGTCTACAACCCCGGACAGCGCCGCGTGCGCCGCGCGCCGAACGTCGCGTTCGACAATCCCGGCACGAACTCCGACAACCTGCGCACCTCCGACCAGTTCGACGTCTACAACGGCTCGCCGCAGCGTTACGACTGGACGCTGGTGGGCAAGAAGGAAATCCTCGTTCCCTACAACGCGTACAAGCTCGGCTCGAACACCGTGAAGTACTCGGACATCCTCAAGAAGAACCACATCAATCCCGACCTGGCGCGCTTCGAGCTGCACCGCGTGTGGGTCGTGGATTCGAAGCTCAAGGCCGGGCAGAGCCCCCTATACAGCCGCCGCACGCTGTACGTGGACGAGGACAGCTGGCACATCCTGGCCGTCGACTGCTACGACAGCCGCGGCCAGCTCTACCGCGTCCAGGAAGCGCACGTGATCCAGTTCTACGACGTGCCGGCGCTGTGGACCGTGCTCGAAACCGTCTACGACCTGTCGAACGGCCGCTATCTCGCGCTCGGGCTCGACAACGAGGAGCCACGCAGCCGCGACTTCACGCAGAAGCGCACGGTCGCCGATTACCAGCCTGCCGCGCTGCAACGGCGTGGGGTGCGGTGATCGTTAGTTAGTAACCTACCCGGGCGGGCCGAGTGGACTTCGAACACTCGGCCCGTTTAGCTTTCGCACACAACAACCAACGGGGAGCGGGGGATGGGTCGTCGAATCGGCCTCGCATTGCTGGGCGCGCTCGCCTGCGTCGCAGCGGACATCGGCGGCGCGCAGCCCGCCGCGGACATCGATCGCAACGACGCGGCCAACAAGCCGGCGGAGATCGAGCCCCTCGCGCCCACCTCCTTGCTGCTCGACCTCGCGGTGGCGGGCAAGCGCCTGGTCGCGGTCGGCGAACGCGGCCACGTGCTGCTGTCGGACGACCAGGGCGCGAAGTGGCGGCAGGCGAAGTCCGTTCCGACGCGCGCCATGCTCACCGCGGTGTATTTCGCCGACGCCGACTACGGCTGGGCGGTCGGCCACGACGAGACCATTCTCAACACCGCCGACGGCGGTGAGACCTGGAAGCGCTCGCACTTCGCGCCCGACGCGCAGCAGCCGCTGCTCGACGTGTGGTTCGCGAATCGCGTCAGCGGCATCGCGGTCGGCGCCTACGGCGCGTACTTCACCACCAACGACGGCGGCCGCAATTGGGCCGGCGCGAAATTCGCGCCGCCGCCCGTCAAGGTGGCCACCCATGACGGCGAGGCGGCGCCCGAAGAGGGAGACCTGCCGCCCGACTACCATCTCAACCGCATCGTCGGCGTGGGCAACCGGCTCTACATCGCCGCGGAGGGTGGCCAGCTCTACCGCTCCGACGACCGCGGCGCCCACTGGCGCGCGCTGCCGTCCCCCTACGAGGGCAGCTTCTTCGGGCTCGTGCCGATTCGCGGCGAGGGCCTGCTGGCGTTCGGACTGCGCGGCCACCTGTTCCGCAGCGCCGACGGCGGCGAGACCTGGACGCAGCTCGAGTCGCACACCACCGCGATGCTGACCGATGGCATCGCCATCAACGACCTGCGCGTCGTCATCGGCGGGCTCGCGGGCGTGCTGCTCATCTCGGGCGACGCGGGCGAGACCTTCCGCCTCGCGCAGCAGGAGGACCGCAAGGGCGTCGCGGCGCTGCTGCCGGGGCCCGCGGGCTCGGTCATCGTCGCGGGCGAGGGCGGGGGGCGCACCGTCCGGCTCGACGGTGCGCCCAGGGCGGGTAGTTAGTCATGGCCGCCAGCGACAAACCCGGCGACGGTACGGCCAAGGGCGGCCAGGTGGCCGCCGTGCTCGAGAGGCTGATCTTCGGCCACCGGCTCGCCATCGTCATCGCGTTCGCGCTGGTCACCGCGGCGCTGGCCACGGTCGCCGTGCGCGGCCTGCGCATCGACGCTTCGTTCACCAAGCAGCTGCCGCTCAAGCACGAGTACATGCAGACCTTCGTCAAGCACCAGGCGGAGTTCGGCGGCGCGAATCGCGTGCTCGTGGCGCTCATCGCGAGCGACGGCAACATGTTCACCCCGGACTTCTTCGACGCGCTCAAGAAGGCCACCAACGAAGTGCTGGTCATGGACGGCATCGACCGCAGCCGCGTGCAGTCGCTGTTCACGCCCAACGTGCGCTACATGGAGGTGGTCGAGGACGGCATCGAGGCCGGCAACGTCGTGGACTCGGAATTCGTGCCGACGCCCCAGGCGCTGGAGAAGGTGCGCGAGAACATCCTCAAGGCGGGCATCCGCGGCCGCCTCGTCGCCAACGATTTCTCCGGCGCGCTCATCTCCGCCATCGTGCTCGAGAAGGACGCCACCGGCAGGCCAATCGATCCCATCGAGGTCGCGCACCAGCTCGAAGAAAAGGTGCGCGAGAGAATCCAGGGCACCGACATCCAGGTCGAGCTCAAGGGGTCGAGCATCGGCGTGCACATGATCGGCTTCGCGAAGGTGGTCGGCGACATCGCCGCGGGCGCCATGTCCGTCATCGTGTTCGCCATCGTCACCATCCTGCTGACACTGCTCGCCGTCTGGTACTACGTGCAGTCGCTCAAAGTGGCGCTGGTGCCCATCGTCTGCTCGCTGATCGCGGTGGTCTGGCAGCTCGGCACCCTGGTCGCGCTGGGCTACGGCATCGATCCGCTCGGCCTCCTCGTGCCATTCCTGATTTTCGCCATCGGCGTGTCGCACGGCGTGCAGAAGATCAGCGCCGTCAAGGAGGCCGCGGTGGCGGGCTCCTCGTCGATGGACGCGGCGCGCCAGACGTTCCGCCAGCTGCTGATGCCGGCCATCATCGCGCTCATCGCCGATCTCGTGGGCTTCATCACCATCCTGCTGATCCCGGTGCAGGTGGTGCAGGAGATGGCCATCACGGCCAGCATCGGTGTCGCCATCGTCATCCTCACCGACCTCATCCTGCTGCCCGTGCTGGTGTCGTGGGTGACCTGGGACGATCGCTACAAGTCCCGCGTGGAGATACGCCAGGAAAAGCTCGGCCGGCAGTGGCGCTCGCTGGCCCGCATCACGCATCGCAAGCCGGCGCTGATCATCATCGCGATCGCTGCCGTGCTGGCGGTGCTCGGCGTCTGGAAGGGGCGCGAGACCCCGATCGGCGACACGCAGTCGGGGGTGCCCGAGCTGCGCGCGGACTCGCGCTACAACCGCGACAGCAACATCATCACCACCAAGTTCTCCATCGGCGTCGACATCCTGACCGTCATCGTCGAAACCCGCGAGCCGGCGTGTACCAGCCACGAGCTCATGACGGCCATCGACACGTTCTCGTGGAAGATGCGCAACGTGCAGGGTGTGCAGGAAGTGATGTCACTGCCCATAGTCGCGAAGATCGCCATCGCGGGCTGGAACGAGGGTAGTTTGAAGTGGCGCAACATCCCGCGCGAGCCCAACCAGCTCACGCAGTCGACGCGCTACATCGAGACCAGCACCGGCCTGCTCAACGCGGATTGCAACGTGATCCCGGTGATGCTGTTCCTCGAGGATCACCGCGCCGAGACCATCGAGCGCGTGGTCGCGGCCGTCAAGGCCTGGCGTACCGAAAACACCTTCGAAAACGCCACTTTCAACCTCGCCACGGGCAACGTCGGCGTCATGGCGGCGACCAACGAGGAGGTGAAGGCCAAGGAGTACCCGATCCTCGGCTGGGTGTTCGCGGCGGTGATCCTCATGTGCCTCATCACCTTCAGGAGCCTGCTCGGCACGCTGCTGGTGTTCATCCCGCTCGCGCTGGTGTCCGTGCTGGTGTACGCCGTGATGGCGCTGGTGGGCATCGGCCTCAAGGTGAACACGCTGCCCATGGTGGCGCTCGGCGCGGGCATCGGCGTCGACTACGGCATCTATCTGTGGAGCCGCATGGGCGAGTACATACGCGGCGGGGATTCGGTGCACGACGCGTACGTCAAGACGATGCGGGTCACGGGCGCCAGCATCATCTTCACCGGCATCACGCTGGCCATCGGCGTCGTCACCTGGGTGTTCTCCCCGCTCAAGTTCCAGGCCGACATCGGCATCATGCTGACGTTCATGTTCTTCGTGAACATGCTGGGGGCGATCATCCTGCTGCCGGCGCTCGCGGCGTGGTTCGTGCGGCCGAAAGCTCCGGCCCCGGCCCAGCGAATCGAGGCGGATGCGGCGCAGGTGCATCCGCCCGGCATCGGGCCGGAGCAGGCCGACTGACGGCTAGCGGAAAGGCGCGCTTTCGGCGTCATCCACACGACGCAGGAGAAATCATGAGAGCCGCCATTCGCAGGTCGATCGGAATGCTGGTGTTCGCCGGACTGGCCAGCGCGCAGCAGGCGCCCCCGCCGCCCATGGCCGCGCCGCCGGACGTGCAGATCGAGACGATCAACGTGGCGCCGGGCATCTACATGCTCAAGGGCGAGGGCGGCAACATCGGGCTCACCGTCGGCACGGATGGCGCAGCCATCATCGACGACCAGTTCGACCGCATGGCTCCCAAGATCCGCGCCGCGGTCGCGCTGCTCGCCGAGCGGCCCGTGAAGTTCGTGATCAACACGCACCTGCACGGCGATCACACCGGCGGCAACGACGCCTTCGGCCGCGCGGGCGCGGTGATCATCGCGCACGACAACGTGCGCAAGCGCCTGGGCTCGCCGCAGGTGAATCCATCGACCAACGAGCCGATCGCGGCGCGCGCGCGCGAGGCGCTGCCCGTCGTCACCTTCGCCGACGCCGCGACGCTGCACTTCAACGACGACGACCTCGAGTTCACGCACCTGCCGAACGCGCACACCGAAACCGACATCGTGGTGCGGTTCAAGAAGGCGAACGTGCTGCACATGGGCGACTGCTTCACCGGCGGATTCCCGTTCATCGACGCGAACAGCGGCGGCACGTTCGACGGATTGATCCGCGCACACGAGCAGGTGCTGGCGACGGTCGATGACGCGACGAAGATCATCCGCGGCCACGGACCGCTCGGAAACAAGGCGGAGCTGCAGGCCTATCACGACATGCTCGTGGTGGTGCGGGACCGCGTGGCGAAACTCGTGAAGGCCGGCAAGACGCAGGAACAGGTGGTCGAGGCCCGTCCGACGCGCGAGTTCGAGGAGAAATACGGCGGCGCGAACTTCAATGCGGCGCAGTGGATAGGCCGGGCGTACGTCGACCAGCAGCGGGCGCTCGAGCAACGGAAACGCAGATGACGCGCGGGCGCGCGTATTCCGTTACTTCGTTCTAACTCCTTCCTCCAAACCCCGAAAGCCGGCGTTCCGCCGACCCAATGCGGTGCAACATAACGCCACGCACAACGGGCATTTCGCACGGTTACGCATTGTCAGCCGGTTTACGGCTATAGACAGCGCCAGCCCCAGTGGCGAAGCTGCGGGCGGCGTCAGGGACTGACGCGTCGAGTGAGCGCGATGAAAGATTCGAGAAATTCAGCAAAGTTGTTAGACCTGCCGTACGCCCCCGAGGCGGAGGCCATGCTCGACGAGCTCGAGCGCAGCGGGCAATTCCGCGTGGGCCTCGAAGCAGAGGTCGACGATGCCGAGAGCGGCGAGGCGTCCGCGAGCAACGACTACTCCTGGGGACGCGGCTCCGGCAACGTCAAGATTCAGGACTGGTGGACCACCGGCCGCGTGAACCTGCGGCTCGGCCCGACGCTCACCGCCAACGACATCGTGCTGGCACGCATCGGCGACTCGCTGGTGGTGCGCACGCACGACGGCCTGGACCGCGCGCTGCTCGAGGGATATCTCGGGCTCATACCCGACGCATCCACGCTGCGCATCGTGTTCAACGACGGCAGCGCGTGGCAAGGCGAGGAGCTGCTCAAGCGCATCGGCACGTGGGTCGAGCCCGTGGCTCCCAAGCCCGCGCCGCCCAACAACTAGCCAGTCCGCCCGGGCGCGGCACCTCTTCAGTACGGATCGAGCTCGACGTAGCGCACCGGCTTGCCGGTCTGCGTGTCGATGAGCGCCGTCCAGAAGATGTTCTGATACCGCACCGGCAGCCAGCGCAGCCGATCGTCGGGCACCGCGGCCTGCGCGCGCGCCGCTGCGATCTGCGCCGCCTCGTTGGGATGCCGGCGCAGCAGCTCGTCGAGCGGCTGGGCGTGCGCCAGGATCTGCTCACGCGCGGATTCATAAGGCACGTAGAAGCGCGGCCGGCCGGCTTCCTCGTTGCCGTCGAGCGCCGCGAACAGCGCACTCTCGCGTTCGGCCGGCGGCACCCGCACCGCCACATAGCGCACGCCGGTGAGCGGCACGCTGCGGTACGCGGGGTCGGTGGCGGCGGCGAGCTCGGCGGGCCTCAAGCCCTGTGCCGAGACCACCTCGAGCCGGTCCGCGACGAACGCCACGTAGGCGGGCCGCGCGCGCGACATCACGCTGACGCCGTACACCAGCGAGGCGAGCTGCAGGATCGCGATGACGGTGTAGTCGAACACGAGCTTGCCGCCGCTCTTCTCGCTGTCGTACACCACCAGCGACAGCAGCGGCCCGAGCACGAGGTCGCAGGTTGCGATGAGGATGAACAGGCGTGACCCGCCGGCGAGCGCGGCGAACGGCTCCGGGAACCAGACGCCGAACACCAGCCAGGCCGCAGCGGCGGCCACGGTGGCCGTGAGGACGAAGTGGATGCCGAACGCCCTGAACTTCTCACGCCAGCGGATCTGCATCGCCACCCTCCCTATTAGCTAGTCGTCGAAACGCACCCGGCCGCGCAGCCGCTTGGTGCGCTGCGAACGGGTCTTGGTATCCAGGCGCTTTTCCTTCGAAGCGCGCGTCGGCCTGGTCGCATGGCGCTTCTTCGGCGCGATCAATGCGCGCCGCACCAGCGTCAGCAGGCGATCCTCGGCCGCGCGGCGGTTCTGTTCCTGGCTGCGAGTTTCGCGCGCGACGATCAGCAGATCTCCGGCATCGGTCATGCGCTGCCCGGCGAGCGCGCGCAGCCGGGACTTCACGTCCTCGCGCAGCGAGGCGTTGCGCGCCAGCGCGAAGCGCAGCTGGACGGCCGTCGCCACCTTGTTCACGTTCTGGCCGCCCGGCCCCGCGGAACGGATGGCCGTGTATTCGAGCTCGGCATCCGGAATCTCGAGGCCGGGCCTCACGATGAGGCTCATGGAACGGGGTGCATGCGTTCAGCGCCTGAGCTGGTCGGGCCCGGGCTCGGCCTGGATGAGGCGCACGTCGTGCTGCTGCACCGGGATCGTGATGCCGTGCTTCTTGAACAGGCGCCAGATCTCGCGGTTAACGTCGGAACGCACGTTGTTCACGCCGTTCATGGGGTCGCGGATCCAGAAGCGCACTTCGACGCGCATGCCGTAGTTCTCGAAGGCCATGAGTCGCGAAACGGGCGCCGGTTCCTTGAGGATGCGCGGATGATGCGCGGCGGCGTCGAGCAGCACCTGCAGCGCGACTTCCGGATCGTCCTGGAAGCTGATCATCACCGGCAGGCGGATGCGCACGCGCTGGTCGGAGTAGCTCCAGTTGATGACCGAGTTGGTGATGAGATTCTGATTGGGCACCAGCGTTTCGACGCCATCGCGGTCGCGCACGACTATGTAGCGGCCGCGCAGCTCCTGCACCCAGCCGAAATTCTCGGTGCTCGTGCCCGTGGTGCCGGTGAAGCTGATGACGTCGCCGGGCTTGATGGACTTGTCGAGCAGCAACACGAAGCCCGAGACGAAATTGCTGGTGATGGCCTGCAGGCCGAACCCCAGGCCGAGGCCGATTGCGCCGGTCAGCACGGTGAGTGCCGCCATGTTCACGCCCGAGGCGTTGACACCCAGCAGCACGCCGATGGTGAGCAGCGCGAACGTGGAGAACTTCGAGATGCCGATGCGCGTCGAGATCGCGATGCCTTCCAGCTTCATGACGCGCCGCTCGATGGTGCGCGCGATGAGGCTGGTGACGATGAGGAAACCGGCGATGACGACGATGCTCTTGAGCAGCGCCCACAGGCTGAATTCGGTCTTGCCCGGGATGAGGTCGATGCCGTCGAGCGTGCGTTCGAGCCCCACGAACCAGCCGAGGATCTGGAACGAGATCGCCGTCCAGATGACGAAGGTGATGCGCAGCTCCCAGGAGCGGATCCAGCTGTTGGGACCCAGCGAGACGCTGATGGCGTGCACCGCGAAGCGCACCAGCACCAGCACCGTCGCGAGCCTGAACGCCACCTCGATGAGGCCGTACGGCAGGCCGACGTATTCGAACAGCGCCCGCAGGCCGAGGATGACGACCACCGCCATGAACGACGGCGCGAGCACCATGCCCGCGATGACGGCGCGGCGCGGCCAGCGCGGCAGGTCGGCCCGCGCGCCCAGCGGCCGCAGCCAGCGTTTGATGTAGTGAGCCAGGGCGCTCGCCAGCAGTGACGCCATGATGATGGCGATCACTTCGGCCATGATTTCCGGGGTGGTGAGCTGATCGAAGAACTGCTTCATCAAGGACAGGCGTTCAAGCGTTCAGGTCGGGAATGAGCTCGCTCTCCAGACGCGTGATCTGGTCCTTGAGCATGAGCTTGCGTTTCTTGAGCCGTTTGAGCTGCAGTTGGTCGGACTGGAAATCGAGCGACAGGCGCGAGATGACCTCATCCAGATCGCGGTGCGCTATGCGCAGCTCGCGGAGCTTTTCAACGTTCTTGAAAAGCTCGCGATCGACATTGTCCTGATCTTCGATTTCGCTCATCGGCAGGCTTTATGTCGTCAAGAGCTCAGTGACCGGGTCGATTCCGGCGGCAAGCTTAAGCCAGCGGCCGAGTGGATTCCACGGCACGGCCGGATCGTGGAAATCCGAGCCGATCGAGGCGTGCAGCGCGAAACGCCGGCACAGCGAGGCAATGCGGTCGGCATCGTTCGGACTCATGCCCGCCATGCTCGCCTCGAGCGCCTTGCCGCCGCCGCCGGCGAAATCCGTTATGAGCTGGCGCAACGCGCCGGCGGACAGTTTGTAGCGATGCGGATGCGCGAGGACCGGAACAGCGCCGCATCCGCGCAACACCTCCAGGCATGCGGCCACCGACGGCCATTCGGCCGGAACGTGACCCGGGCGGTCGCGATTGAGCCAGCGATCGAATGCATCCTGCGTATCGCGGGCGTGGCCGCGCGCGACCAGCAGCCGCGCCAGATGCAGGCGGGTGGGAGCGCCCGATGTCGACGCCTCGGCCGCGAGCTCTCGGCCCGGAAGACGCGCACGGCGCTCGAGGCGTTCGCCGATTTCCCTTAGGCGCGCATGCCGGCGCGCGAGCACCGCGGACATGTGCGAATTGAATGGCACATCGGCGGCGTCGACTTCGAGCCCGACGACGTGAATGGTCTGGCCGCGCCAGCTCGCCGACAGCTCGACGCCCGGGACGAAGCGGATGTTCGCTGCGGCGCAGGCCGTGTGCGCCTCGGCGAGGCCGGCAACCGTGTCGTGGTCGGTGAGGGCGAGGACCGAGACGCGGCGCTCGTGTGCGCGCGCGACGAGGGCGGCCGGCGCCAGCACGCCATCGGAGCAATGGCTGTGGGTGTGGAAATCGACGAGGGTTTCGACGCGTACGTCCATGCGGTCCGTATGATACCCCCCGCATGTCCATTCACTCGCCAGCCTCCTACGTGCCCGATTGGGCGGCCATCGATACCGTGTGCCTGGACCTCGACGGGACGCTGCTCGACCAGGCCTACGACAACCACATCTGGCGCGACCTCGTGCCGCAGCGCTATGCCGTCGCGCGCGGGTTGGAGTTGAACGCGGCGTATGCGGAAATCGCGCGCCGTTTCGCCGAGCGCAGCGGCACGCTCGACTGGTATTGCATCGACTACTGGACGCGCGCGCTCGGTGTCGACATCGGCGAGTTGCACCGCGAGGTGCGCTCGCACGTGGCGTGGCTGCCCGGCGCGCGCGAGTTCCTCGCCCGCATGCGCGCGCAAGGCAAGCGTCTGCTGCTGCTCACGAACTCGCACCCGATCGCGCTGGCGGTGAAGCACCAGCAGACCGGCGTGCTCGATCACCTCGATGCGGCCGTGACCTCGCACGAGTTCGGCGCGCCGAAGGAGCATCCGGAATTCTGGAGTGCGGCGATGGCGCGGTTCGGGTTCGACCCGGCGCGCAGCCTGTTCGCCGACGACAATTCGAAGATGCTGGAGGCGGCGCGCACGGCCGGCGTGCGCTGGGTGTTCGGCGTGCGGCACTGGGACACGCGCGGCTCCAGGCGCGAGCACGGGGATTGGCCGGCCGTCGACCGGGTCGACGACCTGTAGCCATCCCCATGCCGCAGCCTCGTACCGCTGCGCTCACTCCAACGTATATCCGGCCCGCACCGACAGCGTCACCGTGCCGGTGGTGCCGGCACCGAACGGATCCGCGGCGCCGTCGGCGTACACATCGTCGTTGCCGAACCAGTTGGCCGCGCCATCGCCGTAATTGCGCAGCACCTGCGCGGTGCCGCCGGTGAAGACCGCGATCCAGTAATCACCGGGGGTGAGCAGCACCTGGTTTGCGGTGCTCAGGCTGAAGCTGTACCAGTTCTTCGCCGTTCCCGCGGCGAACGAGCGCTGGTTGCTTTCCGCGACTCGCGCCCCGGGCACGCCATTGTCGTCGCGATACAGCACCAGCTTGATCGACTGTTGACCGGATCCGCCGCCGTTGCCGTCCAGGTGCGCCGACAGCTCCCGCAGGCGTCCGCGTTCGGTCAGCGTGAAGCGTGAGGCGCGCTTGCGATCGGCCGTCATGCCGGCCGAAGCCACCGGCGACGCGGCGACCCGTCCAAACAACTTCTGCCGGTCGATGAGTGGATTGAGGCCCACCGGCAGCGGGCGCGCCGGGTTCGGTGAGCCGTAGCCGTCGCTGGTGGTCTGATTCGACACGTGGGTGACGCCTTGAACTTGCGTCCAGTCCACCGCCGCGGCGTCGCTGTTCGCGATGATGAGCATGCGGCGATGCCTGCCATCGCCGAACGCCCGGCCCGCGTAGTTGGCCTGGTACGCGGTGATGTCGTGATGCTCGAGCGTGACTCCGTCGACGTACTGCTCGCCGGCGATGCCGACCGGATCGAAACCGCCGCGATCCCAGGTGTTGTTGTTCACGATGATGAAGCGCGGATTGATGGCGCGCCGGCTCTCGTCGAGCCGCCTCACGAGGTCCACGTTGCCCTGGGTCCACTCGTCGCGCTCGGCCTGCGTCCAGTCGGGTGAGGGGGCGTAGCCGTTCGCGGCCGCCTGCGCCGCGCTGATGGAGTTGTTCCAGTCCGCGTTGTTCGACCACAGCCGCGCGCCGTGGACGTCGAGGAACACGCCATCCACTTGGTCATCGCGCATGAGGTCTTCTATGTATGCGACCACTCGATTGGACCAGGCCGAGCCGGCGCGTACGTCGAGCATGTGATTGTTGGGGTAGTCCACGCGCACGCCGGGGGTCGGGTACGGCCACAGCGCCGGCGAGCCGCCACCGACCGTGTAGAACTCCGTATCGAGCGCGCAGGGGGGCGTATCGGGCATTTCGACGAAACTCAGGTAGGCGAGCACCTCCGCGCCGGCCGCCCGCGCCTGCGCGAAATGTGCGTGATATCGATTGCATCGACCGGTGACCAGCATCGCCGTGGGATGCTTGAAGTCGTCGATGTGATTGAACGTGTTGTTGTAGAAGAACCCGAGCCGGTTCGTGGCATAGGTATTGTCGGCGAAAACCGGCGGGGCGGCGGCCAGCGACAACCATGCGGTGCCGGCCGCGAACAAACTACTCCATCTCCCTGCGCGCATGACTCACCTCTCTCGTTGTAGGTGGGCGCAATGTGCGGTGGCCGCGCACGCCGAGGAAGCGGCGAAAGTGGGCGGCGCGCGTCGGGCGAGCTGCGGGCGCTTGTGGGTGCGCGCAGCGCGCCGCGCGCCGTCATGCGGGTTGCTGTAGTCCGCGGGCGGACAGGTCGACGCCCCGGAGAAGCGGCCTGGGTGCGCCGCATCATGTAGTTTGGAGCTCGGGCGAGGACTCTACCTACCGCCGCGGCGCCCGCCGCCACCGCTGCTGC
>JBIOZI010000259.1:0-11090 GCA_044871085.1 Steroidobacteraceae bacterium | reverse complement strand
CCCCCCCCCCACAACTCCTTCCCGGTACCATCCGCACCATGAACATCCTGCCTGGCTCCATCGCCCTCGCGCGGCCCTGCGCATGAACGATCCGCGCGTTGCGCAGGCGCTCGAATGGCTCGGCCGGCATTCGTCGAAAGCCGTGCGGGACGGGATGACGCGTTACGCCATTCCCAACGAGGACGCTCTCGGTGTGCGCATGGGCGACATCCAGAAGCTCGCCAGGAAGCTCGGCCGCGACCACGATCTCGCGCTCGCGCTGTGGAAGACCGGCGTGTACGAGGCGCGCCTGCTGTGCGCGTACGTCGACGAGCCGGCGCGCGTCACCCCGGCGCAGATGAATGCGCAGGCGCGCGACTTCGACAACTGGGCCGTGTGCGACACGCTGTGTTTCGCGCTGTGGGTGCGCTCGCCGCACGCGCTGGCGCAGATCCGCAAGTGGGCGACGAGTCGCGAGGAATTCGTGAAACGCGCGGCGTTCGCGCTGCTCGCCAGCGTCGCGCTCAAGGACCGGGCCGCGCCGGACGCGGCGTTCACCAGAGCTCTGAAGCTCGTGGAGAAAGCGGCGGCCGACGAGCGCAACTTCGTGAAGAAGGGCGTGAACTGGGCGCTGCGCGGCATCGGCGGACGCAATGCGGCGCTCAATCGCGCGGCGGTGGCGGTGGCGAAGAAACTCGCGGCAGCGAAGCAGCCCGCGCCGCGCTGGATCGGCAAGGACGCCCTGCGCCAGCTCGCCAGCGCGCCGGTGCGGAAGCGGCTCGAGAAATCCGCGCGTGCCGCTCGAGGGCGGCGCTAGGGAGCCTCAGAGCTTCTTGCAGAAGTACACCACGCGCTCGGTCTCCTCGAAGCCGAGCGCGCGATGCGCGCGCTGGCTGGCGTCGTTCTCGAGCAGGGCGTCGGAGGCCAGCTCGCGGCAGCCGCGGGCGCGGGCCCAGTCCCCAATGGCGGCGTACAACAGGCGCGCGATGCCCTGGCGGCGCCAGGCCGGCGCCACGTACACGCCCTCGACGAACCCGACCGGCGAGGTTTCCGTGCCGTTCACATAATCCGCGCGGATCGACCCTTCGATGAAGCCCACGGGCTGGCGCTGGGGGTCGTACATCATGAGCTGCAGGAAACGCTCGGGCTGCGCCAGCGAGATCGCCATGTATCCGCGGTGATCGTCGGCGGTGGCGTCGGGCCACAGCGCCAGCCTGAAATCCAGCCAGCCCGGCTGGTCGAGGGAGCTGCAGCGCTCCAGGGTGGTCTTGGCGGCCATGGTGGCAGCGTATCAAGAGGCCGGTCTGGGGAGGCAAGGCGCGCATACAGTATGGGCGCCGTCCTGCCACTGCATGGACTGCCGCGCCGGACGTGGAAAAAATGCGCCATGCCCCTGCCCGCCAGCGCCATCGACAAGCTCTCGGACCATGCCGGGTCCTACGTGATCTGCGTGACCTGCCGCCGCTGCAAACACCAGCGCGAGATGGCGCCGAAATCGCTGGCGAACGTCGTCGGCTGGAACGCGACGTTGAAGCAGGCCTGCACTCGATTGCGCTGCTCGCAATGCCAGGCACGCCAATTCGAAGTGGAGATCGCGTTCAATCGCAAGCCCCGCGGCTGGAAGGCGAACCCGAGCTGACCGCTACTGCGCCGAGAACTCGAGCTTCGACAGCACCGAGCGCGGCGCCGACGCGCAATCCGTCGAGCCGCTCGCGCCCGAACGCTGCACGTCCGCCTCGTTGACGCAGGCGCCGACGTCGATGGGCGGAACGATGCGGCCACCGAGCACTAGATAGGGGACCACGCTCGAGGCGGCCTCGCCCACCGGCACGCGCAGCAGCAGGTACTGCTCGTCGGTGCCGCCGTACTCGAGCAGCGCCGTGCGCACGCCGTTCGCGTAGGAATACAGCCCCGGCGCGATCGAGTGGCGCCCGGCCGGGTCCAGCGCCAGCGTGTATTCGCGCCCCGCGTAGGTGAACGTGGCCGAGCCGCTCTTGTACACGGCCTCCTGGCGCCGCGCGCCCTCGCCCACGCGCGCGTTGCGCATGCGGCGCGTGCCGGGCACGCTGGCCGACGTGGCGCCACCCGGCAGCTTGGCCAGCGCCATCACCACCACCGGCGTGCCCGAGGCGAAGCCGACGCGCTGCAGGTAGATAGTCAATTTCTGGCCGGCGGGGTACACATCGAAGCCCAGCCCGCCCGGCAGTCCCGCGAGCACCCAGTATTTCTTCCCGGCCTGCTCGAACTCGAGCTCCTTGAGCTCGCCCGTGAAATACATCTCGACCGCGTCTTCGCCTTCTCCGCGGCTGCCGAGCCAGTTGCCGATGATCGGCCGGAAACGGCCGGAGATGGGACGCCGGCGTCCCGTGAACGTGGCGGTGGTGGTGAACCACTGGCCGGGACCGACGAGCTCGGCCTCGTCGTTCTGCGCGCGCGCCGCGCCGCCCATGGCTTTGGCGAGGGTGGCGGGCGCGTAGGCGGATTCATCGGCGTTGTCCGGCGGAGATTGCGCCGCCGCTACGCCCCAGCAGAGCGACGCGCAGACGATCCATCCGAGCCGGGTGCCGGCGGTTCGAAACATGCGGGGTGAACCATAGCGTAAATCAGAGCGCGGAGGAAAAGATGGCGGCGATGTCCGCGGCGCTACCCGGCCGCACGACGCGGCCCTTCTCCACACCCTTCTCCAGGTAGATGAGCGTGGGCCAGAGCTTGACGCGGAACGACCGTCCGAGCGGCCGGCCCTTGCCGTCCTCGACCTTGATGTGACGCACCGTTGGATGGTGCTTCATGACGGAGGCGATGTCCGCCTGCGCGGCCTGGCAATGCCCGCACCAGGGCGTGCCGAACTCCAGCACGGTGGGCTCGGCGAGTGCCTCTATCTGTTCGCGAGTGGGTTCGCTCATGTTCGGGCCATCTTGATTTCGCGGTGCGGACGGCGCCACCGCCACCTTCCGAAACGCACGTAAGAATGCAACCCACCGGACGGAAAGACAGGTCGAATGGCAGCGTCCGTCGCGGTGTTCTCGACAGGTGAGTCACCCCGCCGGGCCGGCCGGTTTCACGGCGGCGGTGAATCCGCTGACGGCCGTTCGGCCGGCGGCCGGTACGGCGACTACCTACCTGCCGCAGACCGGCGTGCTCCGTGCCCACCGAACCGGCCGCGCGGCCGCCCGCCGGGCGCGGATCCGCGGGCCGTCGGAAACTTCCGGCGCCGCTGTCAATTTTCCGCCGCGCCGTGCGCGGCGCTTTCCGGCAGCGCACGCCTAACAACTTAGGGAATTCCCGCAGGCGATTCCCGCCACTACGTACAACTCCTCTGCGCTGTCGCTGGACAACGACATCGCTTCGTTTATCTTTCGACACTCGTTTGTGGAGAAGCCATGGGCACTAACAACATTGTCCTGATTCACGGCATGTGGATGACGCCGCTCAGTTTCGAATACTGGGCACACCACTACACCGAGCTCGGCTACAGCGTGTATGCGCCGAGCTGGCCGGGTATGGAACGCGACATCCGTGCGCTTCGACGCCAGCCCGAAGGGTACGCGGATGTCGGAGTCAGGCAGATCGTGGATCACTACGAAAAGCTGATACTCGACCTCGACAGCGCGCCGATTCTCATCGGCCACTGCTTCGGAGGGCTCGTGGTTCAGGCTTTGTTGGATCGTGGTCTTGGCGCCTGCGGCGTGGCCATCGCATCGGCCCCTATCAAGGGGATCTGGAAACTTCCCTTCACCACGATGCGTGTGGTCACGCCGCAACTTATCAACTTCCGCAACAACCATCGCTGCGTGCCGCTCACGCCCGCGCAGTTCCACTACGCGTTCATGAACACGGTGTCGCGCGAGGAATCGTTCCGCATGTACCAGCGCTACGCGGTGCCCGGCCCCGACCACGTGCTGTTCCAGGCGGAGCTCGCGAACTTCAACCCGTTTGCCGAAACGCGCATCAACGTCGAGCGCAACAACCGCGGGCCGCTGTTGATGATCGCCGGCACGCAGGATCACCTGATCCCGCCGGCCATCGTGAAGGCGAACGTCAAGGCCTACCGCCACTCGACCGCGACTACCGAGTACAAGGAATTCGCGGATCGCACGCACTTCATCGTCGCGCAGAGCGGCTGGCAGGAAGTGGCCTCGTACGCGCTCGATTGGGCGCGCGACCAGGAGATGATCATCGAGCGCGAGCAGAAGCGCATCGCGCGCCAGGTGCGGTTGCTGCAGGACCCGACCCGCCGCGTCGCGTGAAATGGGGACATTCCTCGTTTCCTAGCAAACGGGGACAGACCTGAAAGCGCACGCGAACGGACGCGCGCTCAGATCTCCCTCGCGTGTTGGTTGAGGTCTGTCCCCGTTTGCTAGGAAACGAGGAATGTCCCCATTTCAGCTGAGGGCCAGCGCGGCCACGCTCAACAGCACGTCCGCCAGAATCAGTGGCCACAAGGCCCGCGTGCGGGCGTACACGTATGCGAACAGCAGGCCCAGTGGCACCTGCACCGCGATGCCGAGCGGCCCCTCGTACAGGTGATACAGCAGCCGCACGACGGTGCTGACGTTTATCGCGGTCCACAGGCCGCGCACCGGCGCGAGCGCGGTGACGATGTAGCCCACGACGAACAGCTCCTCGAACAGGCCCTGCGCAGTGACGGTGACGTACAGCAGCTGCATGCTGAGCGCCGCGTCCGGCTGCGGCGAGCGCGCCACGAGTGCCTCCACCTGCTGCGGCAGGAATGCCACGACGAGCTTTTCGCCGCCCAGCATCAGTAGATAGCCGATGGCGCACAAGGCCACGCCCACCAGCGTCGCGCGCCACGAGAAGTGCAGGCCGAACTTCTCGAGCGACCACTCCCGGATGCGCAGGAACCACATGATGAACACGAACTGCAGCGACTTCAGGATGAGGAAAGACACCAGCACGTCGTTCGTCAGCTTCTCCGCGCTGTCCGGCACGGCGCCGCCCAGCGCGAGAATGGACGAGAAGATCTCGAGTCCGAACGCCCACGTGACGACGATGAGGAATTCGACGCCCACCGGCAGCCGGCGGATCATTTCGTGCAACGGGTTCACTGCGAATCGGGTGTCGGGCGGTGGATCGTCGCGACATTGTCCCACAACGCCAGCCCCGCGATGCGGGCGCGCAACGTCCGTGCCGGCTCGCGAGCAACGTCAGCCCGACCGGCCGGCCGCCGCGGCCAGCGACCGTATCGCCCCGTCGATCAGCTCGTCGCCCTTGCCCGCCGGCAGTGGATACCGGCGCTGCAGCAGCGTCAGCCGGTCGAGATATTCCCGCGCGATATCCGGCCGCCGCATCTCGCCCGCGAGCGCGCTCGCGAACAGCATGCGCGGCCGCAGCAGCTCCGCGCCGTCGATCGCGGCGTGAAAGAGCAGATCGAGAATCTCGCGCTCCCGCTCGAGCAGCGATTCGCCGGCCACGCCGCGCGCCACCAGCGCCGGGACGAGCGCCTGCTCGAGCGCGATCACATACGCGGGCAGCGCCTCCGCCATCGGGGTGGCGAGCCCGGGCATCGCCGGCTCGCGCGCCAGGTGCAGCAGGTCCGCGAGGCGCGCCACCATCTCGTCGCGCAGCGTGATCGCATCGTGCGCCATGGTTTGCACGCCGAACCCCAGCTCGAGCTCGACGGCGCCGCGCAGCGCGGCGTCGACGCTGATTCGCAGCAGCCACGGCGCCCGGGTGGCATCCACGTGCATGAACACCAGTGCGTCCGTCGCGCCGGGATGCGCCGCGAGAAACGCGCGCGTCCAGGGCTCCCCCGCGAGCACGAATCCGCTGCGCGGCATCCACGGCAGCAGGAAACCGCACTTAGCGCCCGTGCGTAGATAGACCTCCTCCGCGAGGAACAGCGGCAGCGCGCGCGAGAGCCTGCCGAGCGCGGTGTGCGCTGCCGCGTCGTCACCCCGGCCGCTGCCGCAGACGAAGTGGATCCGCGGCGCCGACGATGGCTTCGCGGGCAGCAGCGCCGAGAACCCCAGGACGTCATTCGCCCACAAGGGCCGCTCGAAGGAGATAACCGTGATCGCGGCCGGCGCGGGCTGCCCGCCTTCCGGGCGCCCGAAGGCGTCTATCTTCTCGCGCCAGTGGGCGAGCTGCTCGTCCCACTCGGGCCGTCGCTGCGCGTGCAGCTCGTCGATGAGCCGCCGCGCTTCGGTGAGCAGGCCGAGGTCGAAGTACGCGCGCAGCAGTCCGCCGGCGACGGCGAGCCCGTGCCGGGCCGCGTCGAAGTGCGGCTGCATCAGCCGTACCAGCAGCTCGGGGTGCGCGCCGTCGGCGAGATCGTCGCACATCTGCAGCAGCAGGCCGCCGGGTGCCGGCGACACACGGCCGAGTGCCGCCGCGTAACGTCGCGTCGCTTCCTCGATGTCGCCGGACTCCAGCGCCTGGTGCGCCAGCCACAGCGGCGCCCGCCAGCTCATCGGCAGGGCCGCCGCGCGCGCATACGCGGCGAGCATCGCGGCACGGCCGCCGCGCTCGCCGGCCAGCGCCGTCATCCATCCGAGCGCGGATTCGAAGTTCGGGTCGAGTTGCAGCGCGCGCCACAACAGCTCCTGCGCCTTCGCGTGATCTCCCGCGGCCTCGTATGCGCGCGCCAGCGCCGTCAGTAGATGGACGTCCTCGCCGTGCCGCGCGATCGCGCGCTCGAGCACCGCGAGCGCGGCGCCCACGTCGCCGAGACGCAGCAGGATGGCGCCGAGCAGCGCGGCGCCACGCCGCGGCTGGGGATCGATGTCCGCCAGGTGACGCGCGGAGTCGAGCACGTCTTCCGCGAAGCCATCGCCGGCCGCGCGCGCGACCAGCTCGTACAGCGCGTCGGGCCGCTCATGGTTCGCGGCCAGGCCCGGCAGGAGCACGTCGCGGCGCCAGGATTCGCGGCCGACCGAATATGCGCGGCCGGATTGATCGTACGCGCGGAACGCACGCTCCTCGCCGCCACGCGCGGCCGGCGCGCCCGTGTTCGCGGCGACGGAAGCCGGCAGCTCAGTGACCGGCGGCGGCTTCGGCGCCGCCGCGGGTTGCCGTCCGCTCATCGGCGCCCGGCCGAGGATGCGGTCGAGGATGGACATGCTCGTGTGCTTATACCGCAGGCCGTGCGTGCCCGCCTCACTCACACACTCCTCCGGTGTCTCCCGGACGAAGCGCCGGTCCGGTATAAAGACGGCCCCAGAGGAGCATCCGCGCACATGTCAGGGAAGAAGCTGATCTCGCTGTTCGCCGCGTTGGTCGTGACCGGCGCCCATGCCGACGACGTGCTGATCCGCACGAAGGACGGCGCCACGCTGTCGGCCACGGTCGAACTACCGCGCGATTTCAAGGGCAAGCTGCCCGCCGTGCTGTCGTTCACCATCTACTCGGAACCCGACCGGCTCAAACAGGAAGCCGGCGAGTTCGCGGCGCGCGGCTTCGCGGGCGTGGTGGCCGACGTGCGCGGCAAGCGCCTGAGCCCGGAAGCGCCCGTTCCCTACGAGCACGACGCGCGCGACGTGCGCGAGGTCATCGCGTGGATCGCGCGCCAGCCGTGGAGCAACGGCAAGGTGGGCCTGGTGGGCGGCAGCTACAGCGGTTTCACCGCCTGGGCCGCCACGAAATATCCGCATCCCGCGCTCAAGGGCATCGCAGTGTCGGCCGCGGCCATACCGGGCCAAGGCCTGCCGATGTACAACAACGTGTTCCTGAACGCCAACTACGCCTGGGTGTTCCACGTCACCAACAACAAGCTGGTCGACAACGACGTGTACGCGCAGAGCCAGCGCTGGTGGGAGCTCGCGCGCAAGTGGTTCTTCAGCGGGCGGCCGTACCGCGAGATCGATGCCATCGACGGCACGCCGAATCCCTGGTTGCAGCGCTGGCTGCTGCACCCCTCATACGACGCGTATTGGCAGAGCATGGTGCCGTACGGAAAAGAATTCTCACGCATCGGCATTCCGGCGCTGACCATCACCGGCTACTACGACGACGGCCAGATCTCCGCGCTGCAGTATCTCAAAGAGCACGTGAAACGCCGGCACGGCGCCGAGCACTATCTGGTCATCGGGCCCTACGACCACATGGGCACGCATTCGCGCAACAAGCCCGAGGTCCTGCGCGACTACGCCATCGACGCCGCGGCGAAGATCGATTCGCAGGAGCTCAAGATGGGGTTCATGGAGTACGTGCTGCGCGGCGGACCGAAGCCGGCGCTGCTCGAGGACCGGATCAACTACGAAGTGATGGGCGCGAACGAATGGCGTCACGTGCCCACCCTCGCGGCCATGCACGCCGGCACGAAGCGGCTGTATTTCTCGAAGGATTCGCGTGAAGGCCTCTTGTCGCTCGCTGCCGCGCCGCCCGCGGCCGACAGCTTCGTGACGCACACCGTCGATCTCGCGAACCGGGAGAAATTCCACAACTTCCACGCCTACCCCGCGCCCATCGTGCAGGGCAAGCTGCAGCTGCCCACCGAAGCGATCTTCGTGACCGAGCCGTTCGCGGACGGCACGGTGGTCAGCGGCCACTTCGCCGGCGAGCTGACAGTGTCGATCAACAAGAAGGATTTCGATCTCGGCGTGACGGTGTACGAGGCGCTCGCGGACGGTTCGCTGTTCCATCTCGGCTACGCGTTGCAGCGTGCGAGTTACGCGCGCGACCCGACGCAGCGCAGGCTGCTGACGCCCGGCAAGCCGACGGACATCGCATTCGAGACCACCATGGTCAGCAAGCGCCTGAAGGCGGGCAGCAGCCTGCTCGTGCTCGTCGATGCCATCAAGCATCCCATGGCGCAGGTCAACTACGGCACGGGCAAGGATGTGAGCGACGAGTCCGTGCAGGACGCGGGCGACCCGCTAGAGATCAAGATCCTCGGCGGCAGCTACGTCGACGTGCCGCTGGACGAGTAGCCGGCAGTCCTCGATCACGAACGTCACCGACACGAGAGCCTGCTTCGATGTCGCGACACCAGCCCGGGACCGCGGCTGAAACCCATGCAGGTCAAATATCGCTTGAGCGAGTCGAACCGCGCACACAGCTCAGGGCGCGCCGCGGGCGCGCGATGCGACGAGCTCCAGCAGGCACGCATCGCCGACTGTGCGCAGCACCCTGCCCGCCGGGTGACGTTGGCCGGGTGCGAGAAAAAGCGCGGGCCTGAGCTCATCCACCACCAACGGCGGCAGCGTCTTGCCCACGCGCATTCGGATATGCCCGGCAATTCACGTGGATGCATCGCGAGATGCCCCACGGAATTGCCGGATGAGGGCCGGGAATCTGCGCCCGGGCGCGGGAAAATCCGGATTCGAAACGAAGGCGGCGCGCGCGCATCGGTCAGCGCGCCGCGCGCAAGCGGGTGAGCTGCGCGGAGACGTTTTCGTCCACGCCACGGCCGGCCATCTGGTCGTCGCGGGTGCACTGGTATTCGCGCGTCACGGTCCACAGCGCGCAGCTTCCGCCTTCCGTCTCGCTGCATTCGCGCACCTGGCCGGGAATGACGTCCGCATGCGCATACCCCCAGACGTTGCAGCGGTTCTCGGCCAGCTGTTCGGCCTGCGCGTCGCTGAGCGCGAGCGGCTGCGATTCGGGGTATTGATACGAGAGCTTGACGATGCCCTCGTCGCGGTTACCGCCGGCGGCGGTCCAGTGCTTCGTGCTCACGCACGCGGTGAGGGCGAAAATCGGCAGGAGCGAGAGAAGGAGCTTGGAGTTCATGGGGCATCACCACTGCGACAGTGATGCCAGATTGCCGCCGACGCGCTGAATTCACGCTGAATCCGAAACTGAATCGGAACTGAACGTCACGCGCTGCGCAGTGGCAGGGTGCGGATGCGCCGCTCGGTGGCCGCGAAGATCGCGTTCGCCAGTGCCGGCGCCGCGCCCGGAACGCCCATCTCGCCCGCGCCGCGGGGACTTTTCGTCGAGGGCAGGATCACGACTTCCACCGTCGGCGCGTCGGGCATGCGCAAGAGCGGATAGCCATCGAAGTTCGACTGCTGCACGCGGCCGTCCGCCACGGTGATCTCGAGCCCGGTCGCCGTCGAGATGCCATCGATGGTGGCACCCATGAGCTGCGCTTCGACTCCGGCGGGGTTCACCACGATGCCGATGTCCGCCACGCACACGCAGCGCTCGATGCGCCAGCCGTCCGTGATGGCGGCGACCTCCATGGCATGCGAGGTGTAGCCGCCGAAGGTGAAGTGCGAGGCGAAGCCGATGCCACGCCCCTTCGGCAGCGTGCGCCCGTGGCCGATGCGCCGGGCCGCCTCGCGCAGCGTCGCCGCCAGCCGTCCCGTGTCGAACACCGGTCCGCCGTGCTCGCCGTAGGGCAGCTCCCGCGGCGGCTCGAGCATCGCCAGCCGCAGCTCGACGGGATCGCGCTTCAACGCGTGCGCCACCTCGTCGACGAAGCTCTGCGTGGAGAAGGCCGCGAACGTGTGGATGGGCGCACGCCACCAGCCACGCGCCAGGCCGAAGGGCACGTCGACGAACTCCGCCAGGAAGTTGGGCACACAGTTGGCCGGGAACCCGTCGATCTCGAGCGTGCCCACCCAGTCGGGATCGTCGCCACGGTCCGCGCGCCACTTGCGCGAGGTCGCGGCGCAGCGATGCGCCCACCCAACCACCTTGCCGTGCGCGTCCGCCGCCGCGCGCAGCCGCTGCACGCCGAAGGGACGGTAGAAATCGTTCTGCAGGTCGTCCTCGCGCGTCCAGATCAGCTTCACCGGGCGCTTCACCGCCTGCGCCACCAGCACCGCTTCGGCCACGAAGTCGTTCTCGAGCCTGCGGCCGAAGCCGCCGCCCGAGCGCGGCAGCTCGATGTCGATGTCGAGGCGCGGAATGCCGGTCATCGCGGAGATCATGCGCGAGGCGCCCCCGGGGCTCTGCAGCGAGGCGATGAGCCGGACCTTGTTGCCGTCGATGTGGATCGTGGCGCCCGGCGGCTCCATCGTGGCGTGCGCGAGGAACGGCACCTGGTAGATAGCCTCGACGCGCGTGGCGGCTTCCGTCCAGGCCTTGTCCATGTCGCCGTCGTGGCGGCCTTTCTGGATGTTCACCGTGCCCTTGACCGCCGCGTGCGCGCGCCGCTCGAGGGATTCGCTCGAGTCCTTCGCCCAGGGGCCGGGCTGCCAGTC
>JBIOZI010000258.1:0-12484 GCA_044871085.1 Steroidobacteraceae bacterium | reverse complement strand
ACGAGTCGCTGTCGGCGCGCGACAAGGACTTGGAGCTGCTGTTGTCCGTCACCGGCAGTCATCCGGCCGCCGGCTCGGACGATCTGCAATCCCTGCTCGCGAACGCCGCCAGCCATCTCAAGTGCGTGCTCGCCGGCATCGTCGTCCCCGACAAGGGCCTGGTCATCACGCATCCGGTCGGCGGTGACGCCAGCATCCTCACGCGTACGCAGCGCCAGCTGCTGGCGATCACCCAGACCCGGCGCGATCCGCTGGTCATCAACCGCATTGCCACGCAGGCGGGGCAGGTGGCGATTCCATATCGCATCCTGGCGTGCCCGCTGCGCCAGGGCTCGGGCCGTACCTCGGGCGTGCTGGCGCTGTTCCGCAAGCTCGAAGCGCCGGAGTTCGTGGGCCGCGACGTGCATCTCGCCGATCTCGTGGCGCACAAGATCGCCGCCAGCATCGAGACCAGTTACGACGCGCTGTCGGGCCTGCTGACGCGCGCCGCGCTCGAGCAGCGCGTCAAGCTGCTGTTCGCCGATGCCGGCGCGGCCGGGCGGCGCTGGAGCCTGCTGTACGTCGACATCGACGAGCTGCACGTCATAAACGAGAACTTCGGCATGCACGTCGGCGACCAGGCCATCGGCCAGATCGGCGACCTGCTGCGCAAGCACCTGCCGCCGGCGTCGGTCGCGGCGCGCATCTCCGGCGATCGCTTCGCCGTCGTCATGCCGTCCGACATCGACGAGGCCTCGATGTTCGGCGAAGGCCTGCGCGAGGGCGTCACGCGCCTGTCTACCGCCGGTGTCGACGCGCGCTTCCGGCTGTCGATCAGCCTCGGCGTCACGCTGTTCAGCGGCCGCGAGGGCGAGCTCGGCCGCTCGCTGGCCGAGGCGGAGTCCGCCTGCAAGGCCGCCAAGGACCGCGGGCGCAACCGGCTCGAGACGTTCCAGGAAAACGACGTCAGCATCATCCGCCGCTTCACCGACATCAACGTCGCGACGGACGTACGCGCCGCGCTGGCCGAGAACCGGCTGCGGCTCGAGGCGCAGATGATCGTGCCGTTCGGCGGGCTCGCCGACGCGCGGCCGCACTACGAAATGCTGCTGCGCATGCTCGACCCGGACGGCAACACCATCGGGCCGGACCGCTTCCTGTCGGCGGCGCTGCGTTACCAGATGATGCCGACGATCGACCGCTGGGTCATCGCCACCGTCATCGAACTGCTGCGTCCGCACCGCGAGCTGCTGGTGAATGCGCCGGTGACCTTCACCATCAATTTCTCGGGACAGTCGCTCACCGACGAGGAATTCCCCGACTACGTGATCCGCAGCATCGAGAGCAGCCGCATCAACCCGGCGGTGTTCTGCTTCGAGCTCACCGAGAGCGCGGCCGTCGCGAGCATGAAGGACGCCGAGGCGCTCATGCAGCGGCTGCGCAAGCTCGGTTGCGGCGTCGCGCTCGACGATTTCGGCACCGGCCTGTCCTCCCTCTCCTACCTGCGCTCGATGCCGGTTTCGATGCTCAAGATCGACGGCAGCTTCGTGCGCGACATCCTGCGCGACGAACGCGCCGAGTCGATGGTGCGCGCGATCGCGCAGCTGGCACGCGCCATGGACATCGCCACGGTGGCGGAATACGTGGAGACCGAGGAGATACGCACCCGCGTGCGCGCGCTCGGCGTCGATTACGGCCAGGGTTTCGCCATCGCCAGGCCCGTACCCGTGGGTGAAGTGCTCGACGTGCTGCCGGTGCTCGCGGCCGCGACACCCGGCGCCTTCCTGCTCGACGAGGCTGCCCGCAACACCGGCTGAGCACGCAATACGGCCTGAGCGTGGGTTACGATGGCCGTCCATGAAGTTGGTGGCTCTCGGGATAGGAATCGGACTCCTTATCGCGCTCGGCGGCGTTGGCGTGGCGAAGTTCGCCGCGGCGCCCACGGGCGCGTCCGCGCGTGAAGCGGCGCCGCGCGTCGCACCGCGCGCCGCCAGGGCGACGCTCTCGGCCGCCGAGGACGCCCGGCTCGCCGAAGTCGTCGAACGCGTGCGGCGCGAGTACGTCGACGAGGTGTCGAACCCGGAGCTCGTCGACGATGCGCTGCGCGGCCTGGTCAACGGCCTCGATCCCTACTCGTCCTATCTAGACGCCGAGGAATACGCGGACCTGCGCGTCAGCACCGCCGGCACCTATGCCGGCATCGGCATCGAGGTGTCGACCGCCGACCGCGCGCTGCGCGTGGTGCGGCCGTTCCGCGACTCGCCGGCCGCCGCCGCCGGCATCCGCAGCGGCGACCTGATTTCCGCCATCGACGGCGAGCCGGTGGGCAGGGATTTGGACGGCGCCATGGCGCGCATGCGCGGGCCGCGCGGCTCGCGCGTGGTGCTCGCGGTGATGCGCGCCGGCCAGACGCTGCCGCTGGAGTTCACCGTGGAGCGCGCCCAGGTGGACGTGCACAGCGTCGCCGTCATCGCGCTCGACCAGGTGCTGTACGCGCGCATCACGAATTTCAGCGAGACGACCGCCGGGGATTTCGCCGCCGGGATGGCGCGCGCGCGCCGCGACCTCGGCCGCAAGCCGCGCGGTGTCGTGATCGACCTGCGCAACAACCCGGGCGGAGTGCTCGAGTCCGCGGTCGAGGTGGCGGACCAGTTCCTCGAGACCGGACTCATCGTGACCGCCGACGGCCGCACGCCCGCGGCGCGGTTCCGCATGTCCGCCACGCCGGGCGACGTGCTGCCCGGCGTGCCCATCGTCGTGCTCGTCAACGGCACCACCGCTTCGGCGGCCGAAATCCTCGCCGGCGCGCTGCAGGATCACCACCGTGCCGTGCTGCTGGGGCGGCGCACGTTCGGCAAGGGCTCGGTGCAGACCGTCATGCCGCTCGCCGACGGCCGCGCCATCAAGCTCACGACGTCGCGCTACTTCACGCCCGCGGGACGTTCCATCCAGGGTTTCGGCATCGAGCCGGAACATCCCTTCGACGCGATCGACGCGAGCAACGCTTCGGGCGCGGAGCCGCTCGACCTGGACGATCCGCGCGCGCGCCAGACTCTCGCGGCGCGCGACTCCGGCGTCCAGGCCGCGCTCGACGTGCTCGCGGGGCGCAAGCCGCGCGGCGCGGCGCTCACCGCCAGTGCCGGCTCCGCCGCGAGGAAATGACACGGAGCATGGAGCTCATCACCTGGTTCATCGATATCGTCCTGCACCTCGACAAGCACCTGGTCGAGCTGCTGCGCGATTACGGCTTTTGGGTCTATCCCATACTCTTCGCCATCGTGTTCGCCGAGACCGGTTTCGTGGTGACGCCATTCCTGCCCGGCGACTCGCTGCTGTTCGCGGCCGGAGCGCTGGCCGCGGTCGACAGCAGCGGCACGCTGTCGGCGGGCGTGCTGTCCGTGGTGCTGGTCGCCGCCGCGATCGGCGGCAACACCACTAACTACCATGTCGGGCGGTGGATAGGCCCGCCGGCTTTCAGCGGCAAGATCCGTTTCCTCAAGGTGGAGTACCTGCAGCGCACCGAGGCGTTCTTCAGCCGCTGGGGGACGTGGACCATCGTACTGTCGCGCTTCGCGCCCATCATCCGCACCTGCGCGCCGTTCGTCGCCGGCGTCGCGCGCATGCCGTACGCGCGCTTCCAGGCGTTCAACGTGCTCGGTGGCGTGGCCTGGGTGCTGGCGTTCATCTGGGCCGGGTTCTTCTTCGGCAACATCCCGTTCGTGAAGGACAACTTCGGTTTCGTGACGATCGGCATCGTCGTGGTGTCGCTCGTGCCCGTGGCGTGGATGGCGCTCAAGAAATGAGCGGCAAGTACCGCAGCTTCGCCCACCGCGTCGACATCACCGTGCCCGTCGAGCGCGTGTGGCGCGCCTGCACCGACACCCGTGTGCTGTCGCGCTGGGCCGCCGACGGGGCCACCATCACGCCGCGCGAGAAGGGCCGGCTGCACATCGTGTTCGGCGGCGACGTGGAGCTGGACGCGCACATCGACGTGCTGGTCACGGCGCAGCGAATGCGCCTCATCCTGCTGCCGACGCCGGGCATGCCCACCTCCGACGCGGTGATCGTCGAGGATTTCCTGTTCGAGCGCATGCAGCCCGACGGCACGATCCTGCGGCTCCTGACCTCGGGAGTGCCGGCGGCGCAGAGCTGGGTGACGTACTATTTGAACAAGCGCCGCTACTGGGAGCTGGCGTTGACCCGTCTCAAGGTGTTCCTCGAGAAGGGCCTGGATCAGCCAACCTCATCGCAAAGGTACTGACATGGCCGGTTTCATACTGCGCGCACTCATTGCCGCACTGGGCCTGTGGGCCGCCACCGAGATCTTCGAAGGCTCCATCATCATCAACAAGGCCAGCACGCTGATCTACGCCGGGCTGTTGTTAGGCGTGGTCAACGCCGTGGTGCGTCCGGTCGTGCTGTTGCTGGCATTGCCGGCGCTGCTGTTCACGCTGGGTCTGTTCCTGCTGGTGATCAACGCGGGCATGTTGGGGCTGGTGGCGCTGATGCTGCCCGGCTTCCTGATTCCGGGCGGCTTCTGGTCCGCGCTCGGCGGCGCGCTGGTGGTGAGCGTCGTGAGCTGGATAGGCTCGTGGTTCATCGGCTCGCGGGGCCGCGTCGAAGTCATCCGCGCCAGGAAGTAGTTGGATCACCCGACGCCGGCGCCGGCGCCGGCGCAGCTCGCGATCAGCGGCGCCGTGCGCAGGACGCGCAGCTCCGCTTCCGCGGGCAGCGGCCCGCGTCCCGCATCTGGGAATTCGATCTGCGCCTCGAGCAAGGCGCCGGCTCCGTCGCGAATGTTGGTCAGGCCGCGGTAACGCGCCAGTCTGCGGTCGCGGTTGCGGTAACTCACGTCGATGTCCGGCAGGAACCAGCCCAGCGGTCCGGCGAGCGACAGCCGGAACACGGTGGCCGCCTCGCCCGCGATGGGCTCCTCGCGCAGCTTGCGCACCCGGAAGGGCAGCGTGCTCAGGCGGCTCGGCACGAGGAACGGCACCTGGAGCGACGTGCCGCGCGCCAGCGCGTCCCAGTGGCCGCGCACGAACTCATCGAAGCCCGCGTCGGCGACGAACGGCGCGCCGGCCTCGAGCACGGCCGAGCGCGTGGTGACATCCGTCGGCCCGCGTGTGAATACGCGCCAGCCCGCGGGCTCGCGCGCCAGGCCTTCGATGAATCCGCTGCGCGCGTCCGCGAATCTGAACGCCGGCGCGTTGCGGTCGGCGTCGTACTCGATCTCCTTGCGCGCGAAGGGCGCGACGCCCTGCCCGCAGCGGTACAGCACCAGGCGCCGCTCCACGCCCGCGTCGTCGCGCGACACCAGGTGCGTTTCCACATAGAGCAGCGCGCCGTTTTCGAGGCTGCGCGCGTAGCCGGTGAACGAGCCGTCGGCCGCGACGGCGAGGGAGGCGAGCAGGAACAGGCAGCCGGCGAGGAAGTACGCGCGCATGACAGTCGATACGCCGGTTGCGCCGCCGCGGATGCACGCGCGGGCTCGCGGGTACCTCTTGGGTACCGGGAAGGGGTTTCCCGGGGTCGAGCGCCGCGCCCCTGGTCAGCCCGCCGTCGAGGGATCCTTCTGCTGGTCCTCATCCAGCCGGACGACGTTCTTCTGCGGCCAGCTCACGAGCGCCACACCCGCGAACATGATGGCCATGCCGGTGAGCTGATTGGCATTCAGCGACTCGTCGAGGAACCACCAGCCGAGCAGCGCCGCGATGGCCGGGTTCACGTAGCTGTAGGTGCCGACGACCGCCGGCGTCGTGTTCTTCGCCAGCCACGAGAATGCCGTGTAGGCGATACACGAGCTCGCGACCGTGAGATAGGCCATCGCGACCAGGCCGGGCCGCGACCAGTGCCACGCGGACGCCTCCCCGAACGCCAGGCCGGCCACCGTCATCATCACGCCGCCCAACAACATCTGCATGGCCGAGAACGCCAGCAGGTCGAGCTTCGAGTGCACGTTGCGGATGTAGACCGTGGTCGCCGACCACACCAGCACCGCGAGCAGGATCAGCAGCTCCATGCCGAAGTGATGGGTCACCACCGTGCCGCGCGGCCAGACGATGAGCGCCGCGCCCGCGAAGCCGATGACGAGACCCAGCAGCGTGCGGCGGTCGAGCGCATGCGCGCGCGCGCCGCGCGTGGCCAGCAGCGCGATCCACAGCGCCGCCGAGGTGTTGAGGATCGCGGTCTGGTTGGAGGCCACGTACTGCATGGCCCAGTTCGTGGAGCCGTTCGGCAGCAGCACGCTGCCGACCGCGACGATGATGAGGTGACGCCACTCGGTGGCGTCGAGATGGAACCTGCGCCCCAGCGCGAGCGCCATTGCGCCCAACAACAGGCCCGCGGCGATGAAGCGGATGCCGCCGAACAGCAGCGGCGGCAGCACGTGCACGCCGATGCTCGCGACGAGGTAGGTCGAACCCCAGATGAGATAGACCGCGGCGAAGCAGAGGATGAGCTTCGCGCGGCGCGAGGAGCCGGTCATGGAGGGCGCCATTGTACGGCGCCCTCCCGGTGATCAGTGGGCCGCCTTCTTCGAGCCCACGCGGTACAGCCACACGCCGACCATGCCGAGCAGCGCGAGTCCTACCCATTCGCCGAGCCCACCATGGAGCTGCAAGCCCTGCGGCAGCGCGAGCACGTCGGGCGTCGGGTTCTCCACGCCACGGTTCGCGTAGTAGATGATGAAGCCGATCACGATGCCCATGAGCGCCTCGCCGGTGATGAGCCCGGCGGCGAACAGCATGCCCTTGCGATTGCGACGCTCCGTCTCCTCCTCCGACAGCCCCTTGCCGAAGCTGCGCGTGACGAGGTAGTTGAGCAGGCCGCCGAGGAAGATCGGCACCATGGTCTCGAGCGGTAGATAGATTCCGATGGCCGCGGCCAGCACCGGCACGCGGAACGGCGCCTTCTTCGCCTTGAGGATGGAATCGAACACGATGACGGCCACGCCGATGGCGGCGCCGATCGCGATCATGTTCCACGGCAGCGCGCCATGGCCGAAGATGCCGTTGGCCACCGAGGCCATGAGATTGGCCTGGGCGGCCTCGAGCGAATGCGGATGCTCCGGCGTGCGCGGGCCGATGCCATAGCCTTCCATGAGCACGTTGAGCGTCGGCGCCATCACCGCGGCGCACGATACCGCGCCGATGGCGAGCATCACCTGTTGGCGCCACGGCGTCGCGCCCACGATGTAGCCGGCCTTGAGGTCCTGGAGGTTGTCGCCCGCGATGCATGCCGCGCAGCACACCACCGCGCCGATCATCACCGCGGCCACGGGACCGATGGTCGACTGCTTGCCGAGGAACGCGACGAGCACCAGCGCCGCGAACAGTATGGTGGCGATGGTGATGCCCGACACCGGGTTGTTGGACGACCCCACGAGGCCGGCCATGTACGCCGACACCGAGCAGAACAGGAACCCGGCGACCACCATGATGACCGACATCGCCAGGCCCACGCCTAGGTTGCCGACGATGTTGTAGTAGAGGACCGCCAGGGGCAGCGTGAAGAGCACGACGCCGATCAACACCCATTTCATCGGCAGGTCGCGGTCGGTGTGCGCGATGAGCGCGCTGCTGCCGGCGCGCGCGGCCGCGAGGCCGCTCTTGACGCCCGAGACGATCGAGCCGCGCAGGGTGATCAGGGCCCACAGGCCGCCGACCAGCATCGCACCCACGCCGAGATAGCGGATCTGCGCGCCGCGCAGCATCTGCGCCGACACCTCGGCGCAATCCGCGCCGGACAAACCGGCGCAGGCGCCGGCGATGCGCGCCGCGAGCTCCGGGTTGTCGGCCAGGAAGTAGGCGTGGTAGATGGGAATCGCGATGTTGAACGACAACAAACTACCGGATACGACCACGGCGCCGATGTTGAGCCCGACGATGTAACCCACTCCGAGCAGCGCGGGCGAGAGATTCGTGCCCATGTAGCCCAGGTACTTGCCGATGAAGCCGCTCGCGAGCGAGCTGTCGGGGATGATCTTGAGACCGCTGGCCGTGAACAGCTTGCCGATGGCGCCGCCGAGCGAGGCGAGCCCGAGCACCTTGATGCCCTCGGAGGGGTTTTCGCCGGCCTTGAGCACCTCGGCCGCGGCCTTGCCCTCGGGGAAGGTCATCTGCTGGTCGACGATGAGCGAGCGGCGCAGCGGCACGGAGAACAGCACGCCTAACAACCCGCCGAGTCCGGCGATGGCGAGCACCCACCAGTACTTGAAGTCCGGCCAGTAGCCCATGAGCACCAGCGCGGGCACCGTGAAGATGACGCCCGAGGCGATCGACGTGCCCGCGGAGGCGCCGGTCTGCACGATGTTGTTCTCGAGGATGCCGCCGCCGCCGAGGGCGCGCAGCACGGCCATCGAGACCACGGCGGCGGGAATCGCCGACGCGATGGTCATGCCGGCGAACAGGCCGAGGTAGGTGTTGGCGGCGGCCAGCACCACCGCCAGCACCACCGAGAGGATGATGGCGCGCGCGGTGAGCTGCGGCGCGGTCGCGTCCGGTCGTGCGTTCATGCAGCTACTCTCCCCAGCCGCAGGACTGGCCCTGGTTCTGCTCCGCCAGCCAGCCTTCGAGCGGCTTGAAGTAGTCGATGATCGCCGAGGCATCCATCTGCCGCGTGCCGGTGAGCTTCTCCAGCGTGTCCGGCCATGGCTGGCTCGCGCCGGCCTTGAGCATCGCGGCGTACTTCGCACCGGCTTCCTTGCTGCCGAAGATGGAGCACTCGTGCAGCGGGCCCTTGAAGCCCGACGCGTCGCACAGTGCCTTGTGGAACTGGAACTGCAGGATGAACGACAGGAAGTAGCGCGTGTACGAGGTGTTGCCCGGGATGTGGTACTTCGCGCCCGGGTCGAAGTCCTCCTCGCTGCGCGCCACCGGCGCGCTCACGCCCTGGTATTTCTCGCGCAGCTCCCACCAGCCCTTGTTGTAGTCGGCCGGCTTGATGCGTCCGTCGAACACGCGCCAGCGCCATTCGTCGATGAGCTTGCCGAACGGCAGGAACGCCACCTTGTCGAGCGCCATCTTCATCTGCTGGTTGATGACGGCCTCGTTCGACGGCTTGACCGCGCTCACGAGCCCGATGCGATGCAGGTACTCCGGCGTGACCGACAGGTTCACCGCGTCGCCGATCGCCTCGTGGAAGCCGTCGTGCGCTCCGTCCTGGAACAGCGGCGGCTGGTCCTTGTACCAGATGTAGTAATAGACGTGGCCGAGCTCGTGGTAGACCGTGAACAGGTCCTCCTCGAGCGGCTGGATGCACATCTTGATGCGCACGTCGTCCGTGTCGTCCATGTCCCAGGCGCTGGCGTGGCAAACTACTTCACGGTCGCGCGGCCGGACGAACATCGAGCGATCCCAGAATTTCTGCGGCAGCGCCGGGAAGCCGATCGAGGTGTAGAAACTCTCGGCGGACTTGGTGATCTTCACCGCATCCCAGCCCTGGGCCTTGAGCGCGCGGTCGGACGATTCGATGCTGGCGCCGGGGTAGGGCTTGAGCAGGTCGTCGTAGACGCGGTTCCACTGCTGCGCCCACATGTTGCCGAACAACTGCGCCGGGATCGGCTTGCCGTCCGGCACCTTGTCCTTGCCGTACTTCTGCGCCAGCCGTTTGCGTGCGTAACAGTGCAGGCTGCTGTACAGCGGCTTCACCTGATCGTAGAGGCGCGCGGCCTCCTTCTCGAAGTCGGCGGCCGGCATGTCGTACTTCGACTGCCACAACACCCCGAGGTTGTCGTAGCCGAGCTCGCGCGCGCCTTCGTTTGCGAGCTCGACGAAGCGCTGGTACTTGGCGCGCATCGGCCGCGCGGCCGCATGCCAGCCCACCCAGGCTTCGGTCAGCTCATCGAAGTTGCGGCTGGTCGCGATGACGTCGCTCAACTGGTCGAGGTTCAGGCAGCCCTTGTCCGCCTTCTCCACCGACAGCAGCGACTTGGACTGCGGGCAGTATTTCGCCTCGCCGTACATCGATTCGAGGCTGGTCGAGATCTCCGACAGCTCGCGGCGCTTGGCCGCATCGGCCGGCGCCGGCGCGCTGACGCCAAACTTCAGCAGCTCGATGGCGCGCGCCGTTTCCGGCGCCAGCTTCTCGCCCTTGAACGCCTTCGCCTCGGCGGCCTTGCGGCCGTAGAACTCGAGCGTGCGGTCGAGCGCGCGCGCGCTCAGGTATTCGGTGTCCGGCGTAATGTACGTGGACTGGACGAAGCCCGCGGAGCTGCCTTCGTGGATGACGTCGACCAGCTGCGCGTTCACGTCGTTCACGAACGCGACGGCGTCGAGCTTCGGCGGCGGCTTGTTGCCCGGACCGCCGCAGGCAGCGAGCAGGCCGGCCGCCGTCAGTGCCACTGTGCCGCGCAAGTAGATAGAACGGCTCATTTCTTGTCTCCGATCCAGGCGCGCAGGGGCCGCGATATGAGCAGGATGAGCACACCGGTACCCGCGCCGATGAGCGTCATGACGGTGAAGATCTGCGGCATCTGGTCGGCCTTGGCCTCGGCGAACTGGCCGCCTACGAGACCGGCGATCGTGTTGCCGATCGCGGTGCCGAGGAACCACGTGCCCATCATGCGGCTCACGAATTTCGGCGGCGCGAGCTTGGTGACGTTCGACAGGCCGACCGGCGACAGGCACAGCTCGCCGAACGTATGGAATAGATAGGCGAGGATCAGCCAGACCGGGCCGACCTTGCCGCCGGTGGAAACCACGAACCGCGCGGCGAACATCATCACCAGGAAGCCGACTCCCAGGAACAGCAGGCCGACTCCCATCTTGGTCGGCGCCGAAGGGTCCAGGTTGCGCGCCCCGAGCCACACCCAGAACCAGGCGAATACCGGCGCGAAGAGAATGATGAACCACGGGTTGATGGACTGGTACCAAGTGGCCGGATGTTGTCCGTCCTCGAACCAGCTGCCGAGCAGCGAACGGTCCGTGTAATCGAAGGCGAAGGTGTTGAACGTCGTGCCCTGCTGCTCGAAGCCGCCCCAGAACAGCACCGCGCAGAAAAAGAACACGATGATGACCCCGATGCGCTTGCGCGCCGCGACGTCGAGCCCGCCGAAGAACAGGACGTAGCCGAAGAACGCCACGGCGAGCGCGACCTGCCCGGCGAAAAGGCCGTAAGCAAGCTGCGTTTCGCTCGGTGGATGCTCCCGCGCGAACAGCACGACGGCCAGAACGGCAGCGGCCACGGCGATCGCAACGAGTATCGACCAGGTGCGCTTGCGTTCGGCGGGCGGGATGTCTTTCGGCGGCAGTCCGGCCTCCCCGAGGTAGCGCTGCGAAAACAGGAAGTAGAGCGTACCGAGCAGCGTCGCGACGCCGCAGGCCGCGAAGCCGAGTCGCCAATTGATCTTCTCGCCGAGGATGCCGGCCGCGACGATCGGACCGACCATCGCCCCGAGATTGATGCCCATGTAGAAGATGGAGAAGCCGGCGTCGCGCCGCGCGCCGGACTGACCTTCGTACAGCGCGCCGACCACCGAGGACACATTGGGCTTCAACAACCCGATGCCGAGCACCATGACGAACACGCCCGCATAGAACACCGGCTGGGTCGCCGGGATCGCGAGGATGAAATTGCCGGCCGCGATGAACAGGCCGCCGATGAAGATTGCCTTGCGCTGCCCGATGAGGCGATCGGCGACCCAGCCGCCCGGGATGGCGAGCAGATAGGCACCGCCCGTGAACAGGCCGTACACCGCGCCCGCCGTCGCGCCATCGACTCCGAACCCGGGGTTGGCAGCAAGAGTTGCGGCGCTGAGGAAGAGCACCAGCATCGAACGCATGCCGTAGTAGGTGAAGCGTTCGAAGAACTCCACCATGAAGCAGGTGACGAGTCCGCGCGGATGGCCGAAGAACTGCTTGCCCTGCGCGGACGACCCGGGGGTCATCGTGGTCGGATCAGACATCGTTTTTGTGCCCCGAATTTTTGTGGGCGCTGTGGCGCCGCGTTGCCGCGCAGTCTGACCCAACGGGACGGGCGCCAGCAAGGCGAGAGGACTTTCGGGACGGGCCCCGGCCTCGGGGCTAGGCCTCTGCCTCTTCGGACTCGGCGTCACGCGCCTCGCGGCGCATCTTGTGCATGAGGCGCGCCATGATGAGCCCGCCCTCGTAGAGCAGGTACATGGGCACGGCCATGATGCACTGGGAGACGGCATCGGGCGGCGTCAGGAACGCCGCGACCACGAAGATGCCGATGAGCACGTAGCCGCGGTTCGCGGCCAGTTTCTCGACGCGCACCACGCCCGTGATGACCAGCAGCACCACGGCCACGGGCACCTCGAACGCGATGCCGAAGGCGAAGAACATCGTGATGATGAAGTCGAGGTAGTTCGCCATGTCGGTCATCATCTTCACGCCCGCCGGCGCGGTGGCGGTGAGGTACTCGAACATCACCGGGAACACGGCGAAGTAGGCGAAGACCGCGCCGACGTAGAACAGCAGCACCGCCGACAACAGCAGCGGCACGGCGAAGCGCTTCTCGCGCCGGTACAGGCCCGGCGCGACGA
>JBIOZI010000257.1:0-5562 GCA_044871085.1 Steroidobacteraceae bacterium | reverse complement strand
GCCGCAGGAGCAGCGGAAATGGCCGGAATTTCCACGATACGAATTTCCATCGCGGTGCTGGCAGCGCTCTCGTGCACCTCGATCGCGCGCGCCGACGTCACAAAGTATTCCGGAGGAAACATGTTTGCGCTGGCAATCCACGGCGGCGCCGGCACATTGCCGCGCGCCGACATGACTCCCGAACGGGAGCAGGAATATCGCGCCGGACTCGAGGCCGCATTGAACGCCGGCTACGCGATTCTGGAACGCAAGGGCTCGAGCCTCGACGCGGTGATCGCGGCCGTTCTTGTCCTGGAAGACAACCCGCTGTTCAACGCAGGACGCGGCGCTGTCCTGAACCGCGACGGCGTGGCCGAGCTCGATGCCTCGGTCATGGACGGCAGGACATTGGGCGCGGGCGCGGTCACCGGCCTGCAGCACGTGAAGAATCCGATCGAGCTCGCCCGCCTGGTGATGGACAAGTCACCACACGTGATGCTGGTGGGCGCGGGCGCCGAGGAATTCGCCAGGACCCAGGGCGTCGAGCTGGTGCCCAACGAATATTTCCGCACGCCCGCGCGGCGGCAGCAGCTGGAGCGCAGCCTGCGTGGTGCGTTGACGAGGGAAAACGAGCTGCAGGCATTCGGCACCGTCGGCGCGGTGGCGCTCGACCTGCAGGGCAATCTCGCGGCGGCGACTTCCACCGGCGGCATGACCGGCAAGCGCTGGGGCCGCGTCGGCGATTCGCCCATCATCGGCGCCGGCACCTACGCCAACAACGAGAGCTGCGCGGTATCCGCCACGGGTTACGGCGAATACTTCATCCGCACCGTGGTCGCACACGACATCTGCGCGCAGAAGGAATACCTGAAGATCCCGCTGGAGAAGGCCGTCGACAACGTGCTCAACGGCAAGATGAAGAAGCTCGGCGGCGACGGCGGCGTCATCGCCATCGATGCGCAGGGCGAGATCGTGCTCGAGTTCAACAGCCAGGGGATGTTCCGCGGCGTGGCGACGTCGAAGGGACGGCGCGAGATCGCGATCTACCGCTAGTTAGCTCGCCGAGACTTCGCGCAGCGGCAACACCGTGGTATCGCCCGGGTCCGCGCGCGTCACCATGACCGGCTCCATCGCCACGTAGCGATCGCGACCCTGGTTCTTGGCCGCGTACAGCGCCTCGTCGGCCATGGCGACGGCGGCATCGTGGGTCGCCATGCGATAGGCATCCACGGCCACGACGCCCACGCTCACCGTGACATAGGGCTGGGCCTGCGAGCTCGCGTGCGGGATGCGCAGCTCGCGCACCGCGGCCAGCAGGCTGCGCGAAATGCTCTCGCCGTACGACTGGTCGGCGCCGTACAGCACCGCGACCAGCTCCTCGCCGCCGTAACGCGCCTCGAAGTCCAGCGGGCGGCGGCGCGCCGCGTCGCGCAGCGCGCTCGACACGCGCCGCAGGCAGTCGTCGCCGGCGATGTGCCCATAGTGGTCGTTGTAGGCCTTGAAGTAGTCGATGTCGATCATGATGACCGCCAGCGTCTGCCGGTCGCGCTGTGCCTGCTGCCAGACGCGGCGGATCTGGTCCTCGAACGCCGCGCGGTTGAGCAGCGTCGTGAGGCCGTCGTGCGTCGCCACCTCCGTGAGCCGGCGATGCTCGAGGAAGGCGGTGCGGTTCGCATGCTCGAGCTGATAGGAAGCCGCGAAGCCGATGAGGTTCGCGCAGAACATCAGGAACATGAGATAGGCCGCCGTGGCGCTCGGCATCGGTGTCGTGAACGACGCGAGGACGAGCGCCGCGAATACGATGGTGTTGGCGCTGGCCGCCGCCTTGAAGCGCAGCCCGATCATGAAATAGAAGAAGAACGACGCCAGCAGCAGCCGTGCGCCGACCAGCGGCACTTCCGTGGGCGGCGAGAATGCGGCCATGATGACCGTGCCCACGCCGAACAGCGGCGCGACGAAGGTGACGCCCACCTCGTACCAGCGGTCGTAGAACCGCTTCGTCGTGAAGATGAGCATGAGGATGACCGCCGGCACGTGCATGCCGAGGCGAACGAAGTTCGATACTTCGGTGTGCTCGGTCGAGAGCACCAGGTGATCGAGAATCGCGAACCCGAGCACCGTGCAGGTGGACATGTAGATCGCGAGCCGATTCCACACGCGCAGGCGGCTGCGATGCTCAGAGCGGAATTCGCTTTCGAGGGGTTCTGGAAATCGCAGGAAACGAAAACCACCCGCCAGCAGACGCGCCGCGTCCGAGCTGTTTGCCGCCGAGTTTTTCGCGGGCGCCATTCGTCCTAACCCTTCGTCCCAACCCTTGGGAGGGTTTCCCTGTCAGATACTGCTTTGTATGTGTTCGGCAGTCGCGGCGCAAGCCGCCGACGGGGGCGGACGCCTTACGGCCGGCGTACCGGAGGCCGCAGCGGGTCGGAAGCCTTCACGCGCGTACGCCACACTTCATACGGGCTCCATGCCGGTGTGCGTGCAGTAGGTGCGCCATCGCGTGAAACCACGGCAGAAAAGCCATCTTCATTTGCTGCTTTTGCCGTCGACTCGAGCAGATTCTGCCCGGCCTGATTCTTGTTTTTCATTTTGGAGCCCTGAACCGATTGGACCTTGAGGTCTTCTAGGTCGGGGATTCTAGTACGCGATTTCCTAAAAAATAGCCTTCGAAAGCAATCTTTTACGGATATGTCAAGAGTAAGAACTGCGTCACAGTTTTTAGCCGGCCAGGTATTCCGCCAAATACTGTCGAAAGCTCAATTTGTCGGCGGATTCCACCGCGGCCTGTGCCTTAAGGGACTCTTCGGCCAGTGCCTTGAACTCGCCCAGGCGCTCCACGTTGGGCGGATACAGCGCCAGGAAGTACTCCTTGTGCTGGCGTGACATGCGCAGCGCCAGGTCGAAGAACGATTCACCGGTGCTCTCGAGCTCCCCGAGCATGCGCGCCGACGGCGTGAGCGAAACGTCCGTGACCTTCGCCGCCTGCACGGCAAGCGCCGCGGAGTACGGCTTCGCGGCGTCGCCGCGGTCGAGCACTTCCGCGATGCCCTGCATGGAGTCGACCAGCTCGCGCGCCCAGGCGTGCATCGGGACATCGCGGCCCTCGCGCTTGAGCATGAGACCGGGCTCGCGTCCGCGCCGCGCGACGGTGACGTGGTTCGCGTCGAGCACTTCCTGCTCGGAGGCATCGATGAGCGGTGAATCCTTCATGAGGCACAGCGCCAGGAACACTTCGAGGAAGCGCAGCTTGTTCTGGTTGACCCCCACCGGGTCGAACGCGCTGACGTCGAGCGCGCGCACTTCGACGTACTCGACTCCCGCGCGGCGCAGCGCCTTGGTCGGGCGCTCGCCCGAGCGCGCCACGCGTTTCGGGCGGATGAAGCTGTAGTACTCGTTCTCGATCTGCAGCATGTTGGCGTTGAGCTGCCGCCATTCCCCGTCGACCTCCACGCCTAACTTCTCGTACGGCGCGTGCGGCGTGGTGATGGCGCGCGACAGGTCGCGCACGTATTCATCGAGGCTGTTCACCGACACCGACAGGCCGGACTGGTTGCGGTTGCGGTAGCCGAGATCGCTCATGCGCAGCGAGGTGGCGTACGGCTCGTACGAAGTGTCCTTCGAGAGCCGCGGCAGCGTCACGTTGCGCCCGCGCAGGAAGGAGTTGCACACCACGGGCGACACGCCGAACAGGTAGAGCACCAGCCAGCCGTGCCGGCGGTAGTTGCGCAGCAGGTGGAAATAGCGGTCCGAGACGAACGACTGCCCGCGCTCGCGCGACTGCACCACGTCCGCCCACGCGTCCCACATCTTCTCGGGGAACGAGTAGTTGAAGTGCACGCCGGAGATGGCCTGCATGATGCGCCCGTAGCGCACCCCGAGGCCGTTGCGGTAGACGGTCTTCATGCGGCCGATGTTCGACGTGCCGAATTGCGCAATCGGGATGTCGGCATCGCTGCCGACCACCGCGGGCATCGACGTGGCCCACAGCAGCTCGTCGTCCAGGTGTTGATAGACGAACTGGTGCAGGTCGAGCAAGTACTGGATCAGCTCCCAGCTGGTGCGAAACGTCGGCGAGACGAGCTCGATGAGCGCCTCGGAATAGTCGGTGGTGATGTTGTCGTTGGTGAGCGCGCTGCCGAGCGCCCGCGGATGCGGCGTCTGCGCGATGTGTCCGTCCGGCGTGACACGCAGGGACTCTTTCTCGACGCCCTTGCGCCCGCCTTGAATGATGGCGGGCTCGCCGCTGTTGATCAGCGCCGCGAGTGTCTTTTCGAACCGTCGATCGATGGCGGCGCTCATGAGGGGCGGGCATCTTGCCCGGCCCTCGATGCAATGCGCAATCAGTCAATGGAGAGAGGGCTTAAGGAAAGATGTTCATCGGCCGACGTCCGCCTGGGCGCGCAGACGTTGTTCGGCCTCACAACGACGGCGCAGCTCGGCCAGCATCTGCGGCAGCTCGCGTTTGAAGGTCGAGCGGGCCAGCCAGTTGGGCACGTATCCCGGCGGGTCGATGAACACGCGATACCGCAGCAGCGTGCGCTCGCCGTGCCCGTCGATACCGGCCGGCTCGAATTCCCAGACCCCCTCGTTGGCCTTGAAGTCGCCGTGGTCCTGGCGAAAGGTGATGCTGCGGTCCGCCACGAAATCGGCGCGAAAGACGTACTGGATGCGCGGCGAGTACCAGCCGAAATCGATCTCGTGCTCCACCAGCTGCCAGCTGCCGTCCGCGGCGCGCTGCTGAACGCGGCACAGGCGCAGGTGAGGTACATATTTCAGGGCGTCCGGACAGCTGGTCATGAGCTGGAAGACCACCGCGGGCGGCGCGTCGATGAGCATGGCGGCGCGGACGGTGCCGCGGCGTTGGTTGGCGTCGAGACTGGCGCGGATCACCACTTCGCGCTGCGCGACGCGGTGGGATTCGGCCTCGGACAGCGCGAAATCCGCCGCCGGGACCCGGGAACCGCAGGCAAGCGCCAGGAACAGGCCTGCCGCGCTCCATCGCCATGAAGTTCCCATGATCATAAGTACGGTGTTCTGGCAAAAAGGTTCTGTCGGCGCCCGACGGTGTTCATTGTGCGTTAAGCCCCAAAGGCATATTTTCCTCCTCACCATGCCACGCCTCGCCCTGCTCGTCGCCACGGCCCTGCTGGCTTCCTCGCCGGCGTTGGCGGCTTTTCGCTGCGGATCGAAGATCGTGACCGAGGGCGCCACCCGCTCGGAGGTCGCGGTGAAATGCGGCGAGCCCACCGAGGTGCTCACGTTGCGCAGCGTGTTTCGCCGGCCGGTGATCTGGAACTACGGCAGGCCGTTCTTCGTCGGCGAGGATTTCGTCGAGGTGCCGGTCGAGAGCTGGATCTACAACCTGGGGCCTAACAAGCTCATGCGCCGGCTGAGATTCGAAGGCGGCGTGCTGGCCGAGATCGAAACACTGGGCTACGGCTACCTCAACTAGGAAAGTGGTGCCTGGTCGGGATTCTCGGGATTAGAAAATGGGGACATTCCTCGATTTCCCGCTTCGCGGGCAAAAGGGGTCAGACCTCTCGCCGCCCCGGATAGCTAGTACCCACCTGACGAGGTCTGACC
>JBIOZI010000256.1:0-24241 GCA_044871085.1 Steroidobacteraceae bacterium | reverse complement strand
AACTGGGTGGCGGAGACCACGAATGCGCCGTTCTATTCGGGTGCCCAGGCCACGGTGATGAATGGCCGCATCTGGGTGGTCGGCGGCTGGGATGGCGCGTTCAGCAGCTCTGTCTACTCGTCCGCGGATGGCCGCACCTGGCGCACCGAGACGACCTCGGCGCCGTATCCCGGTCGCACGGGCGCAGTCTTTCAGGCACTGAACGGCCGTCTCTATCTGGCCGCGGGCCAGATCGATACCAACAACGGCCGCACGAACGATGTGTGGTCGTCCGCGGACGGCATCAACTGGGTCGAAGAAGCGCACGAGGCGCCGTTCATGGCGCGCTACTGGCAGGGCTCGACGGTGCATGCCGGCAGGCTCTGGATGGTCGGCGGAGAGTTCCGGAATCCGGACTCCATGAGCTCGACCTTCTCGGTGTACGACTTGAACGACGTGTGGAGCACGAGCGACGGCTCGGCCTGGCGCGAGCACTCGCCGCACGCCGGCGGCTTTCATGCCAGCACGCCGGATGCGCTCGTCGGCAATGGCCGCGCCTGGATCGTCGGCGGCTACGACCTGGTGCGCTCCCGTGAAGAAACCTGGAGCTCGACGGACGGCGCGCAGTGGACCGCGGCACCCGCCGGCACGCGCTTCCCGTCACGCAATACCAAGGGGCTGGTGTGGTTCAACGACGAGCTGTGGATCGCGGGCGGTGCGACCGATGCTGCCTCGACCACGCAGTTCGCGGATGTGTGGCACTCGGCGGACGGCGGTAGTTGGACGCGTGCCACGCAGGCCGCGGCTTTTGGCGAGCGCTACGCGCACGCGATGGTGGTATTCAACGGCGAGATGTTCGTCATCGGCGGGGTTTCCGGCACGACGGTGCTGGCCGATGTCTGGCGCTCGAGCGACGGTGTGACGTGGACCCAGGCGACGGCCGCGGCCGCATTCGGCCCGCGGGCTGCCGCGCGTGCCGCGGTGTTCGGTGGAAGGCTGTGGCTATTCGGCGGCCGGGCGAGCTCGACACCGCTGTCGGACGCATGGTCCAGCGCGGACGGCGTCACCTGGCAGTTGGAGACGGCCACCGTGGCGCCGCTGCCGCGCACCAGCTTCTCGCTCACTGCGCACGCGGGGCGGCTGTTCATCGGCGGCGGATACAAGATCACGTCACCGACCATTACCTACCTCGACGATGTCTGGAGCAGCGTCGATGGCATCACCTGGACGCAGGTGGCGGCGGGGCCGCGCTTCTCGCCGCGTCGCTCGGCCGGCTTCCTGAGCCTCGACAACAAGCTCTGGGTGCTCGGCGGCGCCGACGCGAAATATCCCTACAACGATATCTGGAGCAGCGAGGACGACGGCGTGAGCTGGCGCATGCGCTATTCCGGCCAATTCAACCCGTAGGTGGGAGATGAAACGCGATTGAACGCTGCTCCCGGCGAGCATCCTGCTCCTGATGATGTCCGCTGCGCGGGCCGACAGTGCACCGCCGGATACGATTCAAGTCCACGGGTTCACTATCGAGTACGCCAAGGTCGGGCTCGAGAAGCTCGAGCGCATGCAGGCCTCGCTGGAACACCAGATGGACATCGTCGAGCAGTCGGCCGTGCCGGCCGCCGCGACCGTTGGCCGCGCCTCAACCCATCGGTCGCGCCAGCACCGTCTGCAGGGTATGTTCACCGATGGTGACGTAGATCTCCGCCTCCGAGCGCGCCAGCGAGAATTGCATGCGACGCTCGAGTCGCGCGACGAGTTGCGCGAGCCAGGCGCGGTCGAACGCGTACACCGCGAGCTTCTCCGCGCGGTGGATCTTCGCGTCCGCGAGCTTCACCACCCACTGCGCCGGATCCTTGTGCGTGTACACGGCCACGCGCGGCGCGCATTTGCTGGCCCGATGCAGCCGCTCGGGCTCGGGCAGGCCGATATCCACCCACACCTGCAGCGCGCCGGTGAGATCGCGCACGCTGATCGCCGGCTCATCGGGGTCCGAAAGGCCCTTCGAGAACGCGATGCCCTCGGCGAACTCGAGGCAGTACGCGAGCACACGGGTCAATAGATAGTCCGGTGTCTCGCTCGGGTGCTGCGCCACGCGCAGGTTCAGCTGCTCATGGACGGCGCGATCGGCATCGGCGAGGTCGATGTCGAAGGTGTAGACGGTGGCTCCGAGCGCCAAGAGCCCTCCAATCCTGAAAGTGGGCCGGCAATACTAGCAGCGTCGACTGTGTCGCCGTGGCTCCGCGCCGGGTGCGGCGGGAGCGCCTGCCGGCGGCACGCCCGGGCTCAACCCCCAAGGGTATTGCCGTGGTCGCCCACTGCGCCGGCGCGGGCATAACCGCGCCTCGTCCTGCCGCGGTCTGAAGCTGTGACGTCGATCACGCGCGAAGTGCACCGCGTTCTCATCCCCGGCATCGAGTGATTCAGATCGCAGCCGGCCGCCCGTTAACCATTCGAGTAGAAAGGCGCGTCTCGGGAGCTGGGCAGCACGTCCCAGTGGCTCCTTGCTGACTTTTGCGGGAGCATTCGAATGAACAAGCGGACAGGCGCCACACGGGCTGCCTCATTGATATGGGTCGTCGCGATGTGCGCCGCGGCTTCCGTGCGGGCGCAGACCTCGCCGACCACCAGTCTTCTCGACATGAGCATCGAGGACCTGATGTCGATGGAGCTGACATCGGCGTCGCGCAAGAAGCAGTCACTGGGACAGACGGCGGCCGCGGTCTTCGTCATCACGCGCGACGACATCCGCCGCACTGGAGCACAGAGCATTCCCGAGGCGCTGCGCCTGGCGCCGGGTCTGCAGGTTGCGCAGATCGACGCCAACAAGTGGGCGATCAGCTCGCGCGGCTTCAGCGGACGCTTCGCCAACAAACTACTGGTGCTGATGGACGGGCGCACTCTCTACACGCCATCGTTTTCGGGCGTGATCTGGGATGCGCAGGACACCTTGCTGGAAGACATCGAACGCATCGAGGTCATCCGCGGCCCGGGCGGCACGCTGTGGGGCAGTAATGCGGTCAACGGCGTCATCAACATCATCACGCGCGACAGTCGGGAGACTCAGGGCGGGGTGATCTCGGCCACCCTCGGTGAGCGGTCCGCGGCCTCGGCGCATGCCAGATTCGGCGGTACGGCCGGTGATGGCGTCGGCTACCGCACCTTTGCCAAGTACGGCAGCGGTGCTGCCAACCAGGATCTGACCGATACCGCCACGGCCGACGACTGGCGCCAGTTCCGGGTCGGCCTGCGTGTCGACTGGGATGCCGGCACCGACCAGACCGTTTCGGTCAACAGCGAGGCGTACAAGGGCGCATCCGGAGACACGCTGCAGCTACCGGCATTGACGCCACCGTATTCGACCCGGTCGAACAGCGAGCAGAATTTCTCGGGAGCTTTTGTCCGGACCCAGTGGCAGCGCACCTGGTCGCCGGACTCGGAAACCAGCGCGCAGTTCTACTTCGATGCCACGCGCCGTGATACTTCCATCTTCGGCGAGGATCGCGACACCCTGGACCTGGAGCTGCAGCATCGCGTTCCGGTCGGCACACGCAACGATCTCATCGCCGGCGTCGCCTATCGCTACGACCAATTCCGCATCGAGCAGGGCGCGCATTTGCAGGTCGAGCCGGGCAGCCCCACCAACAGGCGGCTCAGCGCGTTCCTGCAGGACGAGATCACGCTGTTGCCAAACGTGGCGCTGACGCTCGGCACGAAGATCGAACACAACGAGCTGTCCGAGAATGACGTCGATCTGTTGCCGAACGCGCGCTTGAACTGGGTCGCGAACGAGCGCGACGACTTCTGGGCGGCGGTCACTTCCGCCCTGAGGACGCCTTCGTACGCCGATCGCGGCGCGACGATCACCGGGCTCGGCGCGGGAGCCATCTTGCCGCCGGGAGGGCCGCAGAACCCGTTTCCGATCCCCATTCAGCTCCAGGTCACCGGCAGTCCGGCGACTGTCTCGGAACGACTGGTCGCGTATGAATTCGGGTATCGCGGCCACTTCAATGAGCAAGTCAGCGTGGATGTGAGTGCGTTCTCGAACGACTACCGGCGCCTGCGCGACAACAATCCGGGCGGCCTCTATTGCGACTCCACCGGCGAAGCCATCGATCCGCTCGCGCCGCCGCCTGCCTGTCTCGCGACCTCTACGAGCGTCCTCTACCGGTTCGTGTTTGGCAGCGGGCAGAAAGTGCGCACGCGCGGCGCGGAGCTCGCGATGGACTGGCGCGCACAGGACTGGCTGCGCATCACCGGGACCTACACCTATCTTCACGCGCAATTGAGGAGCGCGGGCATGCCATTCAACCAACCGGTCGTCGGCAGTGATCCGGAGCACCAGTTCTCGCTGCGTGGCGAACTCGCGGTGCGCAAGAACCTGGATCTCGATGTGTGGATCCGCCACGTGGGAGAACAACCGGCGCTGGCCATCGGCGAGTACTGGACCGCGGACCTGCACGCCGCCTGGCGTCCGCGCGCCACGCTCGAAGCGTCGCTCACGGTGCAGAACCTGCTTGGCGAGGCCCGTCAGGAGTGGGTGTCGGAGCTCGGCGATATCGTGCCGACCCGGATCAGAAGCAAGATGAGCGCGTCGCTGCGCTGGTCGTTCTGATCGCGCCAGTCTGCTGCAACAGATCCAAGCCGCACATCGTGATGACCACAACCAAGTGCCTTTTCCCCGTGGGACTCGTTGCGGCGTTGCTGATGACGCTCCCCGTGCACGCCGGCGTTTCCGAATACGAGCTCAAGGCGGCGCTGATCTACAAGATCAGCAAGTTCGTTCGTTGGCCGCCTGCGGGTGAGAAAGGCGCATCCACGCCGTTCCGATTGTGCGTGGTGGGCCGTGACTATTTCGGCCCGGCGATCGACGGGCTCGAGGGCCAGGCGGTGCAGGGCCAGACCATCGAGGTATCACGGCCATCGGCCGGTGAGCTGGCCTCGGCCTCCTGCCAGGTCGTCTTCATCAGCCGGTCGGAGCTCGGCAATTTCGCGGCGTTGCTGAAATCGACGGAAGGACAGCCGGTGCTGACGATCAGCGACATCGCCGGATTCGCGGCGCGCGGCGGCACCGTCGAGTTCGCCACCCGTGGCAAGAAGTTAGGCTTCCGCATCAATCCGGAAGCCGGCCGGCGCGCCGGCCTGGAGCTGAGCGCCCAGCTACTGCAGCTCGCTACCATCGTCAAGGCGGGTGGGGCGACGCCATGATGAGCGATTTCCTCAGGGCCGCGCCGTTGCGCACCAAGCTGCGCGTGATCATGCTGTCGGCCGTCGCGGTCGCGCTGCTGTGCGTGTTGGTATTCCGCGTCGCGCTCGAGGTGGTCGAGTTCCGCCACGAGTTTCAGGACCAGATCGAGACCCTGAGCAACGTCGTCGCATTGAATAGCGCCGGTGCGCTGGAGTTCGGCGACAAGGAAGCGGCGATCGGTGTGCTGGGCAGCCTGCAGACCGACTCGAACGTCGTCGGCGCGATGATGTTCGACAAAGCGGGGCAGGTATTCGCGAAAAAGGCGTTCAAGCCGAGTTGGTCGGCATACGAAACGCGAGAGGACCAGCGGTGGATCGCCGCCGCACTCGAGGACGCCACCGTCAGCAGCCGCTTCTCGGGGCTCGCCACCATACATCTCATGGCGCCGATCGAATTCAGTTCGGAGACGGTGGGCTACATCTACGTGGTGGCCGCGCCGGAGTTCATGGAGACGTTCATCTGGGCGGTGCTGGCCATGCTCCTGGCAGCGCTGCCGGCGGCCGCGGTGGCCATGTGGCTGGCTGGACGTCTGCAGCAAGTGGTGTCGGACCCGATTCGCGAGATTTCGTCGCTGACCAAGGCCGTGTCCGTCAACACCGACTTCAGCGTCCGTGCCACCCGCGTCACCGACGATGAGGTCGGGGACCTCATCGACGGCTTCAACGGCATGCTCGGGCAGATCCAGGAGCGTGACGTGCGCCTGCGTCGCCACCGCGAAGAGCTCGAGGAAACGGTGGCGGCGCGGACGCGCAGCCTGGTCGATTCAGTGGGTGAGCTGCAGGTGGCGAAGGACCGCGCCGAGGCCGGCAGCCGCGCGAAGAGCGAATTCATGGCGCGCATGAGCCACGAGATTCGCACGCCCATGAATGGGGTGCTCGGCATGACGGAGCTGTTGACTTCGACCAACCTCGATGAACGCCAGCGGCGTTTTGCGCATACGATTCAACAGTCGGCGGAGTCGTTGCTGGTCATCATCAACGACATCCTGGATTTCTCCAAGATCGAAGCCGGGAAGATGGAACTGGATGTGGAGCCATTCGACCTGCGCATCCTGGTCGAAGACACCATCGAGCTGCTCAGCGAGCAGGCCGCGGCGAAGGGACTCGAGCTGCTGTGCGACATTCCGCCGCAGCTGACGACCACGGTGTGCGGCGATGGGCCCCGGCTGCGCCAGGTAATGACCAACCTGTTGAGCAATGCGGTGAAGTTCACGCAGTCCGGACACGTGACGATCCGTCTGCGACAGAGCCGGGGTGGCAGCGATTTCCTGCGGCTGGATTTCGAGGTCGAGGACACCGGCATCGGCATCAAGCCCGAGAATCAGGCTCGCATTTTTGATTCCTTTGCCCAGGAGGATGGTTCCACCACGCGTCGATTCGGTGGCACCGGGCTGGGCCTGGCCATCAGCCGGCAGCTGCTGGCACTCATGAAGGCCCAGTTGCAGGTCCGCAGCGAGCCGGGCCAGGGTTCGACATTCTTCTTCACGCTGGAATTGCCCATCGCCGAGCCCACGCGCGAGGTCGTGTCGATGACCGACCTCTCCAGCTATCGCGTGCTGTTGGCGGGTGACAATGCTGTCCGTCGCGAGATTCTCGCAGCCCAGCTTCGACACTGGATGATGCAAGTCAGGGTGGTGGCGAGCGAGGCCGAGGCCGCGCAGGCTCTGCGCCAGCAGGCGAGCGACACAGTGGATCTGATCCTGCTCGACCTGAAGATATCGGCAACGGACGAGCTGGAGTTCGCCAGCCGGTTGCGGGCGCATGTCGGCGTGCGCAAGGTTGCCATCGTCATTCTGAGCTCCGGCAACGCCACGTCTGACCAGCAGGTGTGGCGCGAGGCGGGCGTGTCCGCCTGGCTGACCAAGCCGGTGCGCCAGGAGCACCTGCATTCCACGCTGGTCACAGTGCTGGCGGGCGAGGGCGCGCAACTTCCAGTGTCGATCGAGCCGCCGCAAATGGCGGCGCCGCAGTCCGCGGTGGCGGGGCGCAGTGTATTGCTGGTGGAGGACAACCTGGTCAACCAGGAAGTCGCGCGCGTCATGTTGACCAGCCTCGGCGCAAAGGTTGTTAGTGCGTGGAACGGCATCGAGGGTCTCGCGGCGTTGCGCGCGCAGTCCTTCGACCTGGTTCTCATGGACTGCCACATGCCGGAGCTCGACGGTTACGAGACGACGCGACACTTCCGCGAGTGGGAGCGGCGGAACATGCGCAGCCACACTCCCATCCTGGCGTTGACCGCCAATGCGCTGCACGGCGACGAAGACAAGTGTCTTTCAGCGGGTATGGACGCCTATCTTTCCAAGCCGTTCAGTCTGGACCGGTTGCGCGCTGCGCTGGATTCCCTGCTCGAGCAGGCGCCGACCGTCTCCACTGTACAACCGTTTCCGCAGCCCATGCCCGAGGTCATCGACGTGAATGTGCTGAACGCACTGCGGGAGCTGCAGTCGCCCGAGAATCCGGGTCTGCTGCGCAGAATCGTCGACGAATACCTGCGCAGTTCCGCCGGCCTCGTCGAATGCATGCAGGACGCACTCGACGTCGGGGATGCAGGCGCGCTGGCCAATGCCGCGCACGAGCTGAAATCCAGCAGCGGCAACGTCGGCGCGACGGCGCTCGCACAGGTCTGTCAACGGCTGGAGACCCTGGGCCGCGGTGGGCGCCTGTCCGGTGCGCAAACAGACGGCGCGGTTCTTCACGTCGAATACGCGCGCGCCGTCACCGCGCTGCGCGCCGAATTCACCGACGACACGCGAATCTCCGCTCAGCGTCGTTAGTCAGCGGCCCGAAACTCCGCGCTTCGCGCTACTCTCGATGCTCATCCATCGAGAATGCAATGCCCTTCACCGTTTCCCACGCGGCCGCCGTCCTGCCGCTGCATCGCCTGAGTAAACACACGCTGCCGCTGACGGCTTTGATGGTCGGCAGCATGGCGCCGGACTTCGGCTACTTCTTCTCGTACGAAGTCAGCCGGCCGCTCACGCACAGCTTCCCGGGCCTGATCATCTTCTCCCTGCCGGTGGGCCTGCTCGTGTGGCTGTTCTACGTCGCCATCCTCGAGAAGGCGACGATCACGCTGCTCTGCGACCGCTGGCACACGCGCTTCGCACACACCGATGCGATAACGCCGTCGCTCATCTTCCGCGCCTCCATCTCCATCGTCCTCGGTGCCGTCACGCACCTGCTCTGGGACTCCTTCACTCATCGCGGCACTTTTGTCACCGACGCGTTTCCCGCATTGCTCGGTCCGACGCCGGGCCTGGCGTGGCTGCCCATCTTTCACCTGCTGCACGGCCTGAGCTCGCTGGTGGGTCTCGTGATCCTGTGGTTCTGGCTGCAGCACCTGCACCGCCAGCCGGCTAGATCCCTCATCCGCCCGTACAAGATCAGCGAGCGCAGGCGAGTGGGCGCGTTGTGGTTTCTGCTGGTCGCGACGCTGGCCGTCGGCGTCGCGGAGTGGCTGCCGTATGCCCACGCCCGTTACGACAAGCAGATCTTCTTCGCGGCCGTCGGCAGCATGTCGGGCTTCTTCGTCGCCTGGTGTTGTATCGCGGTCGGCCTGTGGTTCAACGCGCGCCGGCGACGCTCGGAACCGCGGTAACCCGTCGCACTTTCGGGCCAGTCGCCATTCGCCGGCAGGTCAAATTGTCAGAAGAAGCCGCTATAGTCGGTTCCCTCGAACTCAATTCAAAAACGAACACACACAATAACGAGCACTCGAGTTCGGCCACCGCGGATTGCGGCGGGCCGGCCTTTTGCAGCCGTCCTGTAATAGCTTGTCGGTCGGCGACAGTGCGAATGAAGAGGCAAGCGAAGCGTCCGGAGAATTTTCAATGTTTTTGCGTGCATCCGGGGCTGCCGGCGTAGTGGCCCTGTCCCTGGCCATCAGCGCAACCAGCTTCGCGGCTGAAGCGCCGGCGATCACGAGCATCACGGCCAACGGTCCGGGCGTCGCCACCATCAACTTCAAGCACGCGGACCTGTTCGGCCTGCAGACGTACGCGGCACAGCGCCGGGTCGGCGACGTGTGGCAGGACGTGCCGCTGCACACGCAGACCAGCCGCGTTTCTCCGGCGCAAAAATCCGTCCTGGTCACCTTCCTCGAGCCGGACGCGGAGCACGGGCTGCGGCTCTGCGCGGTATACGGGGTGGACCGTGACGTGGACTGGCGCTGCTCGGGGCAGCGCCAGGTGCGCACGCCGCCGTTGCCGACCACCGGCGCGGCCTCGCCGCCGCCCGCGATCATCGGCCACGAAGTCCTGGAAACCGGGTTGCGACTGCATTTTCGCGCCGCCGCGGACTACGACTACTATCTACTGCGCTGGAAGCGCGCGGATCGCGGCGAGGAGAAGCAGGTCCGCTCCGCGAACGGCGGGCGCGAAGGCGCGGTGGACATCGCGGGCCTGAGCGACAGCACGGAATATCGACTCCGCGTGCAGGGCTGTCATGCCAAGCCCGTCAACGGCCAGGCCTGCAGCGCATTCGCGGTGCCGTATCTGGCGACGACGGCCTTTCCGCCGCTGCTGCCGCCGCAGCTCGACCTCGCGCGCTATCCGGACGGCACGCGGCTCGAGACGGGCCCGATGAACATCGGTCTGGTCTACATCGGCGGTGTGGATCTCAAGAATACGAACGTGATGCTGCAGCGGGACGGCAAGGTGGTGCTCGACTCGCGCGTCAACGGCGGCATCAAGAACCCGCACACGGACACGGTGCCGCGCGCGAACCGGGTCTATCGCTACCAGATGTGCCTGATCCGCGGCGAGAAGGTGTGCAGCCAGCCGCTCGAGGCGCGTCCGCCACCCATCGTGCCGACTCCTCCCGCGGATGCGCACGTGTCGATCAAGCGGCGCGGGAATGTATTTCGCAAGGGCCGCCCGGTGCTCGACGCCGAGTGGCGCAACACGGATATCCCGGGCGCCTTCGTCACGGTGGAGCGGGCCGAAAAGCGTGCCGACGCCGCGGGCTCGGTGCCGGGTGAAGCCACGGACGGCTGGAAGGAAATCGCGCGGGTGGACACGCGCGACGACCCCACGAGCCTGAGCGCCGAGATTCCGACCGCGCGCGGTACCGACACGCAGGCGAGCTCCTTCCGCGTGTGCTCGGTGGTACCGGAGCTCGGTGCCGCCGGGCGCGTGTGTACATCGGCGGTCTCGCCGGGGTCCTAGCTATCATGCGGCGGGCTGCGCGTTGGCGCCCGCGGGCTCCGCCGCCACCGCCCGCAATTCCGCCGTCAGCTCCTGCGCCAGCTCCGGCCGGCCATCGAACCGGGCCGGGGTGTTGTGAAACATTTCGACTCGCCAGCGGCCGTCTCGCGCGTGTGATGCCACCATCGTCTGGATGGCGTTGCGCTCGGGCATGATGTCGTCCTTGCCGGGTGGAATCATGCCGGCCACGGCGCGCAGCAGGGCGGCGTCTTCGCCCAACATTCGCACTTCGCGCACCTTGGCGACGAAACGCGCCGTCGGATGATCCTTGAAGATCGGCGCCAGCAGTGCCTCGATTTCGGCGGGACCATTCGCGGTGCTGCCATCGAAACCCACTTGGCTGCCTGCCTTGGCGTACAGGCCGGCCATCCTCTGCGCGTCTCTGCCATTCCAGGCGTCGAGCAGCTCGCGATACAGGCCTTGGACGGACTCTTCGGTGCTCATGGGCCGGAAACCCCGCGAATCGGTGGATTAGTTAGGAAGTCACGCTACGGTGGCGTGCAGTCGCGCGAAATCGGAGTCGCGGAGGGTACGGCCACCCGCTTGGCTGTCAACGCGGGTGGCCGGCGCCGCGGCCGAGTGCAGAACTCTTAACTTACGCAGCCGCTGCGTCGCATCAATCTCGTTAGGGTGGTGATGTAGGACGCCGCTCATCGGGAACATCGCTGCATTCCGCTGGCGCGCGACTGCGCGCGCGGCCTTAAGGGTTGCAATCGCAGGCTGGCGGGAGAAGAATCCGCGAGGCGCCTCGACCCCGGGGCGGAAAGGGAGCAGGGGTACTAGTTAGTACGTTTCAGCAACGCACGGCTGCCACGTCGAGGAATGACATCGGCAGCGCATCGGCAAGGAGGCAATGAGATGAAAGCTCCCTCAGAGGTCAAGTGGGTGTGGTTCCTCACATCGATCACGATCTGTTTCATTGTGAGCTCGCTCGCAATCACCAGCGGCTGACCACGCACCATCGAGAGACCGACCACGGGCCCCGGGTATCCGGTGGCCCGTGCTCTGTCGGTCGAATTCACCTGCTGCTGCTGCTCCTCGCCGCTTCGGCCTGTGGTGTCGCGGGTCCGCCGGCTCCTTACTGGCACCGCTTCTGGTCCTCGGTCCACGTGAGCCCGGCGCCGCCGAAAGACTTCCTCGACGGCGCGCCGTACCGCGGCCGCATCCAGAACCTCAGCGGCGACCGGCTCTCCGACGAGACGGTTGAGCAATGGATCCTCGCGGACCTGCGCCGCGCGCGCGCCGATGCCTACGCCACGTACAACCTGCGTCGCGACATCGCGGACGCAGGCATCTTCGGCCCGGCCGGCTTGAACGGCACGAGCGAGACGATCGACCGCGAGCGCGCGCGAGGCACGCAGCGCATCGAATACCAGGGCCACTCGGAAGTCGTCTCGGCGGCGGTCGTCTATCTATCCGAAGGCGAGCGGCGCACGGATGTACGCGCGGGCCACACGGAATACGTCATCGTGCTGGTGAGCCGCGCCACGGGCGTCAAGCGCGCACGCGTGCTCCGCGACGGCGGGCGCGAGCCGTTCGGCAGGCAGCGTGAAAAGGGCGAGCTCACCTGGCAACTCGACACCGGCCACTTCGTCGCGCATCCGGTGCTCGGCCCGCTCTGGTATCAGGAGAAGGGGTGGGCGTGCATTCCCAACGACGGGTCCCCCAACGGGGCCATTTGCGGCAAGGTGCCGGCCCCGAAAATTCCGGGCGCGCTGCGCGCCGCGCAGTAACCCGGCAACCGCGACCCGCTCAGCCGGTCGCGTCGTCACCGCTGACCGGCTGACGGCTGGTGTACCTACATCCGCTGCGGGCTCCATCCGGCGCTGTCGCGATCGAAATTGTAGGAACTTCACTCCAGGCATTCATTGCAGGGAGTAATTTTCATGAGCGCGTCCACCCATCGGCGTCGACCCGTCACTCATCGGGTGATGGAATCACTGGCCGTGCTGGCAGGAGTTGCGCTCACGGGCTGTATCCGCAGCGGCAGCGCGCCGGACGTGGTGGATCCCATTTCCATGGCGCCGCCCTCGGTGACGGGTCCCGCGCCGACTCCGGTGACGCCCGCGCCAGTACCCACACCTCCAACCACGCCCCCACCGGCCCCGGCCCCGGCGCCCGCGCCTGCGCCGACTCCACCGCCACCGCCACCGCCGCCACCGCCGACGCCCGCGCCCACGGCGCCGCCATTGCCGCCGTTGTCACCGACCATGGTGGATCTGAACGACAACCACCGCGTCGGCATTCCGCACTGGCCCAACGGCGACACTGCCACGGGCGCGCAGGGGCAAACGGTGGGCACGTACGACTGCTTCCCCACGATGCCGGATGACTATCACGTGCATTCGCACCTATCCATCTTCCTGGACGGCGTGGCGCTGGCGGTGCCCAGCGAGATCGGAATCGTGGGCGAGAACACCCCAACCGAATGTTTCTATCCACTCCACACACACGATCGCTCGGGCAAGGTCCACGTGGAAGCCGTCGCTCCCGCGCAGTTCACGCTGGGGCAGTTCTTCAGAATCTGGGGCCAGCCGCTGGAAACCGGCAACGTGGCGGGGCTCACGGGCAAGCCGATCGTCATCTACATCACGGACAACAATGGCGTCGTGACGCAGGCCAGCGGCAATTGGGGTGACATCGAGCTGCTGACGCATCGCGAGATCACGATTCAGGTGGGCACACCCGTCACCGAGATCCCGAATTTCACCTGGAGGGCGAACTGAGGTTTCCGGCGGCGAAAACGAGGCGGCCCGATCCAGCCACTGCCGGATCGGGCCGCAGATGCTGCTAACTGATTAACCGGCGCTCGCGAGCGTCTCGTTCATCCCGAGCTGGTTCTTCAGCTCTTCCGCCTTCGCCTGCACGATGCGGCCCTTGTCAGTGGCCTCAACCGGATTGCCGGCGCTGGCCGCCGCGGTGGCTTCCGCCCACGTGGCCTTCAGCGTCTCGAACTCCGTCTTCGCGGTCTCGAGCTCTTCCTTGGTGACGTCCTTCGGCAGCGCCTCGGGCTTGAGGCTGTCCACGCGCGCCTGGATGGCTTCAACCGACTTCGGCACCTCGGCGTTGAGCGTGGCCCATTCCTGGGTGGCGGCGGCGGCCGCGACCTGCTTGGTCGCCAGTGCTTCGTTCAGCGTGTCCAACTGCTTGTTGAACTGCGGCACGTCGTCCACGACCACTTTGTATTTGCGGTCGTCGAAATTCTGCTTCATGTGCGCGAGCGTGCCCTCGGCCGCCTTGAGCTCGGCGGGCGCGGTCACGGCCGCCTGTTCTCGCACCTTGGCGACGGCGCCGTCGGCCTGCGCCACCACGTTCTGCGCCGTGCCGCGACTTCCGCAGCCGGCAATCAACATCGCCGCAGTGAGCGGCAGCAGTGCCTGATAAACCTTCATCGTGCTCTCCTTCCTTCGGTCTTTGGGTACCGTTGTTAGGGGTCACGATACGGTGCATGCAGCATGCGGCTCCGTAGGACAAGCGCTCGTATCCGATCGGCGCAGCCCTCCGTGCCGTGTGGGGCCGTCGCCGGCTCGCGACAGAATGGGTCGCCTGGATGAATTTGAAGTTGTCCCGCGAATCGCTGCGCGAGTTTCGCGCGGTATTCGCCAGTTGGTGTTCTTCGAGACCACCGGTTCGCGAACTACGCTCGTCGAGATAGCCGGATGATGCGGCATCGACGCAGACTCCTGCTGGCCATCGCTGTACGTCGCCCGGACGTGTTGCGCGAAGTGTTCGATTAATTGCCGGAAGTCTTGGTCGGCGTAATCGTCCAGGTCCACCCATTCTTCTTCGCGGTGAAGAACTTCTTGTCCGGGCTGACCGTGAGCGCCTCGGTGGGCGGTATCGGCATGCCGAACAACATCACCGCGGGCAGCGAGAAGTCCTCCGGCGTCGTCACCACCTTCGCCGGCACGGGCTTGCGGGCCATGGTGCATCGGTACGCGGCCTCGACCACCGGGTAGCTGGTGCGCGAGGTGAATTCGAGCACGCCGGCCAGCCCCGGCTTCACCGACAGCAGCTCGTAGTGCTCGTACTCGCCCTGCAGCGTCGGCGCCAGGCAGCCGGGGGTCGGGTCGCGCAGATTCGCCGTGGTGGACTTGCTGTTCTGGATGACCGGCGTGCCGACGACGGTCTGCTGCGACATCTTCCAGGTGAGATCGATGACGACCCGATCACTGACGTCCGCGAGCCCCGCGCCGTCGCTCGCGAGATGCGTCGCGTCCTGGTACACGCCGACGATGTGATAGCGGATGAGCTCCGCGGAGCTCCATTTCTGCAGGGCCGCCATGTCCATCTGCTGCGCCGGTGCGGCGGTCGAGAGCACGGAGAGCAAGGCCAACGAAGCGAGCGGGATTTTCATGGAGTTCCTCATTGCGGCCGGCCGACGGCCCACACCTGGTCGCCGAAGCTGCCGTTGGATATCTGGTCGTAGTTGGCGACGAACGCGAGCACGGAGCCGTCGCCCGAAATCGCATGGTCGTGGCTCACGCCGCTGCCGGTGCTGGCTTCGCTGCCGCTCGTGCGGCGCGAGGCTACGGTGGTGTAGCCCTCGACGAGGTCGCTCACCACGAGATACGCATTCGATGTGTTCGCGAGGTTGTTGGTGAGGTTCGGCGCGAGCGTGGAATACAGCACGTAGCGTCCGTCAGCAGAAATCTCCGGCCACGCGCTCGTACCGTTGCCGGGCGCTCCGAGGCTCATGCTGGCCACGGTGAATTCACCGGGCGCATTCCGATCGACCACCAGTACCTGGCTCTGGCTGGTGCCGAGCACGTCCTGGGAGACCATGGAGAACGCCACGTAGCGGCCGTCGTTCGAGATGCTGATGCCCTCGCGCAGTCCCACCGGGGCCGCGGACTGATCGAACGCGATCAGCTGGCCATGGGAGCTCGCTTCGATGTCGTAGCTCTCGATGACCTGGTTTGCCGGCGGCGGAATGCCGTACGCATACGCGACCGCCTCGCCATTGTCGGACAGCGCGCTGTACGCGACGCCATGACTCAGGCTGCCCGCGATCTGGCGCGTGAAGCCGGATTGCAGGTCGCGGTAGTACAGGAAGTAGTTGCCGTTGTCCGCGCCGTCGCCGGTGATGTCGTACCCGCACAGGAACATGACGATGTTGCCGTTGGCGGAGATGTCCAACTGGTAGTCGCCATTGCCGCCGACGCCGAAGGGCAGCTGGTCTCCGTTGGGCAGCACGCTCACGCGCTGATTCGTGCCGGTGAGCAGGTCGCGGCGGAACACGTCCAGGGAGTCGTTGGTGTCGTTTTCCACCAGGTCTCCCGCCCGCGACGTGAAGATGGCGAAGCGGCCGTTCGCGGAAAGCCTCAGGCCCAACACGCCCTGGCTCGAGGCGTCGCCATCCCGGTTGTAGTTGATGAGCTTGGTGCCGCCGGTAGTCAGGTCGCGCACGTAGGCGTTGCCGGAGCCGTTGGCGTCCAACGACAGGTCCGTGCCCTGCGAAACGAACGCCACGAACCGGCCGTCCGCGGACATCGACGGCATGCCGCTGATGTTGTTGGCCGGGGCGCCGGTGTGCGCCCGGCTGACGAGCGTCGTGCCGGTGATGCCCGAGGGCACCTGGACCGTGATGACGGCGGGATCGGTGGCGATCTCACCCGCGAGGTTCATCGCGACGAGGCGGAACTGCGCGCCGTTGTCGCCGGCCTGCAGCGCGGGGGTCGCGACGCACAGCTCGGTGTTGCCGCCGAACACGATCTGGTCCATGACCCCCGTCCACGCGGATCCGTCCCAACGCTGCATCAGGACGTCGAACGGGCCGCTGCCGCCGAAGGCCGCGCACAGCGGCGCCGTCTGGCCGGGCTGCACCGTGCGACTGGCCGGGTGCTGCAGAACGCTGGGCGGCGCGACCTGTATGACGGTGAGGATGGCGGCCTGGCTGGTGGCGAGGCCCGCGCCGTTGTACACCACCACGCGATACACCGCGCCACTGTTGTCGAACACCCGCGTCGGCGTGACATGCGTCGCCGCGGTTGCGCCGGCGATTGGAAAGCCGTTCAAGTACCACTGGTAGCGCAGCGCCGAGCCGGTCGCGACCACCGTGAAGGAGGCCGTGCCGTCCTGGACGGCGGTGGCCGCGGCGGGCTGCTGCGTGATCACCGGCGCTCCTAACAACATGAACGTCGCCGGCTGGCTGGTGCGCGACGACACGCTGTTGGTCACGGTGACGGTGTAGCTGGCGACGAAGCTCGGCGCCACTTCGAAGAAGTTCAGCACCGGCTGCGTGGCGTATGGGATGGCCACTCCATCCTGGTACCACTGGTAGCTCAACGGTCCCGTGCCCGTGGCGCCGACCGCCATGATGCCCGAGCCGCCCAGCGCCAGGATGAGCGATGCCGGCTGGGTCGTGATGCCCGGCGGCGAGGGCGCGCCGGCGGCGGTCACATCCAACACCGCATTGGCGCTCACGACGGCGCCGGCGCTGTTGCTCACCACCACCGAATACGCGCCCGCGTGCGGCAGCGCGACGTTGTTGAGCGTATATACCGCGCTGTTGGCGCCGGTGATGTTCGCGCCGTCGCGACGCCACTGGAAGCCGAACGGCCCGGTGCCGCTCACGCCCACTGCGAACGCGGCGCTGCTGCCCACGTTCACGGTGAGATGCGCGGGCTGCGTGACGATGCCCGGCATGGTGACCGGTACGGCGGCGGTGGTCACCATCAGCGCAGCGGCTTGGCTGTCTTCCTGTCCGGCGCTGTTGCTCACGCTCACCGAGTAGCTGCCGGCGTTCGCGCCGCTGACGGCGGTCAGGCGCAGTACGGGGCTGTTCGCACCCGCGATGTCCGCGCCGTTGAAGCGCCACTGGAAGCTCAGCGCCTCGGTGCCGAAGGCATCGATGGCGAACACGGCATCGCCGCCCGTCACCACGTTGAGGTTGGCCGGCTGCGTGGTGATGCTCGGCGCGATCGTCCGGTCGCTCACGGATGCGGTCACGGGCGCGCTCGCGGCGCTGCCCACGGAGTTGGTGGCCACCACGCGATACTGCGTGCCATTGTCGTCGAGCATCAGCGGCTGCGTGGTGTAGCTGGCGGCCGTGGCGCCGAGGCCCAGGCTGACGTTGGTCCACTCTGCGGTGGAGTTCGCCGGCCGGCGCTGCCACTGCAGGGTGGGCGCCGGGAGGCCGCTGGCGTTCGCCGAGAAGTTAGCCGTCTCGACGGTGCGCACCAGCACGGAGCGCGGGCCGGTCACGATCACCGGCAGGCCGCTCTGCTGCAGGACATTGATGCGCGTGGCGGCGCCCGTGACGCAGGGTGGAGGCGCCGCGAGGTCGGCGCGCGGCGTGTAGCAGGCAAACACGCGAATCAGCGCTCCCTGGTCGCCGGCCGTGGGCACGAAGCCGTGTCGAACACTCCACGGACGCCATGCCTGGCCGGTGCCGTACGGCAGCGGGTTGCCTTCATTTTGATAGGAGCGCGCGATGTCACGCCACGAACGGCCGCCGTCGTCGCTGCGCTGCCAGTTGACGATGGCGCGCTCGGTGGCGGAGGGCGTGTTCCAGCCCTGGGTGAATCCGAGCGGACCGAACCAGGAGGCGCCGCCGCCCAGCACCACGTCGAGGTTGGCCGTCAAACCTTCGACCACGTCGAGTTGCGCGGGCGCCTGCATCACCGACAGCTTCGGAAAGTCCGGCGGCTTCAGCCACGTGACGCTGCGGTTGAACTCCGGCGCGAAGTCGTAGTGATAACCGCCTTCGCAGATCCGGCCGATGCGGAACATGAATGCGAACTGGTTGTTCAGGTTTACGGTCTTCGTGAGTGAACCGCCGGTGAGCGGAATCGACACGCGCTGCGGATCGATGTAGGTGCCCGGGCCTTCCTGGAAGCCGATCGACAGCTGGTTGGGCTGGCAGTCCGTGGGCAGCTGGCCGCCGGTGGTGGCGACCGCGTACGTGGCGGTGACCTGGCCGAGCACGTCGCTGCACTTCGGATCGCAGGTCAGGCTGACGGAGGTGATCGCGAGCGGCTGCGCCTGCGCTATCGGCACTAGATAGGTGATCACCACCGCGCGGAAGAACGAGAAGCTCGAGACTTTCGCGCTCAACTGCCCGCCGGAGATCGTGGTGGCGTCGAGCACCTCCCATGCGCCGTCGGGCTGCGCCTTGGCGAGCTTCAGCTGCTGGTTGGGCAGCAATGCCACCGTGGGCGCGGGAATGCGCACCTCCACGGGCTGCGCGAACTCGCCGCCGTGCGGCGTGATGACGTAGGTGTTGCCGACGCCGGTGAGAGGAGTGGGCAACGCCGGCGCGCCGGTGGAGTCCATGGCGACGCGGATGGTGGTGTCCTGCGCGAGCGCGCCGGCGGGCACGATGACGCTGGCGCCGGTGCTTCCGCTGACGGTGCCGCCCGCCGCGCCGATGGCCGGTGGAGGCGCGGGCGTCACCGGAGGAGGGGGTGCGGGCGTGCCGCCGCCGTCTCCGCCGCCGCCGCAACCCGCCAGGGCTAACAAACAAATCGCCGCCGGAATCGCAAACCGCATGGTCTTCACCTTCTTCTGCTTCCTACCCAACGCGGCAAAGGGCGGAAAACCGGCTCACGAAAGTTTCCTGGCGGTGTGACTTAACCCTCCGATTGCGGAAACTGGCGCGCAAGTCGTTGACGCGGCTGGGTTGCACGCCACAATGGCCCGTGGACGCCTCGAACGAAAACCAACACCCGCACGCGCCGGAACAGGGCGAGGTCACGCGGCTGCTGCAGCGCTGGGCCGATGGCGACGCCGCGGCGCTCGACGCGCTGTGGCCCATGGTCTACGACGACGTCCGCCGCCTGGCGCGCCGGCAGATGGCGGGCGAGCGCGGCGACCACACCCTGCAGGGCACGGCGCTGGTGAACGAGGCGTTCATCCGCCTCGCCGGACAGCGCGTGTTCGAATGGCAGAACCGCGAGCAGTTCCTGTCGCTGGCGGCGCAGATCATGCGGCGCGTGCTGGTCGACTACGCCCGGCAGCGCGGCGCGCAGCGCCGCGGCGACGCCGCCAAACGCCTGAGCATCCACGACACGCAGGCCGCCATCGAGGTGGACGCGGCGCAGGCGCTGCACGCGCTCGCCGACGAGCGCGTGGACGTGCTGGCCATCGATGCCGCCTTGAACAAGCTGCAGGGCGTCGACGCGCCGCAGAGCCGCATCGTCGAGCTGCGCTATTTCGGCGGGCTCACGCTCGAGGAAACCGCGCGCGTGGTGGGCATCTCGCCGGCTTCGGTGAAGCGCGAATGGGCCATGGCGCGCGCCTGGCTGCGCCGCGAGCTCGCCGCGCAGGACGCCGCCACGCCGTGACGTCCGAGCAGCGCGCGCGCGTGAAGTCACTGTTTGCGCTGGCCATCGAGCTGCCGGCGGGCGAGCGCGTGGAGTTCGTGGCACGTGAAGCCGCCGACGACGAGGCGGTGAAAGCCGAAGTGCAATCGCTGCTCGAATCTCACGCGCAGCCGGGCACGTTTCTCGACACCGTGACGCACGAGTTCCGCTCAATGGCATTCGCGTCCTCGTCCCCGGGCGCGGGACACAGGCTGGGGGAGCGCATCGGTGCGTATCGCGTGGTGGGCGTGCTCGGCAGCGGCGGCATGGGTGACGTGTTCAAGGCCGTGCGCGACGATGACCAGTATCACGCCGAGGTCGCCATCAAGCTGATGCGCGCCGACATGCGCAGCGTGCTGACGGAGCTGCGTTTCAAGACCGAGCGCCAGATCCTGGCCGGGCTCGATCACCGCAACATCGCGCGCCTGCTCGACGGCGGCACCACCGTCAACGGCACGCCCTACGTGGTGATGGAGTTGATCACGGGCCTGCCGATCGACCGGTACTGCGAAACGCGCGCGCTCGGCGTGCGCGACCGCGTTCGGCTGTTCCTGCAGGTGTGCGCCGCGGTGAGCTACGCGCACCAGCACCTGATCGTGCACCGCGATCTCAAGCCCAACAACATCCTCGTGACCGCCGACGGCTCGGTCAAACTACTGGACTTCGGCATCGCCAAGCTGCTGGAGCGCAATGCCGACATGGCCGCCCACACGACCGCCCATACGACAATCCCGGCCGCGGACCAGACCGTGACCACGATGCGCGCGATGACGCTCGACTACGCCAGCCCGGAGCAGGTGGCCGGCGGCACGGTGACCACCGCCAGCGACGTGTATTCGCTCGGCGTCGTGCTGTATCGCCTGTTGACGGGCAGGAGCCCGTACGGCGCGCGCACCAACGACGCGCAGCGCATGGCGGACATATTGAGCGACACCACGCCCGCGCGGCCGAGCCTGGTCGATCGCAAAGTCGACAGCGATCTCGACAACGTGCTGCTGATGGCGCTGCGCAAGGACCCGCAGCGCCGCTACGGCAGCGTCGAGCAGCTCGGCACCGACCTGCGCAACTTTCTCGCCGGCATGCCGGTGCAGGCGCGCGGCAACTCGCTGCGCTATCGCTTCGGCAAGTTCCTGCGCCGCCGCCGCTGGGAGATGGCGGCGGGCGTGCTGGTGGCCGTCGCCTTGCTGGCGGCGCTGGGCTTTTCCGTGCGCGAGGCGCGCAGCGCCGACCGCGAACGGCGCATCGCGCAGCAGCACTTCGCCAGCGTGCGCAAGCTCGCCAACACGCTGCTGTTCGAGATCCACGACGAGGTCGCCCTGGTGCCGGGCACGACGCGGGCACGCGAGCGGCTGGTCAAGACCTCCCTCGAGTATCTCGACGCGTTGTACAAGGGAGCAGGCGCGGATCGCGCCCTGCAGGAGGAACTGGCCGCCGCATACCGCAAGGTGGGTGACATCCAGGGGGACGAGCACGGCTCCAACATCGGCGCCTACCAGGACGCGTTGCGCAGTTACGCGCGCTCGATCGCGTTGTACGAGCCGCTGGTCGCCGAGAGCCCGGCGAATCACGGCGCCGGGCTGAAGCTCGCACGCGCCTATCTGCAGCAGGCCAGCCTCATGCTGGCCGTCGGGCGCGTCGAGGAGGCGCTGGTCTCGGTGCGCAAGGGCGTGGTGCTCAGCGAGTCGCTCCAGGCATTTTTCCCGGATGACACCGAGCGGGCGACCCAGCTCGGTAGCGCGTACTGGTCGCAGGCCGACATCTACGCGCGGCTCGGCCGTTCGCCGGAGGCGATGGCGTCGCTCGACCGGCTGCTCGAAGTGTGCGAGACCTTCCTGCGCGAGAATCCGAAGAAAGAAGCCGCGCTGGCCGCGTTGAGCGGCGCCTACAACAACGCGTCCATCCACGCCGACCCGCGGCTCTCCGAGAGCGCGCGTTACGAGCGCACGCTGTTCATGCTGCGCAGATCGCTGTGGGCCAACTCACAGCTCGTGGCGCTCGCGCCCGACGATCCAACGCACCGCTTCGACCTCGCGCTGGGCCAGTTCAACCTCGCCCGGCAGCTGGCCGCACATGGGGATTTCGCGGCCGCACTGGATTTGTACCTGCCGGCGACGGCCGTGCTCAGCGAACGTGCCCGGGATGCGAGCGACGCGCGGTCGAACTACCTGAGCGCCATGATGCATTCGGGGCTGGCCGAAACGCTGTTCAAGCTCGGAAGAGTCCAAGAGGCGCGCGGCATGCTCGTGCGCTGCGACGCCGTGCTCAAAGGCCTGCTCGCGGGCGGCGGCACGCTGCGCATCGACTTCGCGTACGGCCAGAACGCGGTGCGCCTCGGAGCGCTGTATTCGGCGCAGGCCGCGCGCGCGAAATCCGCGGCCGCCCTGGCCTACTGGCAGCAGGCGCGCGGTGTGCTCGTGCCCGGCGTCACCGCCTTGCAGAAAGTGGCGGCGGCAGTGGCGCTGGAACCCATGGACAAAGAGTTGATCGACAACGGCGTGGCGATGCTGGCCCGGGCCGAGGCGGCCATCGGGAAGCCATCCAACTAGCGGGCCTGCGCGGCACCACGATCCGGCAGGCGCTCCGCGATCGCGCGCGTGGCGCACAGTGGCGGCGCAATTCACCGCGGCACCAGAAAATTTCACGGTATGCGCGTGATCCGATTCACCTTTTCGCGGCACTTGGACTGTTAACTTGCTGCGCACGCGAGAAGTCGCGCACGAGGGGTCCGCTTGCTGGAGTAGTTCGTGAAAAAAGGACCTGCCAAACATTATCTGTTCGCGTCCGATTTCGACCAGACGCTGAGCTTCAACGATTCCGGCTCCGAGCTCAGCAGATTGCTCGGCGTCTCGAGCTTCGAGGAAAAGGTGGCCGGGCTCGCGCGCAGCCACCTGGTGCAACAGGGCGGCGAGCTCGCCTATCTCATCCGGCACGATCCGGAATTCCGCGGCGTCCGCCGTGAGCACCTGGTCGAGGCCGGCCGCCAGGTGCGCCTGAAGGCGGGGCTGCGTTCGTTCGTGGAATTCCTCGAACGCGGAGTAGATGGGCAGCGGTTTTCGTTCTACGTGGTCTCGGCGGCGCCACGCGAAGTGGTGGTGTCGGCGCTCGAGGGTATCGTGCCGCCCGAGCACATCTTCGCCACGGAGCTCGACTACGATCCGCATTCGGGCGAGGTACGCTCCATCCACCGGGTGCGCGCCGGCTACGGCAAGGTCGCGGTGCTCGACGAGTTGCAGAACCGCCTCGCGATCACGCCGGACCGGGTCATCTACGTGGGCGACGGCAGCTCCGACATCCACGTCATGCTGCACGTGAACAACGGCGATGGCTTCACGATCGCGGTGTCGGAGAACCGCCAGCTCGCGCGCATCGCCCGCAGTACCGTGCTCGGCGACAACGCCAACAGCGTATTGGTGCCCGTGCTCGACCAGGTGCTCGAGCTGCGCGCCGGCGAGATCCGCTCGCTGCTCGAATCCACCGGCCTGGTGCTCGACGACTGGCAGCGCGCGCGCACCGATCGCGTGCTGATCCGCGAGTGGGCGTCCCTCGCGACCGTGGGCTGAGGCGGGCCATGACGGAATTGCTCGGCTGGGTGGCGACGGCGGTGTTCGTGGGCTCGTATTTCTTCAAACGCCCGGCGTGGCTGCGCGCCGCGCAGATGCTCGGCGCCGCGTTATGGATAGTGTATGGCGCGCTGATCGGCGCCATTCCCGTGGTGGTGGCCAATGGGCTGGTGTTCGCGGCGGCGGCGTGGACGCTGGCGCAATCGCGCCGCGACGGCCGCGAGGCGGTGCCGACGCATTGACTTCCTTCCCCGAATGCCGGTACCTTCGCCCCGTGCCTCACAACTTCTCCAGCTATTATTACTTTGCCCCCGTACACGCGGAGGCCGGGTTCTGAGCGCACGAAACTGACGTAAGCTCTCGACCAAACAGCCTCCCTCGCGGAGGCGTTTTTTTGTGCGCATCCGCCCGGGAGCCAAAGGATGCGCAATGTTCGACCTGGTACAAACCCAAGTGAAGATCCGCCCGCTCGAGCGGGCCGACGTGCCGGCGCTGCTCGGCATCATCCGTGACGCGCGCGCGCAGTACGGTCTCGGCGCCCGCGTGGATTCCCTGCTGGAGCCGGCGGATCTCGCGCTGTTCGACACCTACGGCAGGCGTCGCGCTATCTACTTCGTGGCCGTGATCGACGACGAGGTCGTCGGCGGCGGCGGCATCGCGCCGCTCGCGGGCGCCGACGCGCTCACCTGTGAGCTGCAGCGCATGTATCTCGCTCCCGAGGCGCGCGGGCAGGGCGTCGGCAGCCGGCTGCTGGAGGCCTGCCTGGACGCCGCGCGGCGCTTCTGGTTCGTGCGCTGCTACGCCGAGACGATCTCGGAGATGGAGCAGGCCCTGCGGCTCTACGCGCGCCACGGCTTCGAGACGCTGACCGCGCCGCTCGGCGGCACCGGCCACCCGCACAACGATCGCTGGCTCCTGCGGGAGCTCAACGCCCCGCAGGAGCACATAT
>JBIOZI010000255.1:0-18547 GCA_044871085.1 Steroidobacteraceae bacterium | reverse complement strand
TCGGCGAGGCGGACAGCGTGACGGTCGGCACCGCGGGTGCGCTCGTGACTGCGACGGACGCCGTCGACTGCGCCGTGCCGCCGGCACCGCTGCAGCTCAGCGTGAACGTGGTGTTGGCGCTCAAGCCGCCGGTGCTCGCGGTTCCAGACACCGACTTCGTGCCGCTCCAGCCTCCTGATGCCGTGCAGGCAGTTGCGTTCGTCGAACTCCACGTCAACGTGCTGGAGTTGCCGCTGTTGACAGTAGTTGGCGACGCAGACAACGCGACGGTCGGCGCAGGCGTCGTGCTCGTGACCGCAACGGATGCAGTCGACTGCGCGGCGCCGCCGGCACCCGTGCAGCGAAGAGTGAAACTGGTATTCGCACTCAATGCGCCGGTGCTCGCGGTGCCCGACACCGGCTTCGTGCCGCTCCACCCTCCCGAGGCAGTACAGGAAGTTGCGTTGGTCGACGTCCACGACAACGTGCTGGTCGCACCGCTGTTGACGGCGGTCGGCGACGCGGACAACGTGACGGTCGGCGTCGGAGGCGGCGGGGTCGTGCCCTCGACGGTGACGGACGCACTCGCCTCCGCCGTGCCTCCGGCACCCGTGCAACGCAGCGTGAAGACGGCACTGGCGGTCATTCCACCCGTGCTCTCGCGTCCTGAAACCGACCTCGAGCCGCTCCAGCCGCCGGACGCGGTGCACGAGGTCGCGTTGGTGGACGACCAGCTCAACGTGCTGGCGTTGCTGCTGGCGATGGTGGTCGGCGACGCGGACAACGTGACGGTCGGTGCCGGAGTCGTGCCCGAGCCTGTGACCGTAACGGTGGTGCTCGCTTGCGTCGTGCCGCGGGAATTCGAACAACTGATCGTGAAGGTGGCGCTGGCATTCAACGCGCCGGTGGTTTGAGTTCCCGCCAGCGCCTTCGAGCCGCTCCAGGCTCCCGATGCGGAGCAGGACGACGCCCGATTGCTGGACCAGGTCAGCGTGCTCGTGCCGCCGGGACTGGTGGACTGCGGACTGGCGCTGATCGTGACGCTTGGCGACCGCTGGGATTGGGCAATAGCCGGTGTGGCGAGGATGACGGCAAACGCGAGTAACGCGCATCGCAATGTTGTTTTCATGTGCGGCGATCATAGGGGCAGCGCCGCGAAATCCGTCTGCCTCTAATTGGCGACATGCTGCCGGAGAATTCCTACGTCGGTGTCCATCGCGACTAACCACAGGCTGTTAGCGTGTCATTCGTGCATGTCCTCCGGGCCCGGCCAGCAGGCGAAATAAAGATGAGGAAGTCGGTTGACAGGAAGGGAATCGAATTGTCGAGCCGTGGTCGTCGATGCGCACCTGGCGGGCAGCGAGTTTCTGCAGCAACTCGCCGACCGCTCGAATCGCTAGCGACGGAAGACCTCCGTGCTCACGTAGTCCTTGCGCGTATCGCCCGCGGCGAAGTTCGTGTGCCGCGTGACACGCAGGAAGGTGCCGCCGTTCACGTCATAGATACGCTGGGCGGAAATCACGATCGTGGAGAAGCCGGTGTTGTAGGTCGCGCGGAATCCTTCGGCCACGTCCGAAGTCACGCTGAGGCTCTGCGGCGGCGCACTGACGACACCCAGATCACAGGGCGTCGGTGTGCACGCGCCGAATGCCTGGATGCGCAGCGTGCCCGCCACGCTCGTGAGCTGGAGGCGCACGAGTCCGCCGGTGGCCGCGTTGACGTTGTTCCAGGTGCCGACGACCTTCGAGAGATCCGCGGGCGCTTCCGCACGCGCGGCTACGCCGGCGGTGGTGAGCGCCAGCGCTGCGAGCATGGGCAGCAGCGAGAGCCGGCGCGACATCGATTTGGTGCAAGTCTTCATGAGAGTTTCCTTATTAGAGTTGATGAGAATTTCGAGACCGTCGTTGTGACGGCCCCACCTGCGCCCGGCCATCACCACGGCCCCTCCAACGGGGCCGCGGCGTCAGCCAGGTCCAAGTCCGGTGCTTCGAGGCTGTGTTCGAATTCCATGTCCGCGATGGCGACCGACAGCGCCTGAAGCTCGGTGCGCGCGGTATTCCAGCGGCTGTGCATCGTCTTTCGCCGGGCCGCGCTCTCGGCCATGTCCGCCAGCGCTTCCTGCGTGCCGCCGCGTGGATAGACGTTGACCGCGGACAGTCGGGCCGGCGAACCCGCGGGTGATTCGAAGAGCTCGAGCCAATCCATTCCATCGAGCAGCGTCGTCAGCGCGGTGTGGGGCTCGACGTCGACGAGCCGACGTGAGATCCGCACGGCAGCGAGCCCCGGCGCGATCTCGAACCGCACGCCGGTCTGGCGCGCAAGCATGGCGAGCGCATCGTTCAATGGAATGTCGTGCGCATCGAGGCTGACGCGGCCGGCACGCCCGCGATCAGGAGCCGTCGCCGCGACCAAAGTGGGCGTCGATACGGCGGCGCACCGGGTAGTTTGGGACGGCGCGGCGGCAACCGCGCCGGCTTGCGCGAGTCGTGCGCCGGAGGGCTCTGCGTGGGAGCCCGACCACCACCAGCAGGCGATCAGGGCGCCGGCGACGAACGATGCGCAGCAGGGAACGACAGGTAGAGACATTGCCGATTCACCGAAAGTGGAAGCTCTTAATTACTAGAGCGGATTTCGCGTGATCGGGAGGCCAGGTGCGCGCAAACGAAAGCGCCTCGACGGATCGTGGCCGTCGAGGCGCTGACAGTCGAACGGATGGCCGGCGGCCGATTTCTCAGGGCGGAGGCTGGCCCCTCGTGAACTGCGTTTCTCGCGGCCGCCCATGCATCTCTTTGAGCGCGGCGAATGGAACGTTCATGTCCGGGCTGGTGCGAACGACGGATGAGAGCCGGGTCGCGTACGTGATGTTGCCCGGGTCCACCCTGACCAGAGCCCGTGCGAGAACGTCGATGTCCCGGCCGAGAACATCGAGGCCGGCCAGCAATTTCCAGGTCGGCGGCGGCTCGCACAGCAGATTGCCGCGAACGCCCCAGATGCTGATGCGCCTGATTTCCTTTATGCCTCCCCTTCGATACAGCACGAGCGCGCTGCGCACCCTATCGATCTGCCGCGCCGACATCACTTTGATACTGCGATGCGCCGCCGGTACCGCAGGGGTCGGAACCGGCGGTGGGGGTGGCGGCGTGGCCGCCGAAAGCGTGGTCATCCTCGCGATCGGGACCGGCACGGATGACGACTCCTGTCCACGGTTGTCGGTTACTTGTAGATAGAGCGTCCCGCTTCCGCCGGGCAGGGGAACGCTGGTCGACACTTCGCCGCCGGAATACAACGTTTCGGTGCGATCCGGCGCCCTTCGGTATGACCACGTGTAGGTTTCGATCGATCTGCCGTCGCGCGCCGACGATCCGCTGCCATTCAGGAAAAGAGAGCTGTCTTGTACCGAGGCAGAGCCGACTGCCCTCGGCCGGCTGTTCGCGAATACCTCGCCGGCATTCGCCGAGGCGCCGTCCACGAAAAACGGGATCTCGAGCACGCCTTCCGGCTCCACCATGGGACCACAGGCCGCGACGAAACCATTGGACTGGACGTCGAGGATGCCGAGGCCGGCCATCCCACGGGAAATTCGCCCCACCAGCGATTTCACGTCCGATTCGGAAATCGGAACTTGTGACTGGGCGGGAACCGGTGCCGCGATGAAAAGCAGCGCCAGCCCCACGAGGGCCGTGCTCGAACTGGACAGATATCTCATGGACGTCTCCGTGCGAGCGCCCGCTCGAGCGCCCGCCTGATGGTTTGAGCAACGATCAGAGCAGTAGTCGACAGTCGGGCTGCCTCGTGCATGTCTCGATCAACTTCTTCCACGACGAGGTGCTCGCGAACTGGCGGGAAAACTGCGCCGCTCGTTCAGAGAATCGCGCCCGCGTTGCCGGCGTCGGAGCCATCAAAACGAGTGCCGCTTCTTTATAGAGCGTATTCCGGAGCAGAAAAGGATGGTCCGGCGGCAATTCTTTTTCGAATAGCGCGCGCGCACGCTGGTGCAATGCCAGTGCCTCGGGCACCTGTCCGAGCTCCCGCAACACGCAGCCCAGGAGCTCGAGTGTCTGCTCGAGGTCCGCGCTCTCCGCCACGAGCGGCTCCAGCTCGTCACGGGCGGCTTTCATGGCGCCCGACCGCGCCAGGATCTCGCCATGTGCGCGACGTGCCCGGAGCGCGACCAGGGTGGTGCCACGCTCGGCACGCCCTTTCAGGGTTGCGAGCACGTCGTTTATGGCCGCGAGCGCATCCCGGTGTCGCCCGACGAGCGACAACGCACGGGCCCGCAACACCTGCTGCCTGAGGACCTCTGGCTGATCCTTCGCGGCCGATGAGTCCTCGATGGCACTTTCGACGGTGGCCAGCGCGGACGGGCCTTCCCCCTGCAGTAGCAAGGCGGTCGCAATGAGTCGTTGCTGGATACCCCGCTCTTTGCGGTCCTTGGTCCGGTTCATGAGCGTGCTCAGCCGCTCGCGCGCCGCGGGGTAATGGCCGAGATCGATGTCGAGGATCGCAGAGGTGCGCTCGATGATGATCCGATCAGCCGCACGCAGGACGAGTGAATCCGCAATCATCGCAGCCTGCTTCATTTCGTTGCCGGCTTCCTGGATGCGGCCGGCATTGCGCGCCAGGATCGCATGGTTGGTGTACGCCAGCGCCGTCTCCGCATCGCGCGGTCCGAAGCCCGCCACCGTGGCCGCGACGGAGCGCTGCATCAACATGAGTGCATCGTCATTGCGACCTTCGCGGGCCGCGATGCGGCTCAGCACGGTGCTCGCATATGCCACTGCCTTCGAGCATTCGGCGCCGGGCCGCGTGCAGTCCTGCTGCGCCGCGAGCGCCAGCGCGCGCGCTCCATTCACGTCGCTCGCGGCGAGCGCGGCGTCCGCGAGGTGTGCCCGGGTCTTGTTGAGCGCCGGATCGTCCCGCGGAGCGTGGGCCTGCAGCAGGGTCAACGCGCCGCTCATGACGCTGGTGGCGGTGTCGGACTCGCCGAGGCGTGTGTACATGCGGCCCAGTTCCGCCAGCAGCTCGCCCTGCAATCTCGGAGTCGAGGCAAATTCCCGCTGCGCGCGGCGCACCGCCGCATCCACCATTTGTTTGCCGGTGACCTCGCCCTCCGGCTGGTTCTCATCCGGCTCGGCATCGTTCAAGAGGCCGAAGATGAAATCGCGCACCGCCTGCGCGCGCAGCTCATTGGCCCGCGACTCCTGGAATTGCCCGAACGCGACGCCTCCGACGGCGAGCACGGTAGCCAGGCCGACACCCGCCGCGATGCTCACGCCGGAATTGCGCCGCAGGAACAGGCGCGCGGAGTGGAGGAATGAGGGCGGCGTCGCGGCGACCGGTAGATAGGCTAGGAAGCGCCGGATGTCATCCGCGTATCGCTCGACCGACGGATAACGATCCTCCGGGCGCGGGCGCAGGGCCTTTGCGAGGATCCGGTCGAGATCCCCGGTGATCTCCGCGCGCAGTTTTGGCACCGAGCCGCCCCGTGCCGCCGCCGCAGTCTCGTCGATGGGCGAGCGGCTCGCACGACCCGGCTCATCGTCCACCACGGCGGCGACGGCTCGAGCGACCGACAGCGGGCTGTGCATGTCGGACGCCCTGGGCAGTCGTCCGGTGAGCAGCTCGTGCAGGACGAGGCCGAGCACGTAGATGTCCGTGGCCGTGGAGATCGATTTTCCGCTGAGCTGCTCCGGCGCCGCATAGCGCGGCGTCATCACGAAGCCGCCCGTTTGGGTCAGGTCGGAAACGCCGCTGCTCGAGTGCGGCGCGGTCAACAGCTTCGCGATGCCGAAGTCGAGCAGCTTCACTTCGCCGAGTGCGTTCACCAGGATGTTGGAGGGCTTGAGATCGCGGTGAACGATCATGTGCGCGTGGGCGTACTCGACCGCGGACAGAACTTGCAGGAAGACCTGCAGCCGCTGGCGGACCGACAGTCCGCGCTGGTCGCAGTAGGCGGTGATCGGCATTCCGTCGGCGATGAGCTCGAGCGCCAGGTACGGCTGCCCGGACTGCGTCACGCCTGCGTCGTAGAGTCTCGCGATGTGCGGATGCGCCAGCGCCGCCAGCACGTCACGCTCGCGCGCGAGTCGCTCGCGCTGGTGGACCTCGGAAATGAGCACGTCCGGCATCTTGAGCGCGATCTGTCGCTGGACGATTCCGTCCGCGCGTTCCGCGACCCACACCACGGACATCCCGCCGCGCGCGAGCTCGCGTATGAGGCGATACCCATCGACGATCTCGCCGGGGACGAAATGAATCGGCGCAGGCTGCGCCTGGCTCATGATGGCGCCGTCCACGGCTCGCAGCAGCGAGTGCGAGCTGGTGGTTGCCGGCGAATCCGGCCAGCTCAGCAACAGCGCATGGAATTCCGGATCGGTGTCGGCGACGCGCGCGAGCTCCTGTGCGCGCTGCTGTGGTCCGAGCGCCAGCAGCTCCAGCACTTTGGCGAGCACATCATGCTGGCTCATGGCGGGCATCCATGCCGTCGCGCAGGACCTTCTTGAGAAATTGCTTGGCCTTTTTCCAGTGGCGCTTGACCGTCGTCTCCCCGATTCCCAGCTCCGCGGCGATGATCGGGACTTCGAGTCCGCCAATGATCCGCAGGTCTGCGACCATCGCCGCGGTGGAATCGAGCTGCTCGAGCAGCACCAGCGCCTGGTCGAGCTGTACGAGCTCTTCGGGGGTGCCGGCGTAGTCGTGCACTTCCGCGCCGAGGGTGAGCGGCAGCAATTCCGCGGCGCGTTTTTGCGCGATGCGCGCTCGGGCCATGTCGACGAGGATCGACCGGATCGCGCGGCTCACGTAGGCCAGGAACTCACCGCGACTCTCGAATGATGCGGCGGCGCGCGTCCTCAGGTTGATGTAGAGCTCATGCGCGAGCGTTCCGGTGGAGATGGGCGCCCGGTCCCGCCGCAGCCTCGCACGCGCCAGTGCGTAGACTTCCACGTGCCACTTCTGGAAAGCAGTTTCGACGTGATGGACCATAAGGCACCCGCTCAAACTGCCGCATGAATGCGTCCTTACTATCTAGTGTCGCACAGCGCCGGTTCGCGGAGAACCGTGACTAGTAGCAGGGTGGGTGCTGCGTTGCAAACCCGCCGAGGGTGTGCGGGTTGGCTTTCGCGGACCGGCACAACTTGTTAGGCCGCGCGTTATGGAAAGGGCGTGAGTCGAACGCCGGCGCCGAGCTCATGACACCGGCTAACTAATTCACCGACGTTGGCAATCAACCACTTGGCACGGGAGACATGCCTCGGGTCGCAGCTCCACCAACACCGGCCGTCATCTGCCGACCGTGGCGTACCCCCGCTTCGCACCCTTAGTCATCGGGCGTGTAATACGCGATGATGTACGCGAGGGTCTGCTTCCAACTGGCGTATTCGATGACGGTGTTCCCAGCCAGGTTGCCATCCACGGAGCACACGGTGGGCTCGTTGACGTCGGTGACGACGAAGTGGTGTTGCTCGCCGCGATGGCGCCGATGCCGCCTGCCCTGTCGCTCTTGTTGCCCACACCTTGCGCCAGGACACACCCTCGTCCGCCTTGACGACGTTGGCATTGGATGCGGTCCAATTGAGAGTACGTGACGCCTACTCCGACGTAGGCCCATATCCCGGCGAAGATTCCGCACCACGCCTTGCTCTCCCCGACCGTCCGCACGTTGCGGGTCTTCATGGCCTTGATGGTGTAGTCCAGGTCGGCTTGCGAGGGTTGGACGTCGACGCACGCCTGCTTGCATGTCCACGCGAAGTCGCTGGCGGCGTTGGCGTCGGCTGAACGCTCGTACGCTTCGTTCCATCGCATCAGGGCGCACCGCAGTGTTGCGCAGGAAGTGGCCCGCTGCGGTGTTGAATCGTCGCAGGCGCAGGCGTAGCTTCAGTGCCCATCGGCGATCACATTCGACTGTCTCGTGTGCCCAGAACCTAAGAAAAGCACGCGTTCGGCAGCTGCGTGGTCGCCAACCTACGAACAATTGGGGAGCTGAAACATGGAAAGTCAGAAAGGACGAGCCAGCGCGGCAAAGCTCGCGCGGCTGGGGTTGTCGATCGCCTTGGGTCTGGCGCTCGCGCCAGCCACGGCATTGGCGGCCGACGAAACGGCAATTCTCGGCGAGGGCCTGCAGCAACTCGTCGCGCCACCGGCCGCGGCCCGCGCCTCGGCGCGCGCGGCCGCCGAGAGCGGCGAGCCGGAGGTGGCGGTGACCTCACCGGTGCAGTTCGACGACGCCAACCGCGCCCTCGTCCGCATTTCGCTCGACGGCTCGCCAGCCGCATCGCAGACGCTGGGCTCGCTGCAGCAGATGGAAGGCGTCGAGGTCGTGGCATCGGACCTGTCTTACGGCCCGGGCCTCGTCGAGGCCTATGTCCCGGTCGAACAGCTCCTGAGCGTCGCGCGCACCAAGGGCGTGCTGGCCATCGTGCCGTCGAGCCCGATGGTCACCAACGTCGGCGCCACCGACAGCCAGGGCATCGTGCAGCACCGCGTGGACAAACTTCCCGCGGGTGTGGATGGCTCCGGGATCACCGTCGGCGTGATGTCCGACAGCTATGACACCAACGTCGCGCCGAACAGCGCGGCGCTCGACATCGCGAGCGGTGATCTCCCGGGTGTGGGCAATCCCGCGGGCAATACCGAGCCGGTCGTGGTTCTCGAGGACTTCCCGGCGCGCACCGACGAAGGCCGCGCGATGCTGCAGATCGTGCACGACCTCGCGCCGAAGGCAAAACTCGGCTTCGCGACGGCGAACACCGGCGAGCTCGGCTTCGCAAACAACATTCGCGCATTGGCGGGCGACCCGGCAGCCCCGAACTTCCGCGCGGGCTTCAAGGCCGACGTGATCGTCGACGACATCATCTATCTCGCTGAGCCGTTCTTTCAGGACGGCATCGTTGCGCAGGCAGTCGATGAAGTCGTCGCCAAGGGTGTGTCGTACTTCTCCTCGGCCGGAAATCGTCCGGCGTCGCAGGCGTACGACGCGAAGATCCAGATCGTACCGGGCAACTCCACGTCGTGGGCGGGCACGAATCTGAACTTTTCGAACGTGAACCCGGCGTTGTATGCCGGCGGCTTCCACAACTTCGCCACCAACGGCGCGCTCGACATCGCGCAGAACGTCCAGTTCACGGTCAATCCGGGCAGCAGCAACACCGTCGTCCTGCAGTGGAACGAGCCGTTCGACGCGAGGCCGCCGACGCCCGTCGGCGCGCCGTTCGCGTCGGGTACCGGCACGGTGCCCAACGGCGGCGCCGCGGACTTCACGTTCAGCGGCACCGCGGGCCAGCAGGTGTACATCCTGGTCGACGGCGACACGACGACCACCGGCACGTCGATTCCCGACATCGTGCTGGAGTTGTTCAGCCCGGCCAACGTGTCGATTGCCACCAAGGACACCGGTACGAATCCCGAATTTTTCGCCGTGGAGCTGCCGGCCACCGGAACGTATCGCGTCCGGGTCACGAGCTTCGTACCGACCGGCGGTGACTTCAAGTACACGGTCTCGAACGCCGATCTTCCCGAGGCCGTACTGTCGGACTACAACGTGCTGTTCTTCCGCTCCACCGGAGAGTTCATCGGTGCGCTGGCGGAGCAGAACACGCTCACGAATCGCCCCGCGGTGCTCGGCGGCATCAATGCAACCATCGCGGTGCAAATGGTGATCGCTCGCGCCAACACGCCGACGCCGAGCCGCCGCGTCGCGGACCGCATCCGCTGGGTGGGCTTCGGAAACACGAACCCGCAGGAATACATCAGCTACCTGGATCCGGTGACCTACGGACACAACTCGGCCGCAGGTGCGATCGGGGTCGCGGCCTATCCGTTCTTCGCGCCGTTCGTGCCCGAAGGCTTCACCTCGCCGGGCCCGTCGACTATCTACTTCGACAAGGACAGCCAGCGTCTGCGACACGTGGAGATCCGGCAGAAGCCCGATCTCGCCGCGATGGACGGCGCCAACACGACGTTCTTCACGCAGGACTCGGCCGTCGATGCGGACACGTTCCCCAACTTCTTCGGAACCAGTGCGGCGGCACCGCATGCCGCGGCGATCGCAGCGCTCGTGCTGGATGCCGCGGGCGGGCCGGGGTCGGTCAAACCCAGGAAGATGCGCGAGATCCTCCAGGACAGCGCCTTCACGCACGATCTCGATCCATACTTCTCGTGGGGTTTCGGGATCTCGCGGCACAACCTGCTCGCGATCAACGCGTCGGCCGATCCGAACGCGATCAGCCAGTTCGATCCGAACGTCTTCACCGTGACGCAATTCGGCAAACGCGCGCTGGCGAGCCTGTCGCTCAACGGTACCGGCGCGAACCCGACCAACACGCCGGGCGGCATCGTGTTCGACGAGCGGGCAGCGCCGCTGCCGGCGCCGGGTCAACCGTTCGTGGTCGGTCGCACGTCGGGTCTGAGCCCGCTCGACGCACTGGCCACGTTCTCGCTGCCGGCGGATCCGCCGGGCCTCGCGGGGCAGTGGAAGCAGCTCGACATCAGCTTCCTGCCGGGGACTTTTGGGAATGGAGATCTGCTGTCGTTCGGCGTCGATCGCGATGAAACGGACGTTTCGGGTCCGAACGGCGCGGCGGGAGGCAACTCCGCGGATCTGCTCGGCGGCGGTGTGCTGATCCCCTCCGGCAGAGTCGTCTCGGGCGGCGCCAGCTTCTTCGGCACATTCGAAGGCGGCTTCCCCTTCCGCGGCGAATTCTTCAACCTGCTCGGGCACGGCTACAGCCAGCTCGACGGCTACGGCTTCGTCAACGCGGAGGCGGCGGTGAAAGCGGTGCAAAAGAAGCATAAATGAGTATCGGCGACTGACCGTCAGCGCACGAAAGGCCCGCACCGGCAACGGTGCGGGCCTTTTCATTTTCGCGAGACCTCGCGCACGAGTCGTGCGTTACTACGCACATGAACAAGGCACTCTGGCTCGCTCCGTTGCTCGCCTCCACCATGGCGCTCGCCGCAGATGCTGAGCGCGTTGCGCTCGAAGTCGCAATCGGGCGTTGGACGACGGCCGTCAACGCACAGAACGTGAACGCACTGAACGCGACCATGACCGCGGACGTCGAGCTGCTCGACGATACGATGACGGTGAGCGGCCGCGACGCGGCCATACGTGCGTTGCGAGAGGTGGCGCAGCGCGGGAAGCTGGCCGCGACCACCCGCGAGATCACGATCGCCGGCCACTTCGCCTGGCGCGTGGGTGGGTTCACGCAGACTCAGAAAAACGGCGACGTGCACGCGCGCGGGTCGACAGTCGAGATATGGAAGCGCGTGCAGGGAAAGTGGCAGTTGCACCGGCAGATGGCGAGAATCATCGCCCCGGTGGATGCGATGTCGCGGCCGTCACCGGGCGAACCGGTACTGGATAGACCGAGGAATTGACATGAGGCTGATTTCCTTTCGGCAGGCAGTGCCGGCCCTGGTGGCCGCGGCGCTCGGTGTCGTGCTGATGCGGCCCGCCGCATCGCAGGCGGCCAACCCGGTATTTTTTGCCGATCCGACGACGCAGGCAGCGCGTTGGGTGGCGGCGAATGCAAACGACTCACGGATGCCGGTGATTCGGGACCGGATTGCGAGCGTGCCCCAGGGCCGCTGGTTCACGCAGAACGACACTGCAACGGTTGCTGGCGAGGTGAGCAGCCTGGTCGGCGCGGCGGCAGCGGCGGGCAAGATTCCCATACTGGTGCTGTACAACATTCCGAACCGCGACTGCGGTGGCCGGGCTGGTGGCGGCCTTTCGAACCACACTGCATACCGGGCCTGGATCGACCAGGTGGCAGACGGCCTGCAGAACCGTCCGGCCACCATCATCCTCGAGCCCGACGTGCTCGCGATCATGACTAACTGCTTGAGCGCCGCGCAGCAGGCCGAGACCCGGGTGTCCATGGCGTATGCGGGCAAGCAGCTCAAGGCGGCATCGAGCACGGCCCGCGTGTACTTCGACATCGGGCATTCGGCCTGGTTGCCGGCCTCGGAAGCTGCGTCGCGCCTGGTCGCATCGGACATTGCGAACAGCGCGGACGGCATCTCCACCAACGTTTCGAGCACACAGACTACGGCGGCCGAGATTTCCTACGCAAAGCAGGTCATTGCCGCCACCGGCATTTCCCGCTTACAGGCTGTCATCGACACCAGTCGCAATGGAAACGGCCCACTGGGTTCCGAGTGGTGCGATCCGTCGGGCCGCGCCATCGGCGAACCCAGCACGAGCGCGACCGGCGATGCGAAGATCGACGCGCTCCTCTGGGTCAAACCACCCGGTGAAGCCGACGGATGCATAGCTCCGGCCGGGCGGTTCGTGCCGCAACGTGCTCATGACCTGGCGGTCGCGGCCGGGGCGACCATGCCGGGGACGGCGAGCGCACGAAGCGGAACCGACGGCGACTATTACGTGGCACCGGGCGGCAGCGACTCGAGTCCCGGCACCATCGACAGGCCTTTTGCATCCTTGCAAAAAGCCATCGACGTCGCCCGCCCGGGCGAGCTGGTGTACGTCCGCGGCGGCGTCTACGACATCACCGTGCCCGCCATACCCTCGGCCGGCGTCAATTTCTGGAAGAGCGGCACCTCGGATACCTACCGGATCCGCTATTTCGCCTACCCGGGCGAGCACCCCGTCCTCGATTTCTCGAAGCTCCAGATCCAGCCGGATCCTGACTACACGTTCGGGGTGCTGGTGACCGGGTCCTATCTGCACCTCAAGGGCTTCGAGATCCGCAATGTCCCCATGAACACGCGCTCGAACAACGGCGTGCGGGTGAGCGGTGAGGCGTATCGAGACATCTTCGAGTTGTTGGACATCCATCACATCCAGGGTGCCGGAATGTTCATTCACACCACCCTCGGTGGGCACCTGGTGCTCAATTCGGAGTCCCATGACAACAACGATCCGCGCTCGCACCAGGGAGATGGGCAGAATGCGGATGGCTTTGGCGCTCACTACCAGCTGTCGGGAGAAACGACCATCTTCCGCGGCTGTCGCGCCTGGTGGAATTCGGACGACGGCTGGGATTTCATTTCCCAGGAAGTGCCCGTGATCGTCGAGCAGAGCTGGTCGATGGGCAACGGGTACATCGATTCCGGTGCGGCGCGTTCACCCCGCGGCAACGGTGCGGGCTACAAGGTGGGCAGCAGCAGAACCGGCACCCGCCACGTCGTCCGCAACAACCTGGCCTGGGGCAACCGCAGCCAGGGCTTCTACGCCAATCACTCCACGGGCGGCAACGACTGGTTCAACAACACGTCATACAACAACGGCATTCAGTACGACATGCTGGGCAGTAGTTGGGACGCCGACGGCAAGCGCACCGACGGCGTGATACTGACGGGCGACCGAGTCCACCGGCTGCGGAACAACATCGGCTTCCCGAACAGCAACCGGAACATGGAAGGCGTGGATTCGTCGTTCAACACCTGGGACCTTGGATTGACACCTTCGAGCAGTGATTTCGAAAGTATCTCCGACGCTGACTTCAAGGGGCCGCGCAAGGCCGACGGCAGTCTGCCCGATCTGGGTTTCCTGAAACTGCGCGCCGGCAGCCAGATGATCGGCAAGGGCAGGAATGTCGGGCTCCCCTATTCCGGGCCCGCGCCCGACCTGGGCGCATATGAGAGATAGCCGGTATACGAGTCCGCGGTCGTCGTGCAGCCCGGCGCTTCCGGAGTTGTGAGCATCCCCGGCACGAACGCCACGGGGATCAGGCCTGGTCCGCGCCCTAGCTACCGTAGCGCTACGCTCACCGCCTCGAATCTCGCGGCTTCGCCAGGTTCGACGACACCGACCGGGCGATTTCCCAACACGTAGGCAAACCGGCCTGCAACGGTGACTGCCACGACTCCGCGCTCGAATCCTTTCCTGACCGTCTCGACCAAACCCTTGTTGCCGGTCACTGCTATTCGCGCCAGTGCGCCATCGCCGCCGCTTTCCGCGACCAGCAAATAGTTGGCGCCCAACCCACGCATGCCGTCGGGCGCTGCCAGTGCACGATCCAGCACTACCTCGACAACCGGCCCGGCTTCTCCGCCCGGCCCTGGCTGAATGCTGAATAGTTTGTGGCTGATCAGTGTATTCACGAGAACCCGATCTTCCAGCACTGCGATGCCATCGACGAGCCCGGCCGGGTCACCGAAAGTGCCGCTCGTGGCACCGGCCCACACTTCCAGCCGTTCCTCACCGGTGCGCAGCCGCGCGACCTGCATGTTGGTGCTGTCGGTGACGAACACCGTGCCGTCACTCGAGACGGCGATGTCGTTGCAGATCCCACCGCCGGTGGGCAATGGATATCGCGCTTTCAAGTCGCCGGTGTCGAGACCGAACGCGTACAGCTCCGAGTCGGTTGCGGGCACGGAGCCGGCGCACGCCCAGAGCACCCGCGCCCGTTCATCGGCGAATACGCCGAAGATGCTGGGCGGCCCGTCGGCAGGTCCATCTGCCCACGGCCTCGCCATTCCATCGCCCGGCTCCGCTCGATAGATTTTGCGCGTGCCGCTGCCGATGAAAATCGCGCCGCGGGGCGTGGATGTCAGGCTCTCGGGCGCGATTCCGACACCCGACATCTCGATGCGCTCCGCCGCGCGACCGGCTTCGCGAGCCAGTCCGACGCCGAATAGCCCCATGGCGACGCTCACGAAAACTGCACGTGGCATGACTGGACATTTCAAGGTGGCCCCCTGGCGTGGACCTTAGTCGCGCGCGGCAGAGGCGTCTTGTAAGAAATGGGCGGGCACGCGCAGGCCCGCCCAATTCTTACAAGACGATCACGCGGATCGTGAACATACTCGCACCATGAGCTTTCTTCGTAGCGCAGCGCGCTGGCTCGGTGCATACACCGCCGCGGCGTTGGCCGGCTACACGCTGGCGAGCGTGGGTATAACCGCTCACAACCTCGTGCGGCTCCGCGCGCTCGGCATCGATATCGACATGGGCGAGGCCTGGAACACGATCGTGTTCGACTTCCAGGCTCTTTCTCCGACTCTGGGCACCATCACCAAATTCGGCAGCGTGGTGTGGCTGGGCTTTCTCATCGCCTTCGGCGCCGCACATCTGCTGCTCGTCTCGCTGGCTGGCCGGGTGCGTGCGCCGAATCTCGACATGGCGCTGTTCGCGCTGGCGGGTGCCATGGCAATGGCCACCGGAATCGCCATCATCGATGCGCAGTACAAGGTGTCGATGATCTCCGGTACGGCCGGGGTCTCCGGCTATGTCACGCAGCTGATCGCGGGCGCTCTGGCCGGCGTAACGTTCACCGTCATTTTCCGCGCGACGGCCGGGGAGATGCGCCGATGACATCCAGGCTGGGGATGACGATCGCGGCCGCATCGTTGGTTGCCGGGCTGCCAGCCATCGAGGCCGCCGAGCCGCTGCGGATCGAAATACTCACGCGGGATCTCGATTCACCGTGGGGCCTCGCGCAACTGCCCGATGGCGGCTGGCTCGTGACCGAACGCAGCGGCCAACTACTACGTCTCGACTCGCGCGGCACCCGCGTCGCGGCCATCACCAACACGCCCAAGGTCTTCGTCGAAGCCCAGGGCGGGTTGCTAGACGCGGTGTTGCACCCGCAATTCGCGAGCAACCACCGCATCTACCTGTCGTACGCCCGTGGCGAGCTGCGGCACAGTCAATTGGTGGTGGCGCGAGCCGAAATTCGCGCTGGCAGCCTGCAGAACCTCCAGACGGTGTTCGAATCGGCACCGCGCAAGACAGCCGTGCACTACGCCGGCAGTCTCGCGTTCATGCGCGACGGCACTTTGTTGATAACCGTCGGCGACGGTTTCGAGGAGCGCGAGCTCGCGCAGAACCTGTCCGTGCTGCGGGGCAAGGTCGTGCGGATCAACGACGACGGCAGTCCGCCTGCAGACAACCCGTTTGTCGGTCGCACGGACGCGCACCCGCTCATCTGGTCGTACGGCCATCGAAATCCACAGGGGCTCGGAATCGATCCGGCAACGGGCATCGTCTACGTGAGTGAGCACGGACCGCAAGGCGGCGATGAGATCAATGTCATAGAACGGGGGGTCAACTACGGCTGGCCCGTCGCGACTCATGGCATCGACTACAGCGGCGGCAAGATCTCGCCTTTCCAGACTTACGCCGGAATGCGCGAGCCCATGTTGTTCTGGGACCCGTCGATCGCGCCCGCCGGGCTCGCGGTTTATCGAGGCAGCGAATTCCCCGAGTGGAGCGGCGACTTGCTCGTCGGCGTGCTGCGGGACCGGCAGCTGAGGCGCATTGCCATCGAGAATGGCAAGGTTCAGAGCCAGCAGGTACTGCTGGCGGACCGTGGCGCGCGGTTCCGCGAAGTGCAGGTCGGCGCCGATGGTGCCATCTACACGCTCGCGGAATCGATCTACGGAAAGGAACGCTCGGGCGAGCTGCTGCGCCTGTCGCGCCTGCGTTAGAGCGCGAAGCCTCGCTCCGCCTCGCGGCTGTCCAGCCGGTTGAGATCCACGTCGAGGCAGAAGTTGAAGATCGCGGTGGACAGTCGCGTTCGCGCGCGCCGGAATTCGCCCGGCGTCGTGCCCGTGAACCGGTGAAAGTCCTTCGCGAAATGCGATGCGTCGTAATAGCCGAAATCCAATGGGCCGATGGCGGCGCCCGACCGGCGTGGAAGACCGTCGAGCGTGGTGTACGCGTGCTTGAAGCGAACTACTTTGGCGAGCTGTTTGGGTGGAACACCCACGCGCTCGAGAAACGCGCGTTCGGCGGTGCGATAGTGCCGGCCTTCCGGTCTCAGTATCTCGTCGATCGCGATGTCGCCACGGGCCGCGAAGATGCGCGCGATGGATTTGCTCACGAGCCCATTCGAGCGCCGCGAAAGCTCGGCGGGCGACAGCAATTCATCGAGCAGTCGCTTGATGGCGCCTTCTCCCGGCGCCTCGTAGAGCCGCGCCTCCATCTCGAGCAGCTTGGGCTCTCCCAGTGCCTGCAGCTCCACGGGCCGGCCGCGCAGCTCGCTCATCGGAATGCCGAGCAGTGAATACAGCGAGTTCGGCCATAATTTCACGCCGACCATGCCGAGATCACCGAGGCGCAGACAGTTCACGCCCACTGTCTTGCAGCCGACCACGTAGCTGCGGCTCAGCACGTCACGCGAGTGCGTACGCCCCTGGATCTCGGTGCGGCGAAAGCGACCGCTGTAGCTGAAAATCAGCTCTTCGAAGCCATCGGGCGCGAGGTATTCATCCATCGAAGGCGACGCGCCGTGGCACTTGAGTATCCAGTAGTACCTCACGAACGGACGCAGCGCCGCGCACGGCAGCATCACGCGGAAGTCGAGATTCGAAGGCGCGTTCGTGTCGAAACGGCTTATCCAGCTCATTGGGCACGAAGCCTACTGAATTCCGGCGGGATGCACCATGCGCCCATCCGTCCGCCGTACGGTCGCGTGTTGCACGAGGCTCGGTGGTGCGGCCCGTTCGTATGCGCGCCTCTTCGTGCGCACGCGCGAATCTCGCGGACCGGCGACTGCCGTCATCCGGCAATCGCGGCGAAGTGGTTAGGCTGTCAACCCCGCGAACGCGACCGCTCCGTTTATCACGACATATGCGTCGTCACGTGTTGTTGAGCGTAATCAGCCTTGCACTGGCTGCCAGCACTGCCTGGCTGGCGATCGCGCTGCATGCCGCGCGCCAGGAATTGGCTGAATTGCGCGGCGCGCCGCCGCCTGCACCCACTGCGCCGGCAGCCATTCCTCCGGCCATGTCCGCCGCGGCCACTGACCCGCACGTCCCCGAGGTCGACGCAATTCCAGTCGCGGCTTCCTCGCCTCCCAACCAGGGCGCGCGCCCGCGAGACGCGATGCAGGCGCAAAGCGACGCCGCGCAACGCGCGGCAACCCTGGCGCACAACGCCTGGGTGCGCGCCTGGCTCGATGACCCCGGGAAACGCGCCCAGGCACTGGCCGACTCCCGCAAGGACCATGGACGGGAATTTCCCCGGCAGCTACTGGACTTGGACGACGCCGACTACGATCGCCTGCTCGATACCCTGGCGGCGGGCGACCTGCGTTACGCCGAAGCGATGTACCGCTGCAACATAGATCCCGCCTGCGACCGCCAAGCCACCATCGAGACCCAGATGCAGGCCAATCGGCGCGAGCTGGCTGGGCTCCTCGGCGATGAAAAGGCGCAGCGCCTCGAGACCTATCGCGACAACGCCATGGAACGCAACAGCGTGGCGAGCTTTCGCAGTGGGTTGCGGGACACGATGCGGCTGAGTGACGCGCAGGCCGAGAAACTCGCGGATGCACTGGGCGAGGAGCGACGCCGCATGACGAAGGAATGGCAACAGCGAGGCGAGCAGGTCTCCGGCGTGGCCAACGCGTGGGGGTGGCTCAATTTCCCAGCCACGCAGGACATCGGGCAGCGCGTTGCGGACGCCACCGAGTTCCAGCGCCGGCAACGCGATCGCGCCGCGGAGATACTGACGTCAGCGCAGCTCGACGCTTTTACCAGGCAGCAGGAGCAGATGCTGGACATCGCGCGCGGGTCCTGGGAATACGAGGACCAGGCCGGCCAGGCGCGGTGAAGCGACTCGCGAGCGATGACGAGGCGCGATGTGGCGCCACATCGC
>JBIOZI010000254.1:0-9522 GCA_044871085.1 Steroidobacteraceae bacterium | reverse complement strand
GCGGCGATGGACGATCCACCCATTCTGGCTCGATGACCGCGTCTCGGATGGTGCGCGGCCGTGCCTGTTAGTATAGGAACCCGGAGGTCGATCGATGTCGTCGCATAGCGCCCGTGTCCGCGTGTTGCCCGCGCTGCTTTGTGGCGTTCTGCTGGCGGCGTGCGACGACGCGCCCGAAGAGCAGGCCTCTTCCACGACCACCGTTGCGCGCCCGGCCAAGAAGCTCGCGGGCCTGCCGCCGCAAATGGTCGCAGCCGTGTCCGCCGGCAAGTCCGCGACGATGATCGGCCTGCACTTCGCGCTCGGCGGCTTGCCCGTCATCGGCCAGCCGTTGCCGGTGGACATCGCGGTCGTGCCGCACGTGCCGTTCAGCTCGATCCGCGTGCAATTCGAGGCGCGCGATGGCGTGGCACTGAGCGCAGGCGACGTGCTCGGGCCCGTCACCGACGGGCTGCCGGAGAAGCCGATCATGCACAAGATCGTGCTCGAGCCCCTGAGTGAGGGCGTGTACACGGTCACGGCCAGCGTGGATACGGAAGGTACGGAGGGCTCCATCACCCGCGTCTTCTCGATCCCGATCATCGTCGGACCCCCGGTGGGGGCGTCGGGGACGCCCGCGGGGGGGCCTCCGGCTGCACCGGAATCGTCCGCGGCCGCCTCCGTGAGGCCCGCGGCGAACTAACGCCCCGTAAACCGCGAGGCGCTTCACGGGGGCGGCTGTTCGCGAGACATATCATGCGATTTGGTCCGCAAGCGCATGGTTATGTCAAAACCTGCCGAGGGAAGTTCGCCGCCAGATGGCATCGACCCCACCGCCACGAATCCGGGCGGGGTGATGTCGGCCGGCGCGCGCATGGATGTCAGCGACTCCTCGATGCGGCGCCTGCACCCGCTGCTGCAGACGCAGTTGCGCGAGTTGCGCGCGCGGGTCACGGGCTCGCGCGTCAGCGCGCACGAATTGCTCGACATGCTGAGCCGCTACTACGACTCGGTCGACGATGAGCGGCGCGCGATCGTGCGCTCGATGCAGCTCATGTCCGACGAGGCACGCTCGCTCGGCGTCGAGATGGCGGAGCAGGGCGCGGCGCAGCTGCAGGTCATCCTCGACCACATCAAGGACGTGGTCATCACGGCCAACGCAGAAGGCGTCATCGACCGCGCCAACCCGCAGACACAGCGCGTGTTCGGCTATCCACCGGCCGAGTTGTTAGGCCTGACCATCGACGTGCTGGTGCCCGGCATCGCCGGGAGCGGCTCCATCACCCAGGGGCTCGAGCGTCTGGCGGGCACCGGCGACACTTTCCGCGGGCTGCGCGCCAGTCCGGAAGTGACCGGGCGCCGCAGCGACGGCGCCCTGTTCCCCGCCGAGATGGCCGTCAGCCGGGCCAGGCACGGCCGCGGCGAGGTGTTCGTCATCTGCCTGCGGGACATATCCGAGCGCCACGCCGCGCAGCAGGCGCTGCGCGACAGCGAGGCGCGGTACCGCTCGCTGGTCGATCACGCGCCCGAGGCGCTCACCGTCATCGACCAGGACACCAAGCGCTTCGTCGAGGCGAACGAGCCGGCTCTGCGCCTGTTCAAGATGACGCGCGAACAGTTGCTGGCGGTCGATCTCGACGCCGTCAGCGCCGATCTGCAGCCGGACGGGCAGCCTTCGTTCGCGCCGCGCGAGTACCTCAAGCGCGCGGCGGCCGGCGAGTCGCAGGTGTTCGAGTGGGTGCACCGCGACGCGCACGGCAGGGACATACCCTGCGAGGTGCGCCTGGTGCGCCTGCAGGGCAGCGGTCCGAGGCCGCTGGTGCGTGCCAGCATCACCGACATCTCCGAGCGCAAACGCGCGGAGCTCGTCATGGAGAACGAGCGCGCGTTCTTCGCGCTGCTGGCCTCCAATGCCGGCCTGCCGGCCGTGCTCGACGTGATCTCGGCGCTGGTGCAGTCCGTCTACCCGCGCTCGCGCTGCACGATCTCCGTGCTCGCGCCCGACGGCAGCTGCTTCGCGCTGACCATCGCGCGGCAACTGCCGCCGATGCTGGCCGCGGTGCTCGAGCGCACGCCGATCGAGCCGCGCCGTGGCTCGTGTGCGGCGGCGGTGTATTCGGCCTGCGATGTATTCGCCGCCGACGTCGCCAACGACCCGCACTGGGCCGATCGCCGGCAAGTGGTGCTCGACGCCGGATTCCGCGCCGTGTGGTCGATGCCGATCAAGGGTGCGAGCGGCAAATTGCTGGGCTCGGTGGCGGTGTACCGGCCCGAGCCCGGTCTGCCGGACATTCGCGAGCAGGTGCTGCAGTCGCATGCCACACGGCTGGCGGCGCTGGCCATCGAGCGCAATCTCGCCGAGGAGGCGCTGCGCACCAGCGAGGCGAAATTCCGCGGGCTGTTCGAAGGCGTCATCGAGGGCGTGTACCAGAGCACGCGCGATGGCCGACTCGTCTCCGTCAACAGCGCGTTCGTCAAGATGCTCGGCTACGGCTCCGCCGAGGAGATGTACGCGCTGCCGAGCTCGGTGATGCTCTACTGGAACGCCGCCGACCGCGCCGACTTCGTGCGCCGCGTGGACGGCGACGGCGAGGTGCGCGCCATGGAGGTCACGCTGCGCCGGCGCGACGGCACGCAGGTGGTGGCGCTCGAGAACTCGCGCGGCGTGCGCGATGGCAGCGGGCGCATCGTCGGGTACGAGGGCACGGTTTCCGACATCACCGAGCGCAAGCGCGCCGAGCAGGCGATCTTCGCCGAGAAGGATCGCGCGCAGGTGACGCTGCAGTCGATCGGCGACGCCGTCATCACCACCGATGCCGCGGCGTGCATCGACTATCTGAACCCCGTCGCGGAGCGGCTCACGGGCTGGACACTCGAGGAGGCGCGCGGCCGCGCCATCGGCGACGTGCTGCAGCTCATCGACGAGTCCACGCGCAAGGCGGTCACGTATACCCTGGACCGGGTGCTGACGGCCGGCGAGAACTCGCTGCCGTCCGATCACAACCTGCTGGTCACGCGGCGCGGCGAGGAGCTGGCGATCCAGGACACCGCCTCGCCGATCCGCAACCGCGAGGGCGCCGCGATCGGCGCCGTCATCGTGTTCGGTGACGTCACGAAGGAGCGGCGCCTCAAGCGCGCGCTCTCGTACCAGGCCAGCCACGACGCGCTCACCGGCCTCATCAACCGGCGCGAATTCGATTCGCGGCTCGAAACGGCGGTCACCGCCGCGCAGCGCGGTGAGAACGAATTCGTACTGCTGTACGTCGACCTCGACCAGTTCAAGGTGGTCAATGACACCTGCGGCCACAGTGCCGGCGACCGGCTGCTGCGCGACATCACGAGCCTGCTGCAGACCCGCGTGCGCGCCTCGGACACCATCGCGCGTCTCGGTGGCGACGAGTTCGGCATCCTGCTCGAGCGCTGCTCGCTCGAGCAGGCGGAGCGGGTGGCCGACAGCATCCGCCAGGCCATTCACAACTACCGGTTCCTGTGGGGTGCGAACAGCCTGTCGGTGGGCGCCAGCATCGGCGTGGTGCGCATCGGGCGCGAGACCACGAGCTCCGCCTCCGTGCTGTCCGCCGCCGACATCGCCTGCTACGCCGCGAAGGACAGCGGCCGCAATCGCGTGCAGGTGTACGAGCGCGACCACGGCTCGAGCCGGCATCGCGAGATGCAATGGGTGGGCCGCATCGCGCGCGCCGTCGAGGAAGGTCGTCTCGAGCTGTATGCGCAACGCATCGTGCCCATGACGCCTGCGCTCGACGAGCCGCCATTCTTCGAGCTCATGGTCCGGCTGCGGGCCGAGGACGGCTCGCTGGTGCCGCCGAACGAGTTCATTCCGGCCGCCGAACGCTACAACGTCATGGTGGTCGTCGACCGCTGGGTGGTCAATCGCGCGATCGAGCTGCTCGAAGCCTGCCTCGAGCGCGGCCAGCGCCTGCCGGTCGTGGCGGTGAACCTCTCCGGCACTTCGATCAACGACGATGACTTCCTCGAATTCGTCTCCGGGCGCCTGGGCGACGAGCGGGTGGCGCGCGCGCTGTGTTTCGAGATCACCGAGACCGCCGCGGTGGCCAGCCTCGCAAAGGCCAGGTTCTTCATGCGGGAGCTCAAAGGCCGCGGCTGCCGTTTCGCGCTCGACGATTTCGGCAGCGGGGTGTCGTCGTTCATCTATCTCAAGACGCTGCCGGTGGACTTCCTCAAGATCGACGGCCAGTTCGCCACGCACGTTGCCACCGATCCCGTCGACCGCAGCATGGTCGAGGCCATCGTCAAGGTGGGGCGCGCGATGCGGGTCGCGACCATCGCGGAGAAGGTCGAGACCGGCGCCGAGCTGGAAGTGCTGCGCGAAATCGGCGTGGATTTCATCCAGGGTTTCCACCTCGCCGAGCCCTGCGCCATCGAAGACGTGTTCGGCCCGCGCACCTGAGGCGCGAAACTGCTGACTTCAGCGCCGGCCGGCGGCACAATCGAGCCATGCGGGGGCATGTCGAACCAGCGTTTACGCTGGGCATAGAAGAGGAATATCTGCTCGTGGACCTTGCCACGCGCGACCTCGTGCTCGATCCGCCCGCGGAGCTGCTGCAGCGTTGCATCTCCGAAACCGACGGGCAGGTGAGCCCGGAGTTCCTGCGTTCGCAGCTCGAGGTCAAGACTTCGGTGTGCGGTTCGGTGGCGTCGATGCGCCGCGAGCTGAGTGCGCTGCGCCTCAAGGTGTGCGAAGTGGCGGCGGACTACGGCATCGCTCCCATCGCCGCTTCGACGCACCCCTTCGCGAAGCCTCACAAGCCCCTGCACAGCGACGGCGAGCGCTACGCCGCCATCGCGCGCGAGGTGCAGGCCGGTGCCCGCCGCATGGTCATCTGCGGCATGCACGTGCACGTCGGCCTCGATGACGACGAGCTGCGCATCGACGTCATGAACCAGCTGTCGTACTTCGTGCCGCATCTGCTGGCGCTGTCCTGCTCTTCGCCGTTCTGGGAAGGCGACGACATGGGCATGCAGTCGTTCCGCCTCATGCTGCTGTCGTCGCTGCCGCGCACGGGCCTGCCGGAGGCATTCGAGAGCTACGGCGAGTTCAGGCGGCACCTCGACGCGCTGGTGCGCAACGGGCTCATCGAGGACACCACGAAGATCTGGTGGGACATCCGCCCGAGCTCCCGGTATCCGACGCTCGAGACGCGCGTGTTCGACTGCTGTACGCATCTCGACGATGCCGTGTGCCTCGCGGCGCTGAACCTCTCGCTGGTGCGCATGCTCTATCGGCTGCGTCGCGACAACAAGAGCTGGCGGCGCTACCCACGCATGTTGATCGCCGAGAACCGTTGGCGCGCGATGCGCTTCGGCACCGACGGCAGCCTGCTCGACCTGGCGCGCGGCGAGCTCGTGCCGTTCGCGGACCTGCTCGAGGAGTTGCTGGCGCTGGTGCACGAGGACGCGGTGGCGCTCGATTGCCTCGCCGAGACCGAGCACGCGCGCGTGCTGATGAAGCGCGGCACCAGCGCGCACCAGCAGATGGACGTCTATCAAACCGCGCGTTCGCAGGGCGCCACGGACAGCGAAGCCTTGTCGGCCGTCGTCGGCTGGCTGGCGAGGACCACGAGCGCGCCCCCCGCTTTGCTGCGCTTTCCTCCGGCGGCCCAGCAAAGAGCCTGAGGCATGGTCAAACCAGTGTGGGTCGCCGTCGCCTTCGTCGCCGGGATCGTCCTCGGCGTGGCGGCGGTACACCTGAGCCGCGATGAGGCGCCGGCGACGCCGGCTGCCGTGCCGCTTGCGGGGTCCGTTCAAGAGCGCCGGCCGTCCGAGGCGTCCGTTCCATCCGAAGCGCACCCGGCATCGCAGGTTTCCCTGCCGGTGGCTCCCGCATCATCGGCCGTGCCCCATGATCCACGCGCACCGCAGGCACCGGTTGCGAGCCAGCTTCCCGGGCTCGCCGACGCGGCTCCCGCTGGAAATGCGGGGAATGGAACGGATCCATTTCCGGCATTGCCGCCGGACGACGGCAGCCCGGTGGCGCAACCCATCGACGTCGGTGAACCATTTCGCGCCGACATGTCGAAGATATCCGCGGCGGGCGACACCATCGCCGACGCGCATCGCGCCCTCGAGCGCGAGGTCCGCGACGACTCCTGGGCGTATCAACGTGAGTCGGACATCCAGAATGTATTGATTCCCGAGACGGGTGCCGGCAACTTCAAGGCCCACTACGTCGAGTGCCGCGCGACGATGTGCGAGGTTCGGCTTTCGGCGCAGAACGCGACCCAGGCCGAGTCGCTGCGCGTCTGGGCCGATGAGCTCTCCCGGCGACCGTGGGCAAGCGACCTGTTTCCCACGTACAGCACGTCGATCACCAAGGATGGCAAGACCGATCGGCTCATCATCTTCCGGCGTCCGAAGAAGCCGTAATCCTGATCTATTTTTGCGCGCAGGACGCGCCGCGCACCACCTGCGCAAGCGCCGCGCAGGCGTTCACCGACAGGAACGGGCCACGCGTGGTGTCGTGACGCTCGGTGGACTGTGCGAGCAGCGTCCGCAGCTGGTCGATGCCCAGCTTTTGATCCTTCGCGAGCAGCAATGCGACCACCCCGCTCACCTGCGCGGTGGCGAGCGAGCTGCCCGAGGCGAAGTCGTAGTGGCCGTTCGGCACCAGGGTAACGATGTCGCGCGCGGGCGCGCGGATCAGCGACGTGTCGCCGTACGCGCCCTCGCTGTCGCCCACCGCGACCACGTGCGGTAGTTTGGCCGGGAAGCCGAAGCGCGGATCTGCGGAGGCCGCGCCGACCACGATCACGCCGGCCTCGACGGCCTTGCCGACCAGCGCCTCGAGCAGCGGATCGCTCGGGCCCACGAGACTGAGGTTGACGACTTGCGCCTTCGCGACCATCGCGTCGGACAATGCCTGCGCCAGCGTGAAGGAATTGCAGCGGCCGGAGGCGCTGGGCGAGGGCTGCCAGCACGCCTTGTACGCGAGCAGCTTGACGTCCGGCGCCACACCCACGATGCCGATGCCGTTGTTGGCGGCCGCGGCGATGAGCCCGGCCACCTGTGTGCCGTGGCGGTCGTTGCGGAATTCGGCTTCGTCGTCGTCGACGTAATTGCGCGTGGTGAGCGTGCTTCCGGCGAGGTCCGGGTGCCGCGTGTCCACTCCGGTGTCGATGATGGCGACGCGGATGCCGGCACCGCGGCTCAGCAGGTGCGCTTCGGCGACGTCGAGCGCGTTGACGTTCGATTGCAGCTTCGCGTACGGATCGTCGTAGCTGTCCGGCGTCAGCGCGGCGGATTCGAACTCGTTGAGCGGTTGCGCGATGAGCACGCGCTTTTCGGCGGCCAGCTTCTGCAGCACGGCCTCGCGCGTCGTCCCGGGCGGAATCCGGAACAGCACACAGTGCAGCTTGAGCTGTTCGATGGGCCATTCCGACACGAAGGTCAGCGAATATTGCCGCGCCACGTCCCGCACGATCGAGGCGGCGGTGGCGCTGACGCGGTAGTTGCCCGACGAGCCGTAACCATGCGCCGTACCGCCGACCGCGGCCGGACGGCCCGTCACGGGGTTCGAGACGGCGACGACGATGAACTGGCCCGGCGCGCTGCGCACCTCGGGCGGTGCGTGCACCGGCGGCGGCGCCGCCGAGACACCGGCAGGCGCGAAACAGAGGGCGGCGAGCGCCGCCAGCACGCTCAGGCGTCGCAACAGCTCAACGCGCAACCGGTTCTGCGAAGCTGACATTGGGATCCTTCTTCATCACCGCAGCGACGGACTCCGCCGAAGCGCCGGAGGCTACCGCGTCCTTCGAGAGGATGGCGGTGAAGTTGCCCTGCAGGCCGGGCCCTTCGACGAGCTGCAGGCCCTGATGCGCCAGCAGCGTGTTGATGGTCTCCATCGACGACTCAGGCTCGAACACCAGGCGCACGGCCGGGGCCTCGAGCGGATTCAGGGGCTTCGAAACGTTGACGTACTCCGGCCCGGCGCCACCGCGCAGCGCGCTCAGCCCGAGCATTCCGAGACCTATGGCCTGCACGATCACCGCGGCGGCCAGCCAGCGGACGGTGCGCGACGAGCGCGGCGCCGGGGCTGCCGGACCACCCGCGACCGCGGTGGAATCCGCGAGCGACTCGGACACCTCGATGCGCGCCCACAACTTGTTGAACGCCTTCTGCTCGTCGTTGAGAGCGGGCGCGACCTGCGTGGTGCGGACCATTTCATCGGCGACCGTGCGCTGCGCGGCGAGCTCGGCGCGGCACTCCGCGCAGCCCGCCAGGTGTGCCTCGACCCACTCGCGCTCTTCGGGCGCGATGCGTCCGTTGGCGAGCCAGGGCAGCATCGCCCAGGCTTCCGAATGAGTGTCGGGAATGCGGCTCATGAATTTTCTCCGGACATGCCTGCCAATTTTGGCAGCACTTGCTTGAGTGTTTCGCGCGCGCGGAACAGGCGCGTCTTCACCGTGTTCACCGGGCAGTCGAGGATCGCAGCCACTTCCTCGCACGAATGGCCGAGAGTGTAGGTGAGCTCGAGCGCCATTCGCTGCTCGACCGGCAGGCGCTCGAGCCCGAGGCTCAGCCACTGCTGGTTCGTCTCGTCTTCCTCGGTGGATTCGACGCTGATCGAATCCTCGTCGAATTCCTCGTCGGCCACCGGTCGCAGGCGTGCGCGGCGCAGCGCGTTCAGCGCACGACGATAGGCGATGCCGATGATCCAGGTGGATAGCTGTGATGCGCCGCGGAATTCCGCGGCCTTGGTCCACACCACCCAGAAGGTGTCGTTGATGACCTCCTCGATGTCCTCGCGGCGCACCGACATTCGGGCCAGCAGGCGGGAGAGCCGCTGATAGTAGTTGCCGTAAAGGGTGCGGAAGGCGCCTTGGTCCCGGCTTCGGGCGATGCGATCGAGCAGTTCCCGCTCGGTGGCGTCGTCGGTTCCGGCCGGTGGCCGGGCGGACTGAATTTCAACGCTTTTCAATGCCACGGCAGTAACCCGTTCGAGACCCACTGCCCATGAGTAACAGCTCTTGCAGTTTCGGTTCCCGGCTGCATGGCGCCTGCTGATGGACCTAAGGGTTGGACGAAAAGCGCCACAGGACGGTCAGGGCGACCCGGTCGCCGACGCTGCCGCCGACGAAATGCCGCGCGGCGTGCGAGGACACGCCGAGATAGGCCAGCTGCAGCTCGAACGGCGCGAGGACCGCGCTCACGGTGGCGTTCCAGTAGCTGTAGCTGTCGTCGTAGACCTGCTCGAGGTTGTAATGCCCGACGCCCGCGGACAGCGCCCAGCGCTCGTCGAGCGCGCGGCGCCCGGAGACCTCGAAGGCCCAGGCGGCGCCGCCGTCGTGATAGCCGGGGGAGGAGCCGAGGGCGCGCGTCTCGGGCGAGTAGATAGCCGCCAGGAACAACTGGTTGCGAAAGCCGAGCGTGCCGGTGAACTCGGTGCGGTTGTAGGTGACGCGTCGTGGATCGTCTGGATAGGCGTAGTGCGACAGGCGCAGGTCGGCGGAAAAATTCTCCGACAGGCTCCAGTAGCGCCCGGCCCAGAAATCCACTTCGTAGTTG
>JBIOZI010000253.1:0-22742 GCA_044871085.1 Steroidobacteraceae bacterium | reverse complement strand
GCGTCGAGCCGCATGTCGACCAGCTCGATGAGCGCGAGGCCCAGCCAGGCGCGGCCGCAGTCGGGATGCGACCCCAGCAGGGTGTTGAATTGCTGCCGCGCGCCGTCGTACTCGCGCGCGTCCGATTGCATCGACGCCAGTGCGAGCCGCGCCTCGAGCTGCTCCGGGTCCTGCCTCAGGGCCGCCTCCACGTGCTGGCGCGCCGCCCCCTCGCGGTTCTGCTCATATAAGAGGAGTGCCAGCAGCCCGCTGGTTTCGGCATCTTCCCCGGCGAGCAGGTGCGCCGTGCATTGGGCGATCGCCTCGTCGCGGCGGTCGAGATGGTGCAGGCAGCGCGCGCGCAGCAGCAGCGCGCGCGGGATGGTCGACAGGCCCGGCGTGCCCAGCAGCTCGAGCGCCTCGGCGTAACGGCCCTGCATGCACACCGCGTACGCCAGGTTGTAGCGCAGCTCGACCGCGTCGATGCCGCGGGCCAGCGCGGCGGACAGTGCCTGCTCGGCCTCGGCGTACTCGCGCTGCTGGACGTACACCAGGCCCGAGTGCGCGAGCAGCACGACCTCCGCGGGATGCGTCTGCAGGCCGGTGTCGATCAACCTGCGCGCGATGTCCCAGTGGCCGCCGCCGGCGGCTTCGCCGATGGCATCCAGGCGCAGCGCAAGATTGCCCGGGTCGCTCTCGAGGTACGAAAGCAGCCGGTTCATGCGCACGGGTTCCGTTTCCTGGGACATGGTGGACCTCAAGCGTAGACGCCCGCGAGCGCGCGCACCAGCAGCGACCAGCCGTCTATCAACACGAACAACATGATCTTGAGCGGCAGCGAGATGGAGACCGGCGGCACCATCATCATGCCGAGCGCCATCAGGATGGCCGCGACGATGAGATCGATGAGCAGGAACGGCAGGAAGATGATGAAGCCGGCCACGAAGGCCGCGCGCAATTCCGACATCATGAACGCCGGCACCAGCACGCGCAGCGCAGTGTCGGCCTGGTGCTCAGCGGGCGCGAGGTGCGCGAGCTGGTGGACGGCGTTCAGGTCCTCGGCGCGCACGTGCGCCGCCATGAAAGTCTTGAGCGGCGCGAGGCCGCGATCGAGCGCCTCCGCGGTGCCGATCCTGCCCTCGAGGAACGGCGCGAGCCCGTCGCGATGGCTCTGCTCGAGGACGGGCGCCATGGTGAAGAACGTGAGGAACATCGCGAGCGTCACGAGCACGGCGTTCGGCGGGGTCTCGGGCATGCCGAGCGCGTGACGCAGGAACGACAGCGTGACGATGATGCGCGTGAACGAAGTCATCGCCACCAGCGCCGCCGACGCAAAGCTCAGCAGCGTGAGCCCGACCAGCAGGCGCACGTAGGGCGTCATCTGGTCCTGCTTGAGGTGGCCGGGATCGAACCCCGCGCTCTCGACGCCCGCCGCCGAGGCGAGAGCCGGCGCGGCCATGAGCACGATTAGCGAGGCGACGACGAGTCCGCGTGCGGCCCTGCTCCTCATCGGCGCGCCTCCAGGAAACGCTGCGCCCAGCCCGGCACGCCGCGCGGCGCGGCCCGCGGCGTCTCGGCCTGCACCAGCGCGTGCAGCGCGGCCTGCTGCGCCGACTCCACCACCAGGAATGCCCTGCCATCCACGTCGATGCAGTGCACGCGGGTGTGATCCGACAGTGCCAGCGAATCGCGCAGGCTGACGCGCGGCCCGCGCGGCGCGGCCGGCGTCATCGGCGTGACGAATCGTCTCAGGACGAGCACCGCCGCGACGCCGACGGCCAGCACCAGCGGCAATGCCCAGACGAGACGCCACGCGGATTCCATGCGCTCAGGCCTGCGCCGCGATGAGACTGGCAGTCGCCGCTTCGGTGATGCGCACGCCGAAATGCTCGCCCACGGCGACCAGCGTGCCGCGCGCCACCACGTGCCCGTCCACCAGCACGTCGAGCGGCTCGTCGACCAGGCGGTCGAGCGGCAGCAGCGCGCCCTGCGCCATCTCGAGCAGCCGCGCCACGCTCACTTCGGCGCTGCCCACGCGCACCGACACCTGCACTTTCACCGAACCGAGGAATCGCGGCGCCGGGCCTAACAAGGGCTGGCCGTCGGATGCGGCCGCGGTCAGGGGTTCGAGCTCGATTTCGTTGGCAATGGTGGTCACGGCATGGTTCTCACGTGGGTTGGACGATGATCTGTACGCACTTGCGTCCCCGGTGCTCGCCGAGCAGCCCGCGTGCCAGCGGCCTGCCATCGCAGGTCACGGCGAGGCCCTGGTCGAGCCGCTGCGGCAGGCGCAGGACGTCCCCGCGGCGCAGATCCAGGAACTTGGGCAGGTCGATGTCGACGCTGCCCAGCATGACGGCGAGGCCGACCCGCGCCTGCGACGCGGCGCGATCCAGCGCGGTCGGCGCGGGGCGCCGCGGGTGCGCGGGCGCGCGCGGCGTGTACGGGCGCCACACGGCCGCGTCGGCCAGCGCATGCAGGCCGAACGCATCGCAGGACAGGTACACCGCGCCCGCGCCGAACGCGAACAAACTACCCGGCGGCGCAGCCGCGGAGTCGAAGACCTCCGGCTCGCGCGCACCGAGCAGCGCGGCGGCCAGCTCGCGATTGCGCAGCTTCCAGGCCTGGGCGGTGATGCCCGCGACCCACTCGTCGGCGCACACCGAGCGCGGCAGCAGCTCGCCGCCCGCGACGGCGCGGCTGCAGGCCAGCCGATCGGGCGCGCCGCGGCGAAACCACAACGCGCCGGCACCGGTGTCGACGCCGTCGTATTCGTATTTTTCCAAACCGGCGAAATCGCCCGCGGCGTGCACCTGCAGCTCGGCCAGGCGCGGATCCTCCGGCGTGAAGCCGCTCACCCACTCGCGCGCCCAGCCGGCAAGGGCCGCGTGCGCGCGCCGGCGCAGCCACTCGTGCGCCGCCGCCGTGGGTAGATGGATGGGCCGCCAGGATGCGCTCATCTGCGGCCCCGCAGGTCGAACAGCGCCTGTAGCATGTCGTTGGCGGTGCTCAGCACCTGCGACGACGCCTGGTAGCCGCGCTGCATGAGGATGAGCTGGCTGAATTCCGTGGTGAGGTCGACGTTGGAAGGCTCGAGTGTCTGGCTCTGCACCATGAGGTCGTCGGCCGGCTCGCGCAGCGCCACCTGCCTGCTGCCGCGGTAGCCGAACAATGCCTCGCCGAGCTCCGTCAAGCCCGCCTCGTCGGTGATCTGCGCGAGCACGAGACGCGCGCCGTCGGCTTTCTGGCCGTTCGAGTAGGTGATCTTGAGCACGCCCTTGTCATCGAAGGACTGCGTCGCGATCGTGCCCAGGGCGTAGCCGTCCTGCTCCTTCACGGCCATGGTCGAATTCACCGCGGTGGAACCGACGGCGAGGAATTGGACATCGTCGAAATCGAACGCGATTTCCGCTGCCCCGGCGCCGCGCAACTCCAGCGTAATCTTCAACGGCCTGCCTTCTTCGGTGGGCGCGTTGCCGATTAGCTCCAGCGTGCCGGTGCCGATGTCCGCACCGTCCTCGGACACGGTGATATTCCAGTCGATGAAGCCGCCCTGCGTAGAGTCGCGGTGGAACAGCAGCTTGAGCGTGTGCTTGCCGCCATTCCCGTCGTACACCACCAGCGAGTCGATGGTGCGATCCGGATCGCCGTTCGAGTTGCCGGAGGACAGGACCTCATTGAACGCGACCCGCGTGGTGGGCTTGGCCGGACTCGACTCCAGGTTCGCGAGCGTGATGGGGACGAGCTGCCCGCCGGCGCTGCGTGACATCACCTTGTTCTTCGTATTGCGCATCACCAGCACGCCGTCCTCGTCGAACGCGAAGCCGCCGGCGCGCGTGTAGCGGATTTCGCCCGTCTCATCCTGCACGACGAAGAAGCCCTCGCCCTTGAGCGACAGATCGAGACCGCGGCCCGTCTGCTGCGCCTGCACGGTGTGCAGGTCGAGCATCGTGCGCGAGGCATCGACACCCCCGCCCTGGCCCTGCTGGCCGGCAAATTCGCCGGATGCCAGGCGTGCGCGCGCCGAGCCGTTGAACACGTCCGCGAAGCCGACGATCGAGCCGCGAAAGCCGGGCGTGTTCATGTTGGAGACGTTGTTGCTGATCACGTTCAGGCCACGCTCGTGCCCGAGCATCCCTGACATGGCGACGAAGATGGAGTCGATCATGGCGGTTCTCCTCAGCGGACGGTTTCGAGCTGGCCGATCGAGATGTCGGGGTAGACGCGGTCGGTGCCATCGTCGACGCGGATCGTGAGGCGCGGCACGCCGCTCGCCAGCGACACCGCCTCGACGCGGCCATTGATGATGGTGCCGGTGTCGAGCGTGGCGGATACGGTGCGCCCCATGAGCCCCACCGACTGGTTGATGGCCTGCACCAGCAGCAGCTGCTCGATGTTCTGGTTGAGCTGCTGCGAGGCGTCGAGCGAGGCGAACTGCGCGATCTGCGCCATGAAATCCTTGTTGTCCACCGGCTTGAACGGGTCCTGGTGCGTGAGCTCGGTCAGCAGCACGCGCAGCAGGTCGTCGAGCTTGAGACTGTTGGCCGCGGCGGCGGCGATGTCCGGTGTCGAGCTGATGGGGGCGATGGCCATTGGTTATTCTCGGTAGTTAGATGAAGATCAGCACGCGAACACCAGCGGCCCCGACGGCGCGGCGGCGCGCTCATCCGGCCGCTCGTAGAGCACGCGGCCGTTGAACGTCAGGCGCCGCAGCGCGGCGCGCGTACCGGCCAGGTGCCGCGCGGCCTCGAAGGCGCAGTGCACGGCGTCGCGCTCCGGGAGGTCGGCGCGCGCGACGATCGTCACGGCCGCGTCCCGTATGGACACGTGCAGCGACTCCGCGCCCTCCTGCGTCACGGCAGCGCCCGGCAGCGCGGTCCCGGCGCGCGCGCGGGCCGGCGTCCCGCCGGGCGGCGCGCACCGTGACGCGCGCGCCTCTGCCGGCGCGAATGGTGGCGCGGGCATCGGCGCGCCGGGGGCGCGCCGCGTGTCGGCCATGCTCGATGCCGCGTGCGGCGCATTCGTGCCGGTCGCCGCGCCCGGCACCGCGACGCGCACGGTGTGCGCGGCCGCGCCGCGCACCGCGCCGTCCTGCCAGGGACTTCGGGCCACGCTGCGCGGCGCGCCGGCATCCGGCTGCGAATCGGTACCGGGGAGCGCCGGTGCCGCGCCGCGCGCCGAATCCGCGGGGCGCGCGTGCTCGAAAATCGCGCTCCAGCGCGCGTACAGATCGGCGTCGTGCTGCTCCGCGCGCTCCGCGGCGCGCGTCGGCGAGCCGGCGCCCGCGGCATCCGTCAACGGCAGCGCGCTGTTCACGACGGCTCCCGTGAGGCGTGCTGCAGCCACAAATCGTCGAGCAGCGTCATCTCGACTATCTGCCGGCGGTGCCGCAGGCGGTCGCGCTCGAGTTTCAAGGCGCGCTCGAGCGAGCGCTCGCGATTGCGCAGGCCGCCGAGTACGGCGCGCACGCGGTCCTCCTGGCGCTGCGCGACCGTCCAGCGCGCCTGTGCGTCGTCCAGTGCGCGCCGCTCACTGCGGAACAGCCGGCGCATCACGCTCACCTGCGCGGGGTCGATGGTGGCGCGGCACAGCGCCGCGCGCAGCTCACCCTCGGTGCCCGCGCAGTGCTGGGCCAGCGCGCGCACCGCGCGCTGCGCATGCGCGCTGAGCGCGGCGGCCCGCGCCACCTGCGCGGCGGTGTCCGCGAGCTCGAATTGCACCTGGGCGCGCACCACGGTCAGCGCCGCTTCATTCGAAGTCACTGTCCGCTCCCAGCGAGGCCGCCAGCTTCTTCAATTGCTCCAGCGCATCCGCACGCGCCACCTGCGCGGTCAGCGGCTGCGAGAAGAACGCGCGCACCCGCGCCATCGCCTGCAGGGCGCGATCGAGCGCCACATTCACGCCGGGCTTGTAGGCACCGACTTCGATCAACTGGCGGTTGCGCTCGTACAGCGCGCAGCAGGCACGCAGCTTGCGCGCGGCCGCGAGCTCCTCGGGCCGGGCCGTCGCCGCGTGCAGCCGGCTGACGCTCGCGAGCACGTCCACCGCCGGATACTGGCCGCCGTTGGCGATGTCGCGCGACAGCACGATGTGGCCGTCGAGCGTCGCGCGCAGTGTGTCGGCGACCGGCTCGTTCATGTCGTCGCCGTCCACCAGCACGGTGTACACGCCGGTGATGGTGCCGGGCCCGGGCCCCGTGCCGCTGCGCTCGCAGAGCTGCGGCAGCTCCGAGAACAGCGACGGCGTGTAGCCGCGCGCGGTCGGCGGCTCGCCCACCGCGAGCCCGATCTCGCGCCGCGCCATGGCGAAGCGCGTCAGCGAGTCCATGAGCAGCAGCACATCCTCGCCCTGGTCGCGGAAGTATTCGGCGATGGCCGTCGCCGCGTAGGCGGCCTTGAGACGCACCACCGCGGGCTCGGCCGCGGTGGCTACCACCACCACCGAGCGCTGCAACGCGGAGCCGGCGAGCTGGTCCTCGACGAACTCGCGCACTTCGCGCGAACGTTCGCCGATCAGCGCGATCACCCGCACGCCGGCGCGCGTGCCGCGCGCGATCATGCCCAACAAGGAGCTCTTGCCGACGCCGCTGCCGGAGAACAGGCCGATGCGCTGGCCCTTCGCGACACCCAGCATCGAATCGATAACCTTGACGCGGGTCTCGAGCGGCGCCGTGACGCGCTGCCGGCTCATCGCCGGCGGCGGCTGCGCGCGCAGGCCGCGGCGCTGTTCGGTGGCGAGCGCACCCGCGTCGTCCACCGGCCGGCCGAAGGCATCGATGACGCGGCCCAGCAGCGCAGGACCCACCGGCACGTCGGGCAGTTGTCCGAGCGCGACGACGCGTTCGCCCGCCGAGATTCCCTCGGTGCTGCCGAGCGGCATCAGCACCGTGACGCCCTTGTTGAAACCGACGACCTCGGCGTCGACCGGCTCGCTGGAGCGGGCCGCCTCGATGCGGCAGCGCTCGCCGATCTGCGCCGCGGGACCGACGGACTCGACGATGCAGCCGCGCACGGCCACCACGCGGCCGGTGCGCGCCACGAGCTCGCTGCTATCTACTGTCTGCGCCAGTGTATGCATGGCTAGTCCGCCGCCGACAGCACGGCATGCAGGCGCCGCAGCTGGGTTTCGAGACCGCCGTCGTAGCGGCCGGACGCCGCCTCCAGCACGACACCGCCGAGCGCCAGCGATTCGTCCGGCAGCAGGCTGAGGCCGAGCGAGCCCACGCGCAGCGCGCCGTCGTGCAGCAGATCGCCCAGGGCGCGGATGTCGCGCGGATGCATGCGCGCGGTGGCGGTGACGTCGGCGCGCAGCTGCGCGCAGGTCTGCTCCACCAGGCCGAGCACGAAGGCGCGCGCCACCGCCTCGTCTCCGGCCAGCCGGCAGACGGCCGCGAACGCCACTTCACCGACACCGGCTTCGAGCCTGGCCAGCGCCGCGCGCTGCGCCTCCTCGAGCGCGGACACCGCGGCACGCAGCTGCGCGCTCAGCTGGTCGCGCGCGCGCTCGAGCTCGGCCGCCGCCGCGGCGCGCGCGGCGGCGATCCCATCGTCGTAGCCTGCCGCCTGCGCGCGGGCGCGCTCCTCGTCGCGCTCCACCTGCGCCTGCGCCGTGAACTCGGCGCGCAGCTCACTTTCGATTTGCGCGCGCAATGCGTCGGCGGCGGTCTGCGTGTGCGGTGCCGGGTTGGGCACCTGGGCACGCGCGCCCTGCGGGGCGGCAACGGCACCCGGCGCGGCGGTGGCCGCGCTGAGGCGCATGCGCAGCGGCGCCAATTGGGCGTAGCGGATCAGGGAATCCATCCGAACCATCTCCTCATGAAATGTCTGTCCGCGCGTGCCGCGGCCGGTGCCGGCGGACACGCTGCTTCCTCGCACAGCCGCTCGCACAGCGACGCGAGGACCGCGGGCGCGAGCGGCGGCCACTCCCGCCGCAGGTGCTGGTTCACCTCGACGCGGCGCGTGCCCGACAGCCGCTCGAGCACCGCGCCGCGCCACGGCCAGTCGCGCGCGCACAGCAGCCACGCGACGGTCACGGGCGCGCAGGATCTCAGGCAGCGCTCGACGAGCTGCGGCGGCAGCCGTTCGGCGCGCTCGGCCGGACCGGGCGAGTCGGCGCCCGCGGGCGCCGCTGCCGCCAGCTCCTGCAGCTCGGCGCCCAGCGCGCGCGGAATGCGCAGGGTGTCTAGCTGCTCGAGCAGCGGTCCGAGTCGCGTCGTCTGCGCGGGCTCGAGCCTCGCCAGCACCTGCGTGCGCACGACCGCCGGCAAACCGTGCAGCACGAGCGCGGCCTTGCGTACGGACGCGGACTCAGACGGCGCCACGGTCCACTCCTTCGTCGAGCCACCGGCGCACCCGTTCCACCGCCGCGTCGACGTCCTCGGGTTTCGAACGCGGCCGCCGCCACCACAGCACTAACAACGATGCCGCGAGCAGGCAGGCGCCGGCGATCCAGATGCGCTGCGGCGGGTCGCGCTCGGTACTCGGCTTCGCTGCCGCGGCCGGCATCGCGGCGGGCGGCGCCGGCGGCGCGGACGCGGCCGGCAACAGCAGCACCGCGACCGAATCGCCGCGCGCGCGATCGACTCCCACCGCGTGCACGACCAGGTCCTCGACCGCCGCGCCCGTGAGCCCCGCGGGCGCGCCCTTCAATGCCACCGCCACACTGATGCGCTTGATCGAGCCCGGCGCCGACAGAATCTGCTCGACGCGATTGCCGACCTTGTACTCGTACTCAACGTCGGTGTTGTCCTCGCCCGCGTCGCCCTCGACCTGCACGACGCCGAGCGCATGCCCGCGCTGCGATTGTCGCTCCCGCACGAGCACCCCGGCCGCGCGCCCGGTGTCGTTGGAAGCATGGGAGATGGGCTCGTCGGTGGTGACGCGCAGCTGCTTCTCGTCGAGCGTGGTGTCGACCGACAGCGAGGCGTCGCCTTCCGGCACCAGCTCCTGCAGCAGCCGCGCCAGCTTGCTCTCGAGGTACTGGTCGGCCTCGCGTTTGAGCTCGAGCTGCGCCGAGGAAGCGTCGCCCTCGGGCCGTGGCGCGCGCCGCGACAGGCTGGTGCCGGTGTCGTCGAGCACCACGACGTCGTCGTTGCGGATGTCGGGCACTGACGCCGCCACCAGCCGCTGGATGCCGCGCACCTGCGACTGCGCCAGCACCTTCCCCGGCTGCAGCGTGACGCTCACCGCGGCGCTGGCCTTGGTGGCATCGCGCTTGAACACACCGGTATCGGCGAGGATCACGTGCACGCGCGCCCGCTGCACGCCGGCGATGGTCTCGATGGTGCGCGTCAGCTCGCCCTGCAGCGCGCGCTGGTAGTTGATGCGCTGCGCGAAGTCGGTGCTGGAGAAATCCGTTTCTTTGAACAGCTCGAGCCCGACGCTCGCCGGAGCATCGAGCGGTGAGCCGGCGACCGCGGCGCGTGCCTTGCCGAGATCCGAGCGCGCGACGAGCACGGCATCGCCGGCCTCGCCGACGCGGTACGCGAGCCTGGCGCCGTCGAGCTGGTGCGCGAGCTCGCCAGTTTGGGCGCCGTTCAGGCCGGCGGCGAGCGTCACGTACGGATCGCGCAGCAGCCAGAACGCCAGGCCGGCCGTGGCGGCGGCGATGAGCAGCGTGCCGGCACCGAGCCCGAGGCGCTGGCGCGCGCTCAACGCATTCCAGTAGTCAGACCAGATCATCGGCGGCTCACAGCTGCATGCGCATCAAGTCCTGGTAGGACTCGACGAGCTTGTTGCGGACCTGCACGAAGGTCTGCACGCTGAGCCGCGCGCGCTCCAGGCTGATCATCACGTCGTGCAGCTCGACGGGCTTGCCCGCGGCCAGGTCGCGCACCGCGAGCTCCGCGGCACCGACGCTGGCGTCGAGCTCGCCGAGCCCGCTCTGCAACACCTGCGCGAATTTCCCGGGCGCGAACGCGCCGTCGGCAGGCGCGCCCGGCGCGTCCACCTGCGCCACCGGCGCCGCCGCGCCCATCACCGCGGCGACGGATTCGATTCCCCATTGCATCACGGACTCCCTATATCCAGGGCCTTCGCGGCCAGTGTCTTGGTGACCTGCAGCGCGGCCAGGTTCGCCTCGTAGGCGCGCAGCGCGGTCATCACCGTCATCATCTCTTCGGTCGAATCCACCGCGGGGTACGCCACCATGCCGGCGGCATCCGCATGCGGATGGCCGGGCTCGTAGGCGCTGCGCGTGGCCGCGCCCTGCTCGACCAGCGTGGCCCGCGCGAGCGCGAGCGGCGCGCCGAGCGCCTGCGCGAAGGCCGGCACCGCGTGGATCACCGCCTTCACCGGCCGGTAGCCGGCCGCGCCCGGCGCGGCGCTGGTGTACATGTTGGCGAGGTTGAGCGTCGCCGCTTCCACGCGCGCCTTCTGTGCCGCCATTCCGGCGGCGCTGATCGCGATGGCCCGGTACGTGTCCACATCAGCCCCTGTAGTTGGTGATGGAGCCGATCATCGCGAAGTAGCGGCTCAACGCGCGCGCCAGGGATTCGTAGAGCGCCGCGTTCGCGGCCAGCGCCGTGAGGTCCTGCTCGATCGACGCCGGCTCGTGGTCGGGCGAGACCGTCGCGGCGCCCTCCATCGCGCGGTCGAAGCTCACGCGCAGGCGCTGGTAGCCCTCGCTCTCGCGGTTGGCGATGTTGCTGGCGATCACCTGGTGCTGCAGGCTGCTGGCCGACAGCGCGGCGCCGACCTGGTCGATCACGGAAAGTGGCGAAGATGACATACGTTTCTCTCTGGGTTGCCGGTGAGTTACTGGACGACGAGCTCCGCATGCAGCGCGCCCGCGGCCTTGAGGGCCTTGAGCACGGACACCACGTCGCGCCCGCTGATGCCGAGATTGCCGAGCGCCTGCACGAGATCCGCGATGGAGCCGCCGGGGCGGGTGACCAGCGTCGCGCCGCCCTGCTCGGACAGGTCGATGCGCGAGTTCGCGACCACCTCGGTGCGGATCGCATCGCCCGGGTTGCGCAACAAGGTCGGCTGCGACACGGCGTTGTCGGTGACGATGGAGATGCGCAGGTCGCCGTAGGAGATGGCCGCCGGCGCGATGCGCACGTTTATGCCGGCGACCACCGTGCCGGTGCGCTCGTTGACCACCACGCGAGCGCGGAAGTCGGGCGCGATCTCGAGCGACTCGATGTCGCGGATCAGGTCGACGAAGCGGCTGCGATAGATTTGCGGGATGCGCACGCTCACCGCGTCCGGGTCGCGCGCCTGCGCGGTGCCGGCGCCGAGCGCGGCGTTGATGGCGTCCGCGACGCGCGCGGCATTGGTGTAGTCGGGCTCGAGCAGCGAGATCTCGAACACCTCCGCCTGCGCGACGGCCGGCGCCGGCGGCGCGACTTCCACCAGGCCTCCGCCCGGAATGGTCGCGACCGTCGGGTGGTTCTTCTCGCCGACGGTGCCGTTCGCCTCGTAGCGATAACCGCCGACCGTGAGCGGACCCTGCGCGAGCACGTACGCGCGGTCGTCGGGCGCCTTGAGCGGGGTCAGCAGCAGGCTGCCGCCCGACAGGCTCCGGGCGTCACCCATCGACGTCACGGTGACGTCGATGGCGTCGCCCTGGCGCGCGTAGTTAGGCAGGTTCGCGCTCACCAGCACCACGGCCACGTTGCGGCTGGTCACGGCGTCGGGAGGCAGCGTCAGGTCGAACTGCGTCAGCAGGTTCGACAGCGTCTGGCGCGTGGTGCGGTTCGTGGGCGTATCGCCCGTGCCCGCGAGGCCGCTGACGATGCCGAAGCCCACGAGCGCGTGCGCGCGGCTGCCCTGCACGCGCGCGATGTCCTTGATGCGCGCGCCCGCCTCCGCCCGGGCGGGCGGCATCGCCAGCAGGGCGGCGAGCAGGATGAGCAGTGTCGAAGCGGGGCGCATCAGAAACCCAGATAGTCGAACAGCCGGGCCAGCCAGCCGGGCCGGCTCTGGTCGGAGACGAAGCCCTTGCCGTCGAAGCGTATGCGCGCCTCGGCGATGCGGCTCGACAGCACGGTGTTGTTCTCGGCGATGTCGCGGCGGCGCACGAAGCCCGAGAGCGTGATCAGCTGCTCCTCGCCGTTGATGCGCAGACTCTGCTGGCCGCTCACGTACAGGTCGCCGTTCGGCCGCACGTCGGCGACGCGCACCGACAGCTGCGCCAGCAGCCGGCCGCTGCGCTGGGTGCGCCCCACGCCGTCGCTGGCGCTGGCGGTGGCGCCCGCGAGCGCCTGCTCGCGAAAAGTGCTCGTGTTCAGCCGCGCGGAGACGGTGAAATCGCGCTGGCCGCGCAGATCGGCGCTCGAGCTGGCGGAGGCCGACTCCTGCACGACGACGGTGAGCACGTCGCCGACGCGCCAGGCCTTGTTCTCGGACACCAGCGGCCGATACGTACGCTCGTCGAACAGCGAGGGCGCGTCGCCGGCCGCGCTCGGCTGCGCCCGCGCCAGCAGCACGGGCAGCAGTGCCGCGAGTAGATAGTGAGCCTTCACGGGACGCGCACCAGCTCGGCGGCGCCGGGCGCGGTCACACGCGTCATCAGCACCCGGGTCGAGCGCGGCAGCCGCACGTCGATGCGGTCGCCGACCTGCGCGTCGCCGAGCGCGGTGGCGGTGACGCTGACACTGACGCCGCCCACCGCGACGTTGACGCGCACCGGTGCCCCGGCCAGCACGTCCGGCAACGGGCCGGTGTCGCCGTCGCGCAGCACGTCGCCGGCACCGATGTCGCGCAGCGCGACGGAGCCCGGCGCGATGGCGCACGCCGCCGGCACCGCGCGCGCCGGCACCCGGCGCAGGTCGCGCGTGCTGGTTGCGAAATCGGCGCACTCCACCGCCGAGCCCTTGCGCAGGCGGCGCGCGGCCACGCGCACGGCGCGTAACAGGGGAACCGCCAGCGTCGCCCGTATCGAGCCCGTGCCGGGAGTTCGGAACGCAAGCTCGAATGGGAAGGGCGACGCCGGCGGCATCGTGCGTGAATCCCAGGCCGGCCGGACCTCGAACGCGCCCGCGGGCAGCGGGCCCGTGAGTGCCAGCCAGGCCTGGTCGTGATCGATGCCGTATCCGGTGGGCAGCCGCTGCTCGATGAGCTCGAGCAACACGTCCTGCAACGTATGCGCGTCGGCGGCGCGAACCTGCAGCGCGGCCGGCGCGCTGCCGCCGGCGAGCGCGGGCGCCGCCACGAGGGCGAGACAGGCCCAGGCCGCGCGCATCAGCCGCGCCTCATGTTGTTGCTCATGCCGACGATCTCGTCGGCCACCTGCACCACGCGCGAATTGAGCTCGTAGATGCGCTGCATGAGCATGAGGGACACCATCTCCTCGGTCATGCGCACGTTGGAGCCTTCGAGGCTCTGCACGGCCAATGCCTGTGTGCCGTCCTCGCCGGGGCGCGCGCGCAGCGGCTCGAGGCCCTGCGGCGCGGTGAAGATGCCGTCGCCGCGATAGTCGAGCTGCTCCGGGTTGGCGAAGCTCGCGAGCTCGAGCTGCCCGAGCACGAGCGGCGCGCTCTGCCCGGGCTGTGTCGCGATCACACTGCCGTCGGGCAGGATCTGCACCGCGCCCGCATCGCCCGGCACCTGGATGTCGGCCTTCAGCATCTGGCCGCCCGCGAGGCACAGCACCCCGTCGGCATTCACCTGGAGCGCGCCGGCGCGCGAATAGCCCACCTGGTCGCCAGGCAACGCGACCTCGAAGAAGCCACTGCCGACGATGGCGACGTCGAGCGCGCGCCCGGTGGCGTGCACCTCGCCCGCGGCCTGGTCCACGCGCAGCAGGCGGTTCGGCCGCGCATCGTCGGGGCTGACGGCGCCCGCGCCACGCGCCGGCAGCGCGCGATCGAGGATGGCGGAGAAATCCACCGATTGGCGCTTGAAGGCGGTGGTGCCGATGTTGGCGACGTTGTTCGCCATCGCATCGAGCTGCTCCTTCTGGGCCTGCAGGCCGATGGACGAGATGTACAGGGCGTTCAGCATTCAGATCTCTCCTAACTTCTGGATCGTGCGGCCGAGCAGCTCGTCGTAACCCTGCAGCACGCGGCTCAGGGCTTCGAACTGGCGCGACACCGTCATCAGGCTCAGCATTTCGCGTCCCGCGTCCGTGTTCGAGGCCTCGAGTGTCGCGCCGCGCACGCGCCGGCCGGCGCCTTCGACCGGCAGCATTCCGTCCGGGGATTCGAGCAGCGACCCCTGCGCCGCGCGCAGCGACGCCGGGTCGGCGGGTGCGAACAGCTGCAGCGCCGCGACGACGACGCCGTCATGCGTGATGCTGCCGTCGGCCCCGACCACGACATCGCCGCCCGGCAGGCGGATGTCGCCCTGTTCGCCGACGACGCGCAGCCCGCCCTCACCCACGAGCACGCCATTGGGGTCCACATGGAACGAGCCCGCGCGTGTGAGCCAGGTCTGCGCGCCGTCGGTGAGCGCGAAGAACGAATCGTCGGCGTCGATGGCCACGTCGAGCGCGCGACCGGTGGCGAGCAGCGCGCCGGGCCGCAGGTCGACCAGCGGCGGCGAAGCAGCCGCGCCGGTATTGGCCAGCGCGGCGTCGAACGCGCGGCCGGCGACGACGTGGCGGCGAAAGCCCGGCAGCGAGGCGCTGGCGGCATTGACGCTGATGGCTTCGAGCCGCTGCTTGCCTTCGAACATGCCGATGCCGGCGATCTGGAAGATGTCACTCATGGTCAGGCGCGCGCGGCGATCTCCGGCTTGTTGGAGGCGGTGGGAATGGAAATGGCGGAGAACGTCCGCAGCTCGAACCCGAGCGCGATCTCCGCCAGCGAGATCACGCGCAGGTGCGGCGTCGCGCGCTCGCACAGCGTGCGCAGCGGCCGCCGCAGCTCCGGCGTGCACAGCAGGATGGGCACGAAGTTGCTCTTGAGCATCTTCTCGGCGGCGCCGGCGATGCGTGTGAGCACGTTGTCGATGAGGCGCGGATCGGGACGCCGCGCGGGCTCGCGCGGCGCGGCCTGTGCCGCGGCCGGAGCGACGCTCACGGCGATGAGGTTCTCTTCGATCGCCGGATCGAGCGTCAGCACGTGCAGGGTCTTGCGATCCGCGCTCAGGCTGTTGCAGATGCTGGTGGCGAGCTTCTGGCGCACGAGCTCGGTGAGCAGCGCCGGATCCTTGGCGGTGCGAACCCCGTCGATGAGGCTCTCGACGACGGCCTGGAGGTTGCGCACGGGCACTTTCTCGCGCAGCAGGTTCTGCAGGACTTTCTGCACGTCGCTGAGCGCGAGCTGCGTGGGGATCAGCTCCTCGACCAGGCCCGGCTGCATCTCGCGCAGCCGCGCCAGCATGCGCTCGGTCTCCGCGCGCGTCAGCAGCTCGGCCGCGCGCAGCCGGATCACCTCGCACAGGTGCGTGAACAGCACGGTGGCCGGATCGATGAGGGTGTAGCGCGCGTTGCGCGCCGCCTCGGCCACGCCCGGCTCGATCCACAGCGCCGGCAGGCCGTAGGTAGGCTCGCGGGTTTCGATGCCCGCGACCAGCGACAGGTTGCCGGCCGGATGAATGGCGAGGATGCGTTGCACGGGAATGCGCGCCGTGGCCACCGTCTCGCCGAACATCGCGATGCGGTAATCCTCCTCGTGCAGCGTCGCGTTCTCGCGGAAGCGCACCTTGGGAATCACGAGACCGCAGTCCTGCGCGAACTGGCTGCGAAACGCCGTCACGCGCTCCACGAGCTCGCCCTGCGTGCCGCCCACGTGCCGGGCCAGCGCCGCGCCGAGGTCGACGTCGAGCGCCTGCACGTCGTACACCTGGTACGGATCTTCCTGCGCTTCCTTGCCGGGATCCTGCGCCGCATCCGGCGCCCGGGGCGCGCGCGCGCGGCGGCTGAAGTAGTAAGCCACCCCGGCGCCGAGCGCGATCGACAGCGGCGGCACCACCGGCATGCCGGGCAGCAGCGCGACGCCCGCCAGCACCACGATGAGCACCACGAGCGTGCGCGGAAACGCGAACAGCTGCCGCAGCACCTCGGTGCCGAGCTGGCTGTCCGACGACGAGCGCGTGACGATGAGGCCCGTGCCCACCGAGATCACCAGCGCCGGAATCTGCGTGACGATGCCGTCGCCGATGGTCAGCAGCGTGTAGTGGCGCATCGATTCGCCCCACGGCATGCCCTGCTGCAACACTCCGATGATGAGCCCGCCGACGATGTTGATGAGCATGATGACGATGCCCGCCACGGCATCGCCCTTGACGAACTTGCTGGCGCCGTCCATCGCGCCGTAGAACGCGGCTTCGCGCTCGAGGATCTTGCGGCGCCGCTTGGCCTCGTCCTGGTCGATCAGGCCCATGTTGAGGTCCGCGTCGATGCTCATCTGCTGCCCGGGCAGGCTGTCGAGCGTGAAGCGCGCCGCGACCTCGGACACGCGCTGCGCGCCGCTGGTGACGACGACGTACTGCACCACCACGAGGATCAGGAACACGATCAGGCCGATGACGTAGTTGCCGCCCACCACGTACGTACCCACGGCGTCGATGACTCGGCCGGCGCCGCCCTGCGAGAGGATCAGCCGCGTGGCCGACACGTTCAGCGCCAGGCGAAACAGGGTCGCGATCAGCAGCACGGCCGGAAACGTCGAGAAATCGACCGGCCGCGGCGCGTAGAAGGTCATGAGCAGCACGAGCAGCGCCAGCGAGAAGTTGAGGATGATGAGGCCGTCGAGCAGGCCGGGCGGCACCGGCGCGAACAGCACCAGCAGGATGCCCATCACCAGGCCGATCACCACGAGATCCGTGTTGCGGCCGAAGAAGCGCGCCAGCGCGTTCATGCCGGCACCCGCGCGCCAGCGCGCTGGGCGCGCGCCGCGTAGACCCAGCGCAGCACGCGCGCCACGGCGTGGAAATGCTCCTCGGGCACGAGCAGCTGCGATTCCTCGAGCGCGAACAGCGCACGCGCCAGCGGCGCGTTCTCGACCACGGGCACGCCGCGGCGCCGCGCCTCGGCGCGCATGCGCTGCGCCATCTCGCCCGCGCCGCGCGCCGTGATCATCGGCGCCGGCATCTCGTGCGCGCGATATTCGAGCGCGACGGCGTAGTGCGTGGGGTTGGCGAGCAGCACGTCGGCGCTGCGCACGCGCGCGAGCTGCTGGGCGCGCTTGAGCCACTCGCGCCGCAGCTCGCGCAGGCGCGAGCGGATGCGCGGGTCGCCCTCGCGCTCCTTGTGCTCGTCGCGGATCTCGCGCTTCGACATGCGCATGCGGCGCATGAAATCCCAGTTGTTGATGGCGAAATCCAGCAGCGCGAACACCAGCACGATGGCCGCGAGCAGCGCGAGCGCCGAGCCCGCGAGCGACAGCCCGGCCTCGGTCATCGAGCGCGGCTGGCCCGATGACAGCCGCAGCAATGAGTCGAAGTGATGGCGGCCCCAGACCGTCATCGCCACCGTCAGCACGGCGATCTTGGCGGCGCTGCGCCACAGCTCGTGCAGCGACTTGCCGGAGAAGATGCGCTTCATGCCGGTGGCGGGGTTCAGGCGCGAGAAGTCCGGCTTGAGCGGCTGGGTGCTGAAGACTCCGCGCGCCTGCAGCGCGCCGGCCAGCAGCGCGCACAGCCACACGACGAACGCCACCGGCGCGACCGCGAGCAGCGCGCTGCTCGCGAGCGAGTGACCCAGCGCGAGCACCGAAGCCTGCGTGAGATCGCCGCGCGCGGCGAAGGACAATCCGCGCCGCAGCATCGCCGCGGAGTCGTACGTGACCTGGTGACCCAGCCCATAGACGCAGGCCACGCAGGCCAGCAGCACCAGGGCGAACACCAGCTCGGAGCTGCGCACGATGGAGCCGCGCTCGCGCGCCTTCTCCAGCTTGAACGGAGTCGCCGGCTCGCTGGCGTCGAGCTCCTTCTGCTCGCTCATGGGCGCACTCCGAGCGAGTCGATGGCGAGGCCGAAGCCGCGCCGCATGAGTGGCGCCCAGCCGGTGACGGCGAATGCCAGCACTAGATAGCCAACGATCACCTTGGCGGGGATGGCCAGCGCCAGCACGTTGACCTGCGGCATGTTGCGCGAGGCGACACCGACGGCGAGATCGGTGAGCAGCAGCGCCACCGCGACGGGCGCGGTGAGCGCGAGCGCGACGACGAACATGGACCCGGCCGCCAGCAGCGGCCGCAGCGGGTCGCCGAGCGCGGGCATGTCGCCGAGCGGCAGCGCATCGATCGAGCCCGAAATCAGCTGCGCGAGCGTGAGGTGCGCGCCGCTGACCATGAACAAGGTGACGCCGATCAGGCTCACCAGGGAGCCCAGCACATTGGAGCTGGTGCGCGTGACCGGATCGAACACCGAGCCGATCGCGAAGCCGATCTGCACATCGAGCAGACGTCCGGCCACGGCGAAGGCCGCGAGCACCAGGTGCACGGTGAGCCCGAGCAGCGCACCGATGAACACCTCGGCCAGCACCGGAACGATGAGCAGCGCGGGATTCGACACCCAGGCGGACGCGGCCGGCACCGGCGCGCGGTCGGCAAAGATCAGCAGTGCCAGGGCCAGGGTGAGCGCGACCCGCACCACCGCCGGCACCCCATAAGAAGAGAGTGCGGGCGAGAGTGCGACCGCGACGCTCAATCGCACGGTGAGCAGCATCACCGAGAGCATCCAGGGCAAAAGCGTGTCGGCGCTCATGCGGTCACTGCGCCAGGCGCTGGAACATGGCGGTGCCGTATCCGACCAGCTTGCCGAGCATCCACGGCGCCAGCAGCGCCAGCGCGATCACGAACAGCACCAGCTTGGGAACGAACGCGATCGAGGGATCCTGCACCTGAGTGACCACCTGCAGGACGCTGATCGCGAGCCCGACGATCAGGATCACCGCGAGCAACGGCAGGCTGAGCATCAGCCCGAGCTTGAGCAGCTCGGACGCCAGGCTCAGCACGGCATCTCCGTTCAATTCCCCGGACAAAACTACCTCCCGTATCCACTCGACAAGAGCGGACGTCCTCAGTCTGGGTATCGAAATTTCCCCGGCAATCCAGACACGGGAACGCGGATTTCGACGAGGCTCGCGCGCGGTGGTGGGATGTCGTACTTTTCGCGCGGAATACGATGGCGGGCGGCGCGCGACAAATCTTCACAAATTAATCGCGTTATGTATGGCGTGCGCGATGGCAGATTGCGCGCCGGCCGAGCAAGATTTGCCCCCGGGGAGTTCAGGCGGAGGTCTCGAAGTGTCGGAAAATGGAATTACCGTGACGGCGGAAGCCGCGGTGCCAGACGCCGCCGCGCATGGCCGGTTGTTCGCGCAGCTCTACGACGACCTGCGCAGCATGGCGCAGCGGGAGCTGCGCCGCCGATCGGCGGCGACACTGAGCCCGACCACTTTGTTACACGAGACGTTCCTGAACATCTCGCAGCGCGAATCCGCGCACTTCGCCGACGGCCGCCAGTTCATGGCGTACGCCGCCCGCGCCATGCGTGGCCTCATCGTGGACTACCTGCGCAGCCGTCACGCGCGCAAGCGCGGCAGCGATTTCGAGATCACGTCGCTGCCCACCGAGCTGCCGCACGCATTGGAAGAAGTGGGCCCCTCCCTGCACATCGACAAGCTCAATGATGCGCTCGAGGCCCTGGCCAAGATCGACACGCGTCTCGCCGAGTGCGTCGACCTCAAATTCTTCTGCGGCTTTTCCTTCGGCGAGATCGCGCAGCTACGCGAGGTTTCCGAGCGGACCGTGCAACGCGACTGGGACAAGGCGCGCCTGCTGCTCAATCGTTTCATCAACGATCAGGCGGAGCTGGAGACTTCGCCCGCGACTTAGGGACTCTCCGCGACCACGGCGGTCATCCGGATCGACACCAGGATCTCGCCGAGATCCGGCCCCAGCCTCGCCACCGAGCGCACCGGCGGGTCCTTCGTAAAAAACTTCGCGTACGCCTCGTTGAGACCGGCGAAATCCTCCGGCCGCGCCAGCAGCACCTGCACCTCCACGACGTCCGCGAGGCTCGCGCCGGCGGCGCGCAGGATGTTCTCGCAGGTAGTGAGTGCCTGCCGGGTCTGCTCCTGGATGGTCGGCCCCGCCACCTTGTTGGTGGCCGGGTCGATGCCCGGCACGCCGGTTACGAATATCATCGAACCGGCTTTCACGGCCTGGCTGTACAGGGGTGAGCTCGGAGCGTTGGGAATCTTGATGATTTGTCGTTTCATGGTGTGGGGCGATGCGAGCAATGGGAAGGAGCAGAGCAGCGCGGCTAGGTACGGAACCGGGCGAAGTTTCATGGCGGCAAGGGTACGAGCGGCCGCGCCCGCCAGTCCCGGGCGAATGCCGGGATTTCTCCGGGACCGGGCGTGCGCGCGATTGCAACCCTTTGCCGGGTGTATGCGTCTGATGCTGTAGCGCCGGTACGGCGAATTGCAGGCGGGGTTGGATGATGATGCGATTCGCGCGATGCGCAATGGGTTTGCTGTGCTCGGTGCCGGCCACACAGGCGGTGGCCGTGCAGATCGACGGCCGCATCGACGCGCAGGAATGGGCCGAGGCCCGCCACGTCACCGACTTTCGCAAGACGCAGCCGCTCAACGGCGAGCCGGCGAGCCATGCCACCGAGGCGTGGATTCTCTCGACGCCGGAGGGCCTGGCGGTGGCATTCCGCAACACTCAGCCGGCGTCGGTGCCGCGCACGCAGCAGCGCGTGCAACGCGACTTCGACGAGCAGGTCGACCGCGTCAACCTCATGGTGGATTTCGACGGCGATCACCGCACGGGGTACGACTTCACCGTGAGCTCCACGGACGGCATCTACGACGGCATCATCACCAACGAGAACAATTTCAACCCGGACTGGGACGGCAACTGGCAGCACGCGGTGGGCAGCGATGCCGGGAGCTGGACGGTGGAGATCCTCATCCCCTGGCACATCGCCGCGATGCGCGAGGCGGATGAGGAGCGCACGGTGGGCATCTATCTCGATCGCATCGTCGGCTCGACCGGCGAGCGCGCCGCCTGGCCGGCAGCCAGCTTCGAGCGGCCACGGTTCCTGTCCGACTTCGCGCCGGTAGTGCTCGCCAACTACAGCCAGGCGCTGCTGGCGATCACGCCGTACGTCTCCGGCCTGTACGACAACGTGGGCTCGGAGAACGACGGCGATGCCGGCGTCGACGTGTTCTGGAAGCCGAACGGCCAGTTCCAGCTCACGGCCACCGTGAATCCGGATTTCGGGCAGGTGGAGAGCGACGACCTGGTGGTCAATTTCAGCGCCGAGGAAACCTTCTTCACCGACAAGCGGCCGTTCTTCACCGAGAACCAGGGCCTGTTCGAATTCACGACGCCCTCGGATTTCAGCCAGCTGCTGTATACGCGCCGCATCGGCGGTCCCACCGACGACGGCGCCTCCGCGCTCGGCGACATCGTCGCCGCGCTCAAGCTCAACGGCAGTGTCGGCGACACGAAGTACGGCCTGTTCGGCGCCGACGAGGCCGACGCCGTCGGCCGCACCTTCGTCGCCGCGCGCCTGGTGCGTGACCTCGCCACCCAGAACCTGGGTGTCATGGCTACCTACACGAAACGCCCGTTCCTCGAGCGTGACGCGACCACGGTGGGCCTCGACCACAACTGGCGGCCGACGCCGCGCTGGAACGTGCGCACGCGGTTGTTAGGCAGCGACGTCGCGGAGGCCGGCGGGCACACGCGCGGCACCGGCGCCACATTGTGGGCGGACTACGAGATGGACCACGGCTGGCGCCAGCAGGTCATCGCGATGCACTTCGGCAACGACCTCGAGATCAACGACGCGGGGTACCTGTCGCGCAACAGCATGAACTACCTGCATTGGCAGGTGAACCGGCGCTTCACCGAGCTTCCGGCCGGCTCCCGCTACGCATCGAAGGACTGGCGCGGGCGCGTGACCACGTTCTACAACGACCGCGGCCAGCTCAACAGCCACCAGCTGCGCCTGAGCCGCGAGAGCCGCCTGCGCGACGGCAGCTATGAATACGCGCAGATCAACGTCTACAGCGCGGGCTTCGACGATCTGTCGACGCGCGGCAACGGCGTGTTCTGGCGCCCGCCGAACTTCGGCAGCTACTTCGAGTTCGACCGGCCGCGCCGCGGCAACTGGGGTTACCACGTCGAGCTCGAGGCGTTCAGCGGCGGGCTGGTCGGCAACCACCAGATCGCCTGGAGCGTGAACCTGGAGCCGCGCTACTTCATCAGCGATGCGTTCAACGTGTACGCCGGGGTGTTCGCGCTGCACCGGCCGGACTGGCTGATCTGGCAGCAGGACAATCTCGTCAGCACGTTCGAGGGCCGCGAGCTCGACTTCAGCGCCGGCTTCGTGTGGAACGTCGCCAACCGGCACGAGCTGCGGCTCAAGCTCCAGGCCATCGGCCTCCATGCCGACCAGAAGCAGTCGTACCGCGTGCTCGGCGGCCATGCGCTCGAGTCGAACGATCCCGTCGACGACTTCAGCCTGCGCACGCTCGGCGTGCAGCTGCGGTATCGATTCGAATTCGCGCCCCTCTCCTATCTATACGTGGTGTACGGGCGCGGCGGGTTCGAGCAGGAGGTCGTGGACGGCGCCGCCAGCGCGGACCGGCAGCTGCGCGACAGCTTCAGCCTGCGGGATGCCGAACAGCTGTTCGTGAAGTTCAGCTACCGCTTCGAGAACTGAAATGGGGACATTCCTCGTTTCCTGGCAAACGGGGACAGACCTCCCATCGCCGCGGATAGCCAGCCCTCCCTGACGAGGTCTGTCCCCGTTTGCCAGGAAACGAGGAATGTCCCCATTTCAGTTCTCGAAGCGGTAGCTGAACTTCACGAACAGCTGTTCGGCATCCCGCAGGCTGAAGCTGTCGCG
>JBIOZI010000252.1:0-45728 GCA_044871085.1 Steroidobacteraceae bacterium | reverse complement strand
GTTCGGGCCACGAATCAGCACGGCCTGGCTCAACGTGAACGAGTTGCGCGCCGTGCGATCGCCGCGACGCTTGAGGTGCACGCGCGCGCCTTCAACCTCGACCTTGCCATTGGGCATGAGCGCCGCCCAGGCGGCGAAACGCTTCACCAGCGCCGCCTCGTCCTCCGCGGCCACCTTGCGAGCACTGGCGCGCGCCGGGCGTGCATCGACCTCGGGAACGTCGATTGCGTCCCCGATGATCTCGATATCGGGAGACGCCAGCGTGACGTGCCCCAGCGAAAACTGGTGATGGCGCAGGTAATCCCAGGTATCGAACTCGACGCTCAGCGACGGCGCGACCACGCGAACACGTCCCTGCTTCGGATCCGTGAGCTCCACGCGCTCGAACACGGCGCTCATGCCATCGAGCGTCCACGCGAAATGCACGTTGTCGAAACGCACGTCGAGCCCGGTGCGCTCGGTGATGAGTTTTTCGAGATTGGCGCGCTGCGCCGGGACGCGGGCGGCGACGACCCGCGTGAACACCACGGCGAGGGTGCCGAGCAGCAACAGGCAAAACGTGACCAGCAGCGCGCGTCTCGCCCAGTGCGAGTCGCTTTCGTTCCCCCTTGGATCAAGGGCTGCTTCGGTCATGTCACCTCATCAGGCCAGCACCACGTCGTATTGGTCGAAGCCGTAGAGCGCTTCCACCTGTAACCGTATCGGCCGACCCACCTGGTGCTCGAGCTCGGCGAGCACGGCGGATTCATCATCGAGCAGGCGGTCGATCACGTTCTGGTGGGCCAAAATTAGCAGCTCGCGACTCTGGAACTGCCTGCTCTGGCGCACAATTTCACGGAATATCTCGTGGCACACGGTTTCGGGCGTCCGCACGAAACCCCGGCCTTCACAACTGGGACATGACGCACAAAGCAAATGTTCCAGGCTGTCGCGGGTGCGTTTGCGGGTCATCTCCACGAGGCCCAGCGATGACACGCTGGCGATGTGCGTCTGGGCGTGATCGCTGGCCAGCGCGCGTTCCAGGGCCTCCAGCACCTGGGTGCGGTGGCTCGCGTCCGTCATGTCGATGAAGTTGATGATGATGATGCCGCCGAGGTTGCGCAGCCGCAGTTGCCGCGCGATCGCGATGGCCGCTTCGAGGTTGGTGCGGAAGATCGTGTCCTCGAGATTGCGGTGGCCGACGAACCCTCCGGTGTTGACGTCGATGGTGGTCATCGATTCGGTCTGGTCGATGACGAGGTGGCCCCCGGACTTCAGGTTCACGCTGCGCTCGAGCGCCTTGGCGATCTCCTCCTCGATGCCGTGCAGGTCGAAAATGGGCCGCGCGCCCGGGTACAGCTCGATGACGGTCGTGCTTTCGGGCATGAAGCTGGCGGCGAAGTCGAGCATGCCGATGTGCGCCTCGGCGTTGTCGACCAGCACGCGGTCCACGCCGCGCGCGAGCTCGTCGCGCAGGATGCGCGTGGGCAGCGGCAGATCTTCATAGACGACCTGCCCCGGCTGCGCGCGCAAGCCACGGTCGCGCACGTATTCCCACAGGCGCCCCAGGTAGTCGATGTCGACACTGATCTGCTCGCCGGTCGCGCCCTGCGCCGCGGTGCGCACGATGTACCCGCCCCTGGCATCCGGCGGCACGGCCGCGGCGACCAGCGACTTCAGGCGCAGGCGCTCGGCCTCGTCCTCGATGCGCGCCGAGACGCCGATGCCGTCGCCGCGCGGCATGTGCACCATGAGGCGCGACGGCAGCGCGACGAAGGTGGTGAGCCGCGCGCCCTTGGTGCCCATCGGGTCTTTCACGACCTGCACGAGGATGTCGTCGCCTTCCTTGACGAGGGTGCGGATGTCGGCGGCCGAGGCGGGAGCGATGAGCGTGTTGTCCACGCTGGCCTGCCGCGAGCTGGGCGCAGCGATGTCCGCGGCGTGCAGGAACGCCGTGCGCTCGAGGCCGATGTCGATGAACGCCGCCTGCATGCCCGGCAGGACGCGCTGCACACGGCCCTTGTAGAGGTTGCTCACGATGCCGCGGCGGCTCTGCCGCTCGATGAAGAGCTCGGTGAGCACGCCATTTTCGACGAGCGCCGCGCGGTTCTCGCGCGGCGCGACGTTGATGAGGATCTCCGTGGTCATGCCGCCTCCCCGGGCAGCGTACCGCTCCAAAGAGGAACGCCCGCGGTGCGCAGCAGGGCCGCGGTCTCGAACAGGGGCAGGCCCATCACACCGGTGTAGCTGCCCGAGATGCCGGCCACGAACACCGCGCCCAGCCCCTGGATGGCATAGGCACCGGCCTTCCCCTGTGGCTCGCCGCTGGCCCAGTACGCGCGGATCTGCGCGCGCGACAGGGGCGCGAAGTGCACCTCGGTGGACGACAGCTCCACCCGCGGGCCGCCCGCGGTGCGCAGCGCGATGCCGGTGTGCACGACGTGCGCGCGGGCGGAGAGCTTCGAGAGCATGGCGAACGCGTCGTCTTCGGATTCGGGTTTGCCGAGGATCGCGCCGTCGACCACCACCGTGGTGTCGGCGGCCAGCACGGGCAGGTCGTCATGGCGGCGCCAGACGGCCTCGGCCTTCTCGCGCGCCAGGCGCAGCACGTAGTCGGCCGGATCCTCGGCGGCGCGCGGCGTCTCGTCGATGTCGGCGGGCGTGACCACGTGGGCCACACCGATGAGGTCTAACAACTGCCGGCGGCGCGGAGATGCGGAAGCAAGGCGCAGGACCGGCTTCTGTTCTTGTTCGTCGCCCATCGACCCCTCATGTCACCGTCATTCACAACCAGTCATTCCCGACCAATCATTCCCGATGATACGGGTGATTGTGCAGCAGCGAATGGGCCCGATACAGCTGTTCGGCCAGCAGCACGCGCACCAGCGCATGGGGGAAGGTCAGCGGGGACAGCGACCAGCGCCAGGATGCCGATTTGAGTATCTCGGGGCCGAGTCCGTCCGGACCGCCGATGAGGAAGGACAGGTTGCGCGCGTCCACCACCCGCTCGTTCAACCAGCGCGCGACTTCGGCCGTGGATTTCGGCCGGCCGCGTTCGTCGAGCGCCACCACGTAATCGTCGCCGATGCGATCGAGGAAGCGCTTTTCCTCGTCGGCCTTGGATCTGCCTACCGGCAGCTCTTCGAGATCGATGCGCATCGCCGAGCGCAGGCGGCGCGTGTAGTCATCGTAGGCCGTCGTCACCCACGCGGGCATGCGCGTGCCCACCGCGAGGATGCGGACGCGCACACCGGACCTGCAGGGCTAGCGGGCGGCGCGCGGCCGCGACACGGTCTTGCGGCGCGGTGCGGTGCGCGGCGCGGGGCGCGGCGCAGCCACGGCGACTACGTCGGCGGCCGGGGCCGCGACGTCTTCCCAGAGTTTCTCGAGCCCGTAGAACTCACGCACGCGCGGCAACATCACGTGGCACACGACATCGTTGAGATCGACGAGCACCCACTCTCCTTCACGAGCACCTTCGACTCCCAGCGGCTGGAAGTCGTTCTGCTTCGCGAACTGGACCAGCCGCTCGGCGATCGACTTCACGTGCCGATCGGAATTGCCGGAAGCGATGATGACGACGTCGGTGATGTCGGTGAGGTGCCGCACGTCGAGGACCTTGACGTTGACGGCTTTCATGTCGTCGAGCGCGGCGTTGACCACGCGGAGAAGAGTCTGCGGAAGGGCAGGTTTTGCCGGCGCGGTGGCGCGGCGAGGACTGGCTTTCGGTGTCATTGCTCTCCGAATATGGGTTTAACGAGGCCGAGCATAGCACCCGGACTCGCGGATGATCGCCCGAACCGCATCCGGCACGAGGAACCGCGGATCGCGTCCCGCATCGATGATCTGGCGCAATTCCGTGGACGATATTTCGAGCTGGGTCACCGCATGGACATAAATGCGGCCGGCATTCGACTTGTGCAAATCGTTCACGGCGCCCGTGCCCCGATCGACCATGAGCTCGCCCAGCGGCCCCTGCGTCGGGGCCTTCCAGCCCGGCCGATGCGCCACGACGACGTGCGCGAGATCGAACAGCTCGCGCCAGCGGTGCCAGGTCGGCAGGCCCAGGAACGCGTCCATGCCGAGCAGCAGGCACAGCGGACGCTGCGGAAATTCGCCGCGCAGCTCCGACAGCGTGTCGAACGTGTAGGACGCTCCCGCGCGCCGGACTTCCCGATCGTCGACGACGAACGCGGGTTGATCCGCCACGGCCGCTCGCACCATGGCCACCCGCAATGCGGCATCGGCCAGTGTGCGCTCGCGATGCGGCGGACTACCCGTAGGGAGAAAGCGCACTTCGGACAGCTTCAACGACTGCCACAGCTCGAAGGCCGTGCGCAGGTGGCCGTAGTGGATGGGATCGAAGGTGCCGCCGAAGAGGCCCATGGCACCGGGGTCATTGTCCGCGACGGTGCTCAAGCGGCGCGTGTCCCGGCGAGCGGCAATGCGCGCCGTCCGGCGAATTCGAGCACGAGCAGCGCCATCTCGTCCCAGGCGTCGCCGCGCTGCTGGCCCTTGATCATGCGATCGGCGCGCGCGGTGCGCGCGGCGAGCCGCGCATACGGCAACCGCGCGGCGCGACGCTTCGCGTTCTCGAGCGCCGCGGAGGGGCGCTGATAGCCGCGCGCGCCGCCGCTGGCCGCATTGGGCGTGGTGCCCCAGACGTTGCGCACCTCGCGCGCCAGCGCCCACAGCGCGAGCGTGGGCTCCACGCCCTCGCTGCGCAGGCCCGCGAGGATGCGCAGCGCGCGCGGCACGTCGCCGCCGAGTGCCGCCTCGCCGAGCTGGAAAACGTCGAACCGCGCACTGTCGCCGATGGCCGCCTGCGCGGCCGGAAGATCGATGCGCAGGAGTTTCCTGGCGTCGGGACTGGCCGCCGCCGGGGACATGAGGCGCAGCTTCTCGAGCTCCTGCTGCGCGGCCAGCAGGTTGCCCTCGGTGCGCTCGACGATGAACCGCACCGCGTCGTCGTCGAGCTCGATCTCGAGCGTGGCCGCGCGTGCGCGCAGCCACTGCGGCAGCCGCGCCACTTCGACCGGCCAGACATTGAGCCACGCGCCGGCGGTCTCGAACGCCTTCACCCACGCGGAGGAATGCTGCTCGCGCTCGAGCTTGCCGGTGATCATGAGATAGACATTGTCGGGGCTGGGAGCGCGCAGCAGCTCGCCGATGGCGTTGGCGCCACCGGTGCCGGGCTTGCCCGAGGGCAGCCGCAGCTCGATCAGCTTGCGCGAGCCAAACAGCGAAAGATTGTTAGCCGAGGCGCGCACCGCGTCCCAATCCGCCACGCGCTCGATGAAGTGCACCTCGCGTTCCTCGAAGCCTGCGCGCCGGACGCGCGCGCGGATCGCGTCGGCGGCCTCGCCCACGAGCAGGGCTTCGTCACCGGAGACGAGATACGCGCCGGCGGGTTCACCGGCGAGGTGCGAGCGGAGGCTGTCGAAGGTCAATTTCAACGTGCGGCGATTATCCGCGACTTTCTGTGCCGGAAGCCACCCGTGTATCCTTCGCCGATGCCCACCATCTTCGAAAAGATCGTCGCCGGAGAGATTCCCGCGACCATCGTCCACAAGGACGAGCGTGTCACGGCATTCCGCGACATCAGCCCGCAGGCGCCGGTGCACGTCCTCATCATTCCGAACAAGCCGATCCCCACGGTCAACGACGTGGCCGAGGACGACGAGCGCACGCTCGGCCACATGTTCATCGTGGCCCGGGACATCGCGCGCCGGGAAGGCATCGCCGAAAACGGCTTCCGGCTCATCGTGAATTGCAATCAGCACGGCGGCCAGGTGGTGTTTCACCTGCACATGCACCTGGTGGGCGGCGCGCCGCTCGGCCCGATGCTCCCGGGAGGCAGACATGGCTAAGGCGCAGCGGAAAAAGCCCTCCGGTGCCGCGGGCAAGCCGGCCAAATCCGCGCCGAAGCGGCGCGCGGCCGGCGAGTTCTATCCACCCATCAAGCCATACAGCTCGGGGATGCTGCGCGTCTCGCCCGTGCACGAGATCTACTACGAGGAGAGCGGCAACCCCAACGGCAAGCCCGTGGTGTTCCTGCACGGCGGACCGGGCGGCGGCACCGATCCGAAGATGCGCCGCTTCTTCGATCCGAAGCGTTACCGCATCGTGCTGTTCGACCAGCGCGGCTGCGGACGCAGCAAGCCGAGTGCGAGCCTGGTCGACAACACCACGTGGCACCTGGTGGGCGACATCGAGGCGATTCGCAAGGAGCTCGGCATCGACCGCTGGCAGGTGTTCGGCGGATCTTGGGGCTCGACGCTGGCGCTGGCGTACGCGCAGAAGCATCCCGAGCGCTGCACCGAGCTGGTGTTGCGCGGCATCTTCCTGCTGCGCCGGTCGGAGCTCGACTGGTTCTACCAGAATTCCGAAGGCGCGGCGTCGATGTTCCCCGACCTCTGGGAGCACTACCTGGCGCCGCTGTCCGAGGCCGAGCGCGCCGACTGCATGGCGTCTTACTACCGGCGCCTCACGAGCCAGGACCGCGCGACGCTGGTCGAAGCCGCGCGCGCCTGGTCGATCTGGGAAGGGGCGCTGTCGTACATGAAGCAAAACGCCGACTACGTGAAGCGCTTCGGCGACGCCACGTTCGCGGCCGCGTTCGCGCGCATCGAGTGCCACTACTTCGTCAACGGCGGCTTTCTCGAGCGCCCGAACCAGCTGCTCGAGGACGTCCACAAGATCCGGCACATCCCCGCCGTGATCGTGCAGGGCCGCTACGACGTCGTCTGCCCGGCGCGCAGCGCCTGGGACCTGCACAAGGCCTGGCCCGAGGCGGATCTGCGCATCGTCTCCGACGCGGGCCACGCGGCGTTCGAGCCCGGCATCGCGCGCGAGCTGGTGCTGGCAACCGATCGCTTCTCCCGCCGCTGAAATGGGGACATTCCTCGATTCCTAGCAAAAGGGGACAGAGCTGATTTCGGCGGGCGCGACCTGCGCCGCCTCATTCACCGCCGTCCCTCTGCCCCAAAAATAGATCTGTCCCCTTTTTTCCCGACACTTTGAAACGGCCCACCAGCTTCTCGCCCTCATCTCCCGGAGACAGCTCGATCTCCATGGTCTCGGTGCTCTCGTTCGGGCGTCCATAGTTGCGCGTGAGGCGCGCCGACACCATGGTCGCGCCGTTCGGGTTCAAGGCATCGTTGCCGTAGACGTTGACCCGGATCGCGTACTCGCCGTCGATCGCCCGCCGCAACAGGTACTCCTCCGGGCCGTATCCGGCCGTCATGTCGTTCGAGAGCCGGCCGCCGATTGCGGTCTGCGGATTGCTGTAGATAGAGCGCTCGCCGTCGGGCTGGTCGACCCACAGATCCATGTCCGAGGCGCCGGTGTTCCACTCGATGACCACGCGCAGGTCGACGTCGAGCACGTCGATGAGCCGCGCATCCAGCGCGAAACTGCGCGTGCCGAGCGCGCGCAGGCGCGGGATGATGCCATTGGCATCCATCAGCGCGACCAACTCGATGCCGCGGTATTGCTCCTCCGGCGGCGACATGACGACCGCGGTGAGCAGCGCGAGCGAGCGCTCGAGATCCTTGCGAGCGGCATGGCCTCTGGTCGCCAGCGCACGGCGCTCGAGCGCGAGCGCCAGCGTGCGCGCCGGCTGCGGCCGGTCCGGGTCTACGCGGCACACCTCCTCGTACAGCCAGATGGCGCGATCGACCTGGCCGTAGCGCAGCAGCCGGTCCGCGACCAGCGCGATCGTCTCAGTATCGCGCGCGGGCAGCTCCAGCGCCGACAACAGCATCTCGACCGCTTCCGCGACGCGCTGCTTGCGAAACAGCCATTCCGCGACGTCGAAATAGAACACCGGCAGCGAGCCGAACGCGCGCTCCTGCGACGCGAACACCTGGTCGAAACCCGAGCGCGGAGCCGCGTCGAGCGCCCGTAGATAGGGCCGCTCGGGGTTCCACGGCGCGAGCTCCACCGAAATCGACTTGCCCGGTGCCGGCGCGATTTCGTCCCCGGTGATCGCGGTGACGCTCTTCATGGTCTGTGCGAACGTCATCGAACCACGGCTCCCGGTGACGATCACGGCTTCCAGGCTTTCGCTCACGTCCGCCTCCGCTCCCACGGCGGCCGATGCCGGCGCGGGCGCCCTGTTTGCTTCGACGCCCGGTCCGTCTGCCTTGCGCTTCAGGCGCGTCGCATTGCGATAGTCGCGCGCCCACCATTCCTGCTGCTGCTTCCACGACTGCACGATCTCGTCGAGCCAGGCAACGCGACGCGCCGCCTCGCGCTCCTCCGCCGCGCGCTGCGCCTCGCGATATTGCGCGAACAACTGTTTGGGGTAACCCTGCGGCGGCGCCATCTTCGCGTTCACGTAATCCTGCGGCGCCTCGAGCACGATGAACGACATCGCGGGGCTGGCGACGGAATAGCGCCGCGACAATGCCTCGAGCTCGGGCTGGCGCCGGCCGTCGCCCGCGATCTGGTTGACGCGGTCATGCGCCCACAATGCCGCCGCGCCCCCGAACCTGCCGGTATCCCGCTGCGCGTCGATCCGATAGCGGCGTTCGATGGTCGTCGCGGCCAGCCCGGCGATGCGCACCACCACCTCGTCCCCCTCCGGCGCTTCGGCCACCAGCGCCCAGCCGCGCTCGGCGGCCGGCAGTGGCGCGAATTCCAGCGCGCGGCCGTCGCTGCCGCGCACGTCGACGATGCGCGGCGCGCGCCAGCGCAGTTGCCGCACCAAGTCGCTGGCCTTGCCGGGCGCGAGCCGCAGAACCGCTCCGCCATTGGCGCGCGCCAGCAGCTCCAGATAGCCGAGATCGGCATCCGCCGCGCTCGTGATGACGAAGAGCGGGCAACCGAGCCGCAGCTCGGGGCGCGCGTCGATCGTCGAGACGCCGTCGGTGAACATCAGGCAGATGTCCGCCTTGCCGGCGCCCTTGTTCTCGCGCGGGCTCTCACCCCGATCCGCGAGCACGTCGAAGCTGGTGGCGCCGCGCAGATCCAGATCGCGCAGTAGATTGGCCGCCTGCGTCGCGCCTTCCACCACGCGCGGCTGCGCGCCGCCGCTGCCGAAGGGTACGACTTCGACCCGGGACATGCCGACGGCGGCGAGGTACTGCTCGAGCGCCATCAGCTCGTCTTCCAGCAGATCGTCGCGCCGCGACAGCGAGCGATCCCAATATACGCGCGCGCTGCGCGGGATCGCCGCCGCCTTCACCGCGGCCACAGTATCGCGCAGCTCGACGAAACGCTTGCCCGAGGCGTGGCGTGTGACGAACGCCTGCCCATCGGTCGCGTCGGCCGTGATGCGCAGCGCGCCGGCGAGTTTCCGGTCGCGCAGCACCACTTCGTTCGCGAATCCTTCGTCCGTGCGCAGCCACTCTGATTTGACGCCCGCGGGCCAGGTGACATTGGGAGCCACCCTGCCCTCGCGCACGCGCACGCTCAGCGTGACGAGGCCACTCGGTTTGCCGGTGGCGAGCGGCAGCGTGAAACCACCGGCGCCGAACGGCGCGGCGAACGTCAGGCGCACGGTGCGTCCGCGGCCGTGCAGGATCGGGTAGACGCGCGTGGTGAAGACATTGCCGCGCGCCACCTCGGCAACGCCCGGATCGATGCCGGCGCGGACTTTCGATTCGTAGGCGCGTTTGGCGCGAATCGGAGGCGCGAGCACGCCGTCGATCATCTGGCCCGCCACGTCGAGCGCGTAGCCGGTGACGACGGCGCCGTCGGGAAGCTGCAGCGAGAACGTGCCCTCGAGGTCGTCGCGGCCGGCGTTGTCGAAGTGCGCGGTGACGGTGGTTTGCGCGACGTTGCCGGCGACGTCGACCTGCACCGTGAGCGCGGATAGGCCGAGTGAATCGGACTCGTCGCTGCCGTTGTCGATGCCGGAATCGCGCGCGATCAGAGTCGGATTGGTCGCCGCCGGTTGCCGGGCCAGGGCCGCGCCCTGCGCGGCGTGCACGCCGAGCACGCATACACCTATCGCCAGCACGCTCGAAAATCGCAGCATGTTCGCAGCTCCTCGTATGTCCGGCAGTGAGACGCGTGCAATCGGGGATTCCTTGGCGCGCGGGCCGTTTGACAATGCGCGCGCGCGTGCTCATCCGATCTGTGACGCGCTCTCACTTCCCTTCCTCAAGGCGCGCCAGCACGCCGCCGATGGAGCTGCTAGCGGGATCTGCGCCCGCTCGCAGCAGATCCGATCGATTTCACGACTTGGAGGATTAACCGGAATGTCGAAGGTCCCAGCGCTCGCGCGTCACACGCGCGAATTGTTTGCCGCGATGCTCGTCATCGCATGCCTCGTGCTCGTCAGCGGCTGCGGCGGAGGAGGCTCGAGCTCCGCGTCCGTGCCGCCGCCGGGCGGTGGCAGCACGCCGCCACCCCCCGCGGCCATCGACGGAGTCGCCACGCCGACCTCCGTCGCCGTGGTCACCGCGACCAACGCGCAATAACCCGCGCTTCCAGCGCAACGATCTTCGGAGTATCCATGACCCGCACGCTCACAGGCGCGCTCGCCGCGCTCGCCCTTGCACAGGCCTCGCCCGCGCTCGCCGATCCGCCCGCCAGTTCCGCCTACGCCACCGACGCGCAGTCGACGCACGTCGAGGACGCGACGTCGCGCGGCATCGGCCAGGTCAACATGATCGCCTGCATCATGGGCGCGATGCGCCCGGACGCGCTGGTGAACGACGGGCCCTACAACGCGCTGGTCGAGATGCAGAAGTGCGACCCGGAGTCGCGCTCCTCGACCGACAACGCCAACGGCGCCGCGCAGACGAGCAGCTTCGTGACCTCCACGGTGAACTCCACGCGCGCGAGCAACAGCGAACCGATGCGCGCGCGCATCTGGCTCGACGATCCGGAAGCCGACGGCGCCACGATCTTCGTGAACACCAGCGCGACCTCAGCGCCGACCGCGGGTAATCCGTACGGCGTCTTCCGCCTGGACTATTGCGGCAACATGCCGGGCTCGACGAACTGCATCTTCAACGGCTACCTCGAGGGCACGACTTCGGGCATCTCGTACTTCGAGCGCGAGCAGGGCGACGGCGGCAGCGGCACGAAGGCGCTGCGCATGACCGCGTCCAGCACCACGAGCGGCAGCGGCCGCCTGCTGATGCAGGACCCCAACAACTCGGCCACGTTCTCGTTCGCGTACAACGCGGACTACTACCGCCGCAGCGACGACGGCGGCGACCGCTGCTTCGCGCGCGACGCGCGGGACCCCGAGACCGGCATGTCGGTGTGGCGCTATGGCCTGTACGACGGCATCACCGGCGCCCGCGTCGAGCGCAATTCCGGCTTCCCGATCGAATACACGCATGCCGGAACCAAGTACCAGGGCTACCTCGGCTACTACGGTCTGTCGCTGCCGCCGGCCGCGCAGGAATTCCTCACCAACGGCGACACCGTCGAGAAGGTGGACTATTCGAACAACGGCAATTCGCCGACGCGCACGCCGTTCACGGTAGTGAAGGCGGGCGGCAAGCTGTCGAAGTACACCCGCCACACGCGCACGCTGCGCGGCATCGACCAGATCCGCTTCAACACGTTCGTCGGCATGGAGGCGTCGGGCTTCTTCAGTGGCGCCGTCCCCAACGCGCAGTACGAGCTGTTCTGGGACGAGCCGGCCGGAAATTTCAAGGTCACCGGCCAGATGATGTGCGGCAACAACGGCTGCAATACGCAGGCGCTGCCGCAGGTGCAGGCCGTGTCCGCGTCGTTCTGGGCCGCGCGCGGCGGCATCCAGGGCTGGTCGCAACAGCTCGGCGGCGAGGTGTTCGTCAACCTGCAGGGGGCGGGCGCTTCGGTGGATTCGAACGCCGTGCAGGTCGCGTATCGCAGCCAGGAAGTGGTGTATCCCTCGCAGCTGCCCGCGGCACTGCATTGCGTGCGCGACTGTCCGACGGCCGCTTCGATCGCCGCGTACTTCGCGCCGGGCAGCAACACCGGCTCGCCGTACGCCGCCAACTCGGCTAACAACTTCCAGCCCACGCAGCCCGGCAACGTCGTGCACTACACGACCGACGCCGCGAGCGCGCTGCTCATCGACGGCGCGTCGGCGGGCGTGGTGTTGGATGCCAGCCCGGAGCTGCTCGAGAACAATCCCCAGTTCCGCTACGGCCTGCGCAGCGGCAAGCTGTTCGCGAATGCCGCGGATGCGGAGTGCGACGTCGGCTCCGGCACGTACTGCGAATGGCGCGTCAACGGTCTCGACGTGTACTACCAGTGGGAGACCGGCCCGCAGTCCTTCAACCAGTTCGCCGCGGTGAAGAGCTCGAATGGCCAGTTCGTGAACCTCGACCCGCCGCTGCAGGTGAACTTCGCCGTGCCGCAGGGCGCGGCCTATGGCCAGTACGCGGGCAAGAGCATCGTGCTGCAGTACGGCGGCTTCGGCGACCTGTGGGGCCTGCCGGGCATCTGCGTCTCACCCGCCACCAACCAGGAAGTTCCCTGCGAGGGCGGCGAAGTGCGCTATGTGCCCTCGTTCGTCATCCCGCACAACAGTACGCAGGGCGTGGTCAGCGCGAATGGCACCACGTATCTCGTGAAGTGGCTCGATCGTGAAATCCGGTTCGCGCGCAAGAACCTGGCGGTGTGCGATGCCGCCGGGCTCACCGTGCCGGCCGGGATGGTGTTGCCGACCGCCGCGGACCTCAAGAACCCCTCCGTGCCGACCTCCGACATCTATATCGGCGTGCGTCCGACCGTGACCGGCGCGCCGCGCGTGATTCATGGCGAAGTGAAGTATTGAGACGCCGGCCGGGCCGCGGGCCCGGCATCGCGTTGTTTGCCGAGGGCGCGCCACGAGGTGCGCCCTCTTCCTTGGTGGATTCTGTCAACTCGGGATTTTCCGGTACGGACTTCTCAAGTCCAACAGCCCATTGCCGATACAGAGGCTAGCGGGGACTGCGTCTGCTCAACGCAGGTCCCGTCGGTCGATTGGTCGGGCTGGTGGAGACGGACGGTGCTACTCCGAAACGACTCCTCCTTCCTTCTTCAGGTAGATGCTGTCTCCATCACCCGACCCCCTAATAGGGACATTCCTCGTTTCCTAGCAAACGGGGACAGGCCTAGCCCGACTGACGAGGAAACAACACGGCGAACGAGCCCCCCGCATCGGTATCTGCCCAACTACTTGAGCCTGTCCCCGTTTGCTAGGAAACGAGGAATGTCCCCATTGATGAAGCGGCGGATCGCGTCGATCACCGGCAGCTTGGGCCGGTACGGCGCGGCGAACGACGCGGCGGTGTCGGTGTGGCCGCGACCCGGGTAGATCTCGAGCGTCACCTTCGTGCCCACGGCCTCGAGCGCCGCCGCGAGCTTGCGCGCGTGGCCCACCTCGACCACGTCGTCGGCAGCGCCATGCAGCAGCAGCGCGGGCGGCGCGCCTGGGCGCACCCGCTCGGCCGGGCGCCAGTCGGCGGGGGTATACGGCGCAGCGAATATCGCATGCAGCTTCGCGTCGTTCGGCGTGAGCGCGTACGGCCCGGACAGCCCGATGAAGCCGCGCACGGTGTCCGGCGGCAACCCCACGCGTTCGAGCTGCGCGCGGTCGTAGGCGAGCATCGCCGCGATGTGGGCACCGGCGGAATGACCCGCGACGTAGATGCGCCGCGGATCGCCGCCGAGCTCCGCGGCGTGGCCCGCGACCCACGCCAGCGCCGCGGCACCGTCCTCGACGAATGCCGGGAACTTCACCTCGGGGTACAGCCGGTAATCGGGCAGCACGGCCACGAAGCCGGCCTCGGCGAGCGCCGCGCCCACGAACCGGTAGTTAGTCTTGCGGCCGTGGTCGAAGCTGCCGCCGTACCAGAACACCACGATCGGCCGCCCCGGCACGTGCGGCGGCGACTGCGCAGCCGCCTGCGGAAGATAGACATCGAGCCGCCGGCGCGGGCCGGCGCCATACGCGATGTCGGCGCGCCGGTCGAAGTTGCCGAACAGCGCCGGCGCGTTCGCGGCGGTGAACGCCAGGCCACCGCAGGCGGCCACGGCGGCGGCAATGCTGCAGGCGAGCGCGAGGAGAATCGGGAGTTTCATGCGCGGCGGACGGGGTTCTGTTCAATTCCTGAGGCGGAACGTGGGTCGGTGGTCGTCGGTTACTACGCCATTGCGGCGCAGCCAGATGCAGGCCTGCGCCGCGTCGCTCTCGAACCAGGCGCGCGCCGAGCCGAGCCGGAACGTGTAGCCCCACGCGTCCATGTCCGCGAGCATGCGGGCGCGGCCGATCGGCAGCTCGTCGGCCAGCAGGATCTGCAGGTAACACACCGCGCTTTCCTCTTCGTCGTCGCCGCCCGCGTCGCGATCGAGCGCGGCACGGCGCGCGGCGGACATGCAGACGAAGTGCGCGAGCTCGTGCAGCAGCGAGTGGACCGGCGTATCCGCGCGCACGTACAACACGTTGGCGCGCAGGCCCGCTTCGCTCTCACCCCAGTAGGACCCGGGCAGCGATGCACCGGGCGCGCACAGCGCGAGCTCGAGTCCGTAGCGCGCCGCCAATGCCAGCAAGGCCTCGTCGGCCACGGGGCCGACGCGCAGCACGTCGGTCACTTCGGCAGCGCGGCGATGCGGCGCATGACGAGCGCGACGAGGTCGCGCGCCAGCGCCTCGCTCAAGATCTCCTGCTCGCGCTCCTTGGCGAGCAGCTGCGCCTCGTCGAAGCTGATGTCGCGCGTCGCGGAGATCTCCTCCGCGTCGATCAACACCTGCTCGCCGGTGGTCACCGAGAACCGCACGGTGTACGTCATCTCGTATTCGGTCGGGATGTTGCGCGCCGACACGGACAGGATGCGCTCCTTGAGCACGTCGTCGTGCACGGTGATCGTGGCACCCGACGACCCCTTGGTGCGGATCACTTTCACACTGTTCGCGATCAGCGCCTTGCGCAGGTCCTGCACGAAGTCCGTCTGCTCGTCCTTCGTCTCGATGAACGTATACGCGAACGCCGCGGGCATGGGTTGGCGGCCCTGCAGGTGGAAACCACACGACGCAAGCATGCAGAGAATGGGGACAGTCCCCATTTTCAGGAAAAAAATGGGGACAGTCCCCTTCATACGACTATGTTCACCAGCTTGCCCTTGACGTAGATGGCCTTCCGGACCGGCTTGCCCTCGACGAACTTCTGCACGTTGGCGTCGGCGAGCGCCGCCGCCACGGCCTCCGCCTCGGTGGCCTCCGCGGCAATCGTGACGCGCGCGCGCATCTTGCCGTTCACCTGCACGGAGATCTCGATGCTGTCCTGGACCAGCGCGGATGCGTCCGGCGTCCACCAGCGCTCGAGCGCCAGCGCCTGCTCGTGGCCGAGCTCGCGCCACAACTGGTGCGTCACGTGCGGGATCATGGGCGACAGGCACATCACGGCGATCTCCAGCGCCTCGTGCTTCACCACGCGCGTGTGCAACCCGGCATCCGCCAGCTTGCCGACGGCGTTGAGCAGCTCCATCACCGACGCCACGGCGGTGTTGAAACTGCGGCGCCGGCCGATGTCGTCCGTCACCTTCTGCAGCGTGTGGTGCGCGATGCGCCGCAGCTCCTTCTGCGCGGAGTTCAACTGGCTCTTGTCGAAATTCTCCAGGCCCATGGAATCCGCCGGCGGCGGCGCGCTCACCTGGTCGTATACCGCCTTCCACAGACGGCGGATGAAGCGGAACGAGCCCTGCACGCCCTCTTCCGACCATTCCAGGGTCTGCTCGGGCGGCGCAGTGAACATCATGAACAGCCGCGCGGTGTCGGCGCCGAACTGCTCCACCAGCGCGGTGGGATCGACACCGTTGTTCTTCGACTTCGACATCGTGCCGAGGCCGTCCCATTCCACCGGCTGATTGTCCGCGAGCAGGATGGCGCTCTTGCGCTGGTTGTTCTCGTCCAGCAGCACTTCGACGTCGGCCGGGTTGAAGTAGTCACGGCGGCCCGGCGCGGGCTCGCGGAAGTAGATGTGGTGCAGCACCATGCCCTGCGTCAGCAGGTTCTTGAACGGCTCGTCGACGGCGACCAGGCCCAGGTCGCGCATGACCTTGGTCCAGAAGCGCGCATACAGCAGGTGCAGGATGGCATGCTCGATGCCGCCGATGTACTGGTCGACCTGCATCCAGTAGTTGGCGCGGCCGTCCACCATGGTGGCGGCGTCCGGGCACGCGAAGCGCAGGAAGTACCACGACGAATCGACGAAGGTGTCCATCGTGTCCGTCTCGCGGCGCGCGTCCGCGCCGCACTTCGGACAGGTGCAATTCAGGAACGACGGCGTCTTGTTGAGCGGGTTGCCCGAGCCGTCGGGCACCAGGCCCTCGGGCAGCACGACCGGCAGCTGGTCGTCGGGCACGGGCACTTCGCCGCACCGGGCGCAGTGGATCATGGGCACCGGGCAGCCCCAGTACCGCTGGCGCGAGATGCCCCAATCGCGCAGGCGCCATTGCGTGCGTTTCCTGCCCAGCCCCTTCTTCTCGAGCGCGGCAGCGATCCGGTCCACCGCGGGCTGATAGTCGAGCCCGTCGAACTCGGCCGAGTTCATCGTGAGGCCGTGCTCGCCGAAGGAGTCCTGCCAGGGCGGGTCGAGGTTGGCGTACGCGTCGCTCTTCGATTTCACTACTTGCACGATGGCGAGGCCGTTCTTGAGCGCGAACTCGTAGTCGCGCGCGTCGTGGCCCGGCACGCCCATGACGGCGCCCTCGCCGTAGGCCATGAGCACGTAGTTGGCCACCCACACTTCCACGAACTTCCCGGTGAACGGGTGCAGCACGTGCAGGCCGGTGCGCATTCCCTTCTTTTCCTGCGTGGCGATGTCGGCTTCCATCGTCGAGCCGCGGCGGCATTCATCGATGAAGGACTGCAGCTTCGCGTCCTTGGCGCCGGCGGCCAGCGCCACCGGATGCTCCGCCGCCACCGCCATGAACGTCACGCCGAACAGCGTATCCGCCCGCGTGGTGAACACCTTGAGCGCGCCGTCGCCGGCCATCGCCGCTTTCGTATCCGGCGCGTACGGGAAGGAGATCTCGCAGCCTTCGGACTTGCCGATCCAGTTGGCCTGCATCGTCCGCACGCGCTCGGGCCAGTCGGGCAGCTTCTCGAGGTCGCCTAACAACTCCTCGGCGTACTTCGTGATCGCCAGGTAGTACATCGGGATCTCGCGCTTCTCCACCAGCGCGCCGGTGCGCCAGCCGCGCCCGTCGATGACCTGCTCGTTGGCGAGCACGGTCTGATCGACCGGGTCCCAGTTGACGACGCCGGTCTTGCGGTACGCGATGCCCTTCTCGAGCATGCGCAGGAACAGCCACTGGTTCCAGCGGTAGTAGCTCGGGTCGCAGGTGGCGATCTCGCGGGACCAGTCGAACGCGAAGCCGAGCTGCTTCAACTGGCCCTTCATGTAGGCGATGTTGTCGCGGGTCCACTTCGCGGGCGGCACGCCGTTCTTGATGGCGGCGTTCTCGGCCGGCAGGCCGAACGCGTCCCAGCCCATGGGCTGCAGCACGCGCTTGCCCTGCATCATCTGGAAGCGCGAGAGCACGTCGCCGATGGTGTAGTTGCGCACGTGGCCCATGTGCAGCCGGCCCGACGGGTACGGAAACATCGACAGGCAATAGAACTTTCCGGACTCGGAAGTGGCGTCCTCGCGCGCCTCGAAGACACGCTCGTCGTCCCAGAGCTTTTGCGCGGCGCGCTCGACGGCGGCCGCTTCGTAACGTTCCTGCATCGGGAAAGGCTTGTTTTTCAGGGCTTTGGAAAAGGCGGGCAAGAATACACGAGCCCGCGCGCACAAGCGAAACCGTGCTACTTCAGGGGCGGCAACTTCGGCGGCGACGCCGTGGGCTTTCCGAGAAGGAAAATGTGGTCATGCTGCGTGGGAGCGCCGTCCACCAGCGCTCCCGCCGGCCCCCAGGACGCCTCGCCGCCGTTCGCATGCACGCGGCACTCGCTCGCCAGGCAGTTCCACGTGGTGCCCTTCTCGGCGAACAGGAGGTCGACGTGGATGGCCGCCGCCCCCACGTATTTGCCGGCCGGGTCGTAACCGACCCCCGCGACGCCTTCCTTGCGCGAATGGAAGTCGCCGCTCAGGGCGATGAGCTGGCCTTGCGGCACGAGCGCGCGCAAATGCTCCCCCATGTCGCGGTCGTGGATGGCCGGAGTCCAGTTCTTGAATTCCTCCTCCGTCTTCAAGCTCGAGAAGACGTGCTGGTCGAACACCAGCCTGCCTAACTTCTCCTGCTCGAGCAGGAAACGCGTGAGCTCCCACATGGCTGCGGAGGAGCGCCCGTCCGTGCCGCGCCAGATGTCGCCGGCCAGGTCTCGCGCGGCGGACTGCTGCTCGAGCGAGACGATCACTTTCTCATTGCCGCGGGCGACCGCCGCTTCGACCAGGCAGCGTACCAGCGCGGGGACTTCGGCCGTGCCATGGTTTTCGCCGAGATACAGGTCCTGCCCGCGCTCGATGAAATCGTGCAGCGGCGTTCGGGGGCAATTGCCGGCATTGGCAATCGTGCACGTCAGCAATGCACACACGAGCAGCGCGATTTTCATCGTTCATCCTCCCTGCAACGATGCTAGCAGCGCCAGCCTGCGGCGCGCCACGAAAAAGGGCGCCCGAACTTCCGTCCGGACGCCCTTGGTCTCACTCGATCGAGTGTGCGGAATCAGCTCACGCGGATGGGCAGGAACACCTGCTGGCCCTCGCGATCGAGCAGGATGGCGACCGTATTGCCGTTCGCCGTGGCCGCCTTGAGCTCCGCGAGCGACTTCACGGCCTTGCCGTTCACGCCCAGGATGACGTCGCCCGGCCGCACGCCGGCCTTCTCGGCCGGACCGGTGACGTCCTCGACGAGTAGATAGCCCTCGGTCTCGGCGTTCTTGCGCTCGTCCGCGCCCAGCGGCCGCACCGACAACCCGAGGCGATCCGCCTTCGCGGGCTCGGCGGGCTCGCCGCGGCGATTCGAGACCTTCACCGGCTCCTCGTCGCGCGGTTCCACGCGCACCGCCAGCGTCTTGGTGGACTTGTCGCGCCACACCTCGAGCTTGGTGTCCGAGCCCGGCTTGATGGTGGAAATGATGCCCGGCAGCTGCGTGGAGCGTTCCACCGCCTTTCCATCGACGCTCAGGATGACGTCACCCGCCTTGATGCCCGCCTTCTCGGCCGGACCATCCGCGACGACCTGTCCGACCAGCGCACCGCGCGGGCGGTCGAGACCGAAGGCGTCGGCGAGTTGCGCCGTGACGTCCTGGATCTGCACGCCGATGCGGCCGCGCGTCACCTTGCCGGTCGACACGAGCTGCGTGCGCACGTTGTTGGCGAGGTCGATGGGGATTGCGAACGACAGGCCCATGTAGCCGCCGCTGCGGCTGTAGATCTGCGAATTGATTCCCACGACCTCGCCGCTCAGGTTGAACAGCGGACCGCCGGAGTTGCCGGGGTTCACGGCGACGTCGGTCTGGATGAACGGGACGAAATCCTCGCCCGGCATGGAGCGGCCGGTGGCGCTGACGATGCCCGCGGTGACGCTGTTCTCGAAGGAGAACGGCGAGCCGATGGCGATGACCCACTCGCCCGGACGCAGCTTGGTCGGATCGCCGAGCCGCACGACCGGCAGGCTCTTGCCTTCGATCTTGAGCACCGCGACGTCGGTGCTCTTGTCGAGGCCGACGACCTTGGCGACGTACTCGCGCCGGTCGGTCATGCGCACCGTGACTTCGTCCGCGTCGGCGACCACGTGCGCGTTGGTGAGGATGTAGCCGTCGGCACTCACGATGAACCCCGAGCCCTGACCCTCACGCTGCGGAGTCTCGCCATTGCGGCGCGGATTCGGGATGCCGAAGCGGCGGAACAGATCGTCGAACTGATCGCTCTGCCCGTCGTCGCGGTTGGGGTCGACCTTGTGCGCGCGCTCTTTCGCGGAGATGTTGACCACGGATGGGCCCACTTGCTCGACCAGCGTGGCGAAATCCGGCAGCACCCGGCCATTCAGCGTGCCCACCGGCGGTGCGACGGGAATCTTCTCGACTTGTGCCTGGGCCAGGAGCGGCGCTTGAGCGGTGGTGGCGGCAGGCGCGGTCTGCGCCTGCGGCGAAGCAGTAGATTGGGGCGAGCAGGCACCGACCGCGAAGGCCACGATCGCAACGCCAGCCAGCCGCCTCGCAACGAATAGCGACATATCAGCGAACCCTCGATGCTGGGATGGGAAAGACGACGATGCGGAAATAGACCGGAAGGATTTGGCGAAGTTCAGCAGAGCCGGAACCATGACCGAATACCTCAGTTTGTCTTCCCGCGCCGCCCGTAATAGGCGCCAATGAGGCTGAAAACAAGTGCCAGACACACGATCGGCCAATTTCCGGTCTGCGCGTAGGGCGTCAAACCTATACGCGGTTGCAGGCTGGCGCGCATTACATTCGCTTCATATTCCGGCGCCCGCGCGATGATCTCGCCCCAGTGTCCGATGACGGCCGACACGCCGTTGTTGGCGGCGCGCACCATCGGGCGGCCGGCCTCCTGCGCCCGCACCCGGCTGATCTGCAGGTGCTGGTAGCGGGCGGTCGAATGACCGAACCAGGAATCGTTGGTCACGTTCACGAGCAAGGTGGCGCCGTTGCGCAGCGCGTGGAGCTGTGTCGCGCCATAGGCGTCCTCGTAACACACGCTGGCCGAGATGAGCTGGCCTGCGGCGCGCAGCGGTGGCTGCTCGGCCGCGCCACGCCGGAAGTCCGAGTACGGCAGGTCCATGAGCCGCAGCCACTTGCGCACGAACTGCGGCACCGGGAAAAATTCGGAGAACGGCACCAGGTGGTGCTTGTCGTACCAGGCCGGCGCCGGCACGTCGCGCGCCATCGCCAGCACCGAGTTGAAGTAGTCCCCCTCGCCGGTCTGCTGGTTCTCCTCGCGGCGGATGGTGCCGAGCACCAGCGCGGAGCCGCGCGCGCTCGCTTCCTGGTACACGTCGCGGTAGTAAGGCACGAGATTGTTGGCGAGCTCGGGCACCGCGGACTCGGGCCAGACGATGAGTTTCGCGCCGTGCGCGTCGCGGGTCAGGTTGCGGTAGAGAATCTGGATGTTCGGCAGGTTGTCCTCTATCCACTTCTCGTCCTGCGGCACGGCGCCCTGCACCACGGCCACCGTGATCGGCTGGCCGAACGGCTGCGTCCAGTCGTGGCCGCGCAGGCCGAAGCTGCCGGCCAGCAGCACCGCGAGCACCGCGCCGCCCGCGATGCGCTCGCGCTTCGAGCCGAGCGCGAGCGTCGCGAGGGCGCCGGCAGCGAGCAGCACGAGGTAGCCGATGCCGTACTGGCCGATGACGGGCGCGAGATCGCCCATCCAGGTTTCCGTCTGCGAGTACCCGAGCGCGAGCCAGCCGAAGCCGGTCAGGAACCAGCTGCGCCACCACTCCGTGAGCAGCCACGCCGCCGGAACCGCCAGCAGCCAGCGTAGGGCGCCGCGCGCCGGAAAGAACTTCGCGGTCGCCCAGCCCAACAACGCGTGGTAGGAGCCCATGATGGCGACCAGGCTCGCCATGAGCAGCAGCGCCAGCGGCACGGGGGCGTGCCCGATGAGCCGCAGGCTGATGTACAGCCAGTATGTGCCGACGGTGAATGTGCCCGCGTTGAACCAGAAACCCAGCACCGCGGCGCGGCGCGGCGCGGCGCCATCCCACAGCCACAGCAGCGCGGCCGGCGCGAGGAACGCGAACGGCCAGCAGTCGATGGGCGCGAAACTCAGCGCCAGCAGCACGCCCGCGACGAACGCGAAGATGCTGCCGACGAAGCGGCGCGCGAGGAATTCGCGGAGATTCACTCTTGTACCAGCGGGCGGTCTTCGGGCGGGATGATGTCGCGCGGCAAGGTGAGCCGCAGCATGTCGATGCGCCTGCGGTCGAAGCGCATCACTTTCATCTCGCAGTCGGCGAGCTGCAGGGTCTCACCGCGGCGCGGCAGGCGGCCCAGCTGCTTCATGACGAGGCCGGCGATGGTGTCGAACTCGTCGTCGGAGAGATCCGTCTGGAAGTACTCGTTGAATTCCTCGATCGGCGTCTGCCCGCGCACGATGTATTGCCGGTCGCCTTCCTTGCGGATGTTCTCGAGCTCGTCGATGTCGTGCTCGTCGTCGATGTCGCCGACGATCTGCTCGATGACGTCCTCGATGGTCACGACTCCGGCGACACCGCCGTATTCGTCGGCCACGATGGCCATGTGCACGCGCGAACGGCGGAACTCGCGCAGCAGCACGTTGAGACGCTTCGATTCCGGCACGAACACCGGCGGCCGCATGAATTCCTTGATGTCGAACGTGGTATCGCCCTGCGCCACCAGCCGCAGCAGGTCCTTCGCCAGCAGCACGCCGACCACCTTCTCGCGATCCTCGTCCATGACGGGAAAGCGCGAATGGCCGCTGTCGATGACGGTCTTGAGCAGCACGTCGGATTCGTCGTCGCGGTTCACCACCGTCATCTGCGCGCGCGGCACCATGATGTCGCGCACCTGGATGTCGGCGACCGTGAGCACGCCTTCGAGCATCACGAGCGCATCGCCCTCGATGACGCCGCGGGTCGCCGCGCCGCGCAGCGTCTCGACCACCTCGCCGCGGTCCTGCACTTCACCGCTGAGCGAACGCGACAGCTTGCGCAGCCACTTGCCGCTCGAACCGGTGTCGCCCTTGTCCTTGTCTTTTTCTTTTTCTTTGCTCTTGGAGTTCACAGGTAGGGGTTTCCGTAGCCGAAACTCTTGAGCACCGCGATCTCGCGCCGCTCCATGCGCAGGCGGTCGCGTTCGCCGGTCTCGTGATCATAGCCGGCCAGGTGCAGCGTGCCGTGGACCACCATGTGGGCCCAGTGCGCCGAGAGCCGCTTGCCGTGCTGCTCGGCCTCGCGGCGCACGACGTCGGCGCAGATCACGAGGTCGCCCAATGGCAGGTGCTCGCCCGGCGCGCCGCGGCCGCGATGGCGCACGCGCACGAGCTCCGGCGCCGGAAACGACAGCACGTTGGTCGGCTGGTCCTTGCCGCGCCACTGCTTGTTCAATGCGCGGCTCTCGCGCGGCGCCACGACGCGCACCGCGATCTCGCGTCCCGCCGCGCGGCTGCCCAACGCCGCCGACGCCCAGTGATTCATGCGCGAACGGCCCGGCGCCCAGGCGCGCGTCGCGCGCGCGAGATCCAGTTTCAAACCGCGCGCGGCGTTCATGATGGGGGGGTATGCGCCTCGTACGCCTTGACGATGCGCTGCACGAGCGGATGGCGCACGACGTCCGCCGCCTCGAAGAACGTGAAGGCCACGCCGTCGGTATGGCGCAGGATGTTGATCACGTGCTTGAGGCCCGAGAGCTTGCCGGCCGGCAGGTCGGTCTGCGTGATGTCGCCCGTGACGACGGCGCGCGAGCCGAAGCCGATGCGCGTCAGGAACATCTTCATCTGCTCGGGCGTGGTGTTCTGCGCCTCGTCGAGGATGATGAACGAATCGTTGAGCGAGCGGCCGCGCATGAACGCCAGCGGCGCCACCTCGATGACGTTGCGCTCGATGTAGCGCATGACCCGGTCGAAGCCGAGCATCTCGTACAGCGCGTCGTACATCGGCCGCAGGTACGGATCCACCTTCTGCGTGAGATCGCCCGGCAGGAAACCGAGCCGTTCGCCGGCCTCGACCGCCGGCCTCACGAGGATGATGCGGCGGATCTTGTCGGCCTGCAGCGCCTCGACGGCGCAGGCCACCGCGAGATAGGTCTTGCCGGTGCCCGCCGGGCCGACGCCGAAGGTGAGATCCCGCGCGTGGATGTTGGCGAGGTATTCGTGCTGATTGCGGCCCCGCGCCCGGATGGTGCCGCGGGCCACGCGCACCGAACCCGGGTCCGTGGACTCGTCGCGCGAGAGCGCGTCGTCGGGGCCGCGCGGCTGCGCGCCGGGCATGTCGCGCGAATCGCGCAGCGCGAGGTGCACGCGCTCGAGCGAGATGTCTTCCTTGTTGGTGGCCGCGAACAGGTCGCGCACCACGTCTTCGGCGGCGTGCGCGCGCGCGCCGGCGATGCGGAAATTCGCGCCGCGACGCTTCACCGATACGGCCATGCGGTCCTCGATGAGCCGCAGGTTCTCGTCCAGCGGTCCGCAGAGATTGGCGAGGCGCGCATTGTCGGGCGGCGAGAGGTCGAAATCGCGGGCGGGCTCGATGGGGGCGGGATGCGACATGGGGCCTTGTCTAACTATTGACCGCGACGCGGAGGTCCGCCGGCGCCTGCTTCGATTGCGCGTCCGCCAACGCGACCAACCGGCCCCGCAGGCTCTGCGGCCGCGCCTCGACGATGCTGACGTCCACGAACTGCCCGATGAGACCCGCCGGACCCGCGAAATTCACCCAGCGGTTGTTCTCGGTCTTGCCGGCGAGCTCCGCGGCGTCCTTCTTCGAGGGGCGCTCGACGAGCACGCGCTGCACGCCGCCGACCATGGTTTCGCTGATGGCGCGCGCCTGCGAATTCAATTGTTCCTGCAGCCTGGCGAGCCGCGCCTGTTTCACGTCCTGCGGCACGTCGTCGGGCAGCGCCGCGGCCGGGGTGCCGGGCCGCGGGCTGTAGATGAACGAGAACGACTGGTCGAAATTCGCTTCACGCACGAGTTTCAGTGTGGCCTCGAAATCGCGCTCCGTCTCCCCGGGAAACCCGACAATGATGTCGGTGGAAACCGATATCGAAGGCCGCACCGCGCGCAACGCGCGGATCTTCGCCTTGAACTCCAGCGCCGTGTAGCCGCGCTTCATGAGGCCGAGGATGCGGTCGGAGCCGGACTGCACCGCGAGGTGCAGGTGATTCGCGAGCTTGGGAACGTTGGCGAAGGCTTCGACCAGCGAGTCGCCGAATTCCACCGGGTGCGAAGTCGTGAAGCGGATGCGCTCGACGCCGTGGACTTCGGCCACGTAGTGGATCAGCGTCGCGAGGTCCACCACCGCACCGTCTGCCATGCTGCCCGCGTAGGCATTGACGTTCTGGCCTAACAACGTGATCTCCCGCACGCCCTGGCCGGCGAGCGCGCGCACTTCGCCCATCACCGAATCGAACGGCCGCGACACCTCGTCGCCGCGCGTGTACGGCACCACGCAGAACGTGCAGTACTTGCTGCAGCCTTCCATGATCGAGACGTACGCGGTCGAGCCTTCCGCGCGCGGCGCGGGCAGGTGGTCGAACTTCTCGATCTCGGGGAAGGACACGTCGACCACCGCGCGCCCGGTGCGCCGGAGCTCGCCGATCATCTGGGGCAGCCGGTGCAGAGTCTGCGGACCGAACACCAGGTCCACGTATGGGGCGCGGCGCGTGATGCCCTCGCCTTCCTGGCTCGCGACGCAGCCGCCGACGCCGATGAGCACGTGCGGGCGCTCCTTCTTCAGCGCCCGCCATTCGCCGAGCAACGAATACACCTTGTCCTCGGCCTTCTCGCGCACCGAACAGGTGTTCATCAGCAGCACGTCGGCTTCTGCAGGGTCGTCCGTGGGCGTGAGGTCCGCGCCAGCGCCGAGGACATCGCCCATGCGGGTCGAGTCGTACTCGTTCATCTGGCAGCCGAAGGTCTTGATGTAGTAGCGGCCGGGCATTGAAGGATCGAGGGGAAAGCGGGCGCTAGGGTATCGCAGAACCGGATTCTGCAGTATTTCCCTTTTTATTCAAAAGCTTGAAGCGCCCGCTGTTCCCGTTTCCCCACGTCTCAGTGAATCAGAACGCGCACGCTCCAGCGAATGGCGTGACCCTGGCAACCGCCGACCACCTGGACGACACCGGTCGAGGACAGCCGATTGTTGAGCGATCTGGCCGAGCAGGTGGTCGTCAGTGGGGACATCCCCGGCGGCACCGGCAGCGCGAACATTCCGAAATCCGCGTGCCACAGGTACGCACGGTCCAGCACAGTGCCGGCCGCAACCGCCGCATCCGCGCTCCCGGCGATGAATTCCTCATCGTTCACCTCGAACGCGAAGCCGTGCGTGCCGCCGGGCAGCAGTGGCAGCCAGCTGGGGGAGAGCGTCGCGCTGTCCCAGCGCAGCGCTCGGAATGCGCCCGAGAGCGTGGCGTATCCGACGACCGTGCCCTTTTCGTTGATGCCCACCGCATGCACGCTGGTCCCCGGATTGGGCGAAGGCAGCGTGGTGGTGATGCCCGCCTTCCAGATGAAGGGCACATCGGCGCTCGAGCCATTGCCGTCCGTGCCGACGATCCATCCGGAATTGTTGATGTCCGTCGCGCTGTTGGACTCCTCGCCCGCGGCCGTGCAATGCAGGATCTGCGGCGACGCGAGCCGGTTCGGCCAGCGCACCGGCAACGAGCGGAAACATGGCGCGTGCGGAATGGAATCGTCGAGCGGGCGCGACTCGACCAGGCCGGCGATGATGCCGACCTTGTTGATGGCGTTGGCTCTCGCGGTGTAATCCGAATCGAAGGGCAGTCCGGGATACAACGATCGATTGAGCGTCGTCACGCCGCCGGCCGGGCTCCAATGAAAAGCCTGCCAGTTGAACTCGTCCGGATCGCCATAGCTCCCGACGACCTCACCACTGTCATTGATGCCCGACGCCACGGCGCGCGCCGACGTCGTCGGCGTTCCCAGGTCGATCATGACTCCGCTGCGCCACAGGAACGGACGCCGGAACATGGTTGCGTCCTTCGAATAGCCGACGATCTCGCCGCGGTTGTTGATGTCGATGGCGCCGGAATCCGGCGCGGACGGGATTCCGCCGAGATTGCCGAGGTCGGTGACACCGACGACGGCCACGTAGTAAGTGGCACCGTGCGCCAGCGATGCCGCGAGCAGTGCGATCAAGCAGGTGCCCGACTTCCAGCCCAAAAGGGTCTTCATGACTCATGACTCCAGAGTTTTGGACCCCCGACGCAGCGACGATGGGGAATCTGCGGCACGGAAGCCAGGCGAGCGCGCCGCGTACGTTCGCACAGCGTGAGAAAAGCCCGCTCGGGCTGGTGCGCGGGAGCGCGGTGTCGTCACCTAAGGGTCGCGGGCAAGTGCCCGGCTGCGTCTTGTCCGCATGGCATCGGAAGTAGATTGGTGCTCGAATGTTCGATCGCATCCGGACGGGAGGCCGCGATGTTGAGACCTGCTGCGAAGTGCCGCCGTGCCGCGGCACGTTCGTGAAAAAACTGTCGCAGCGGCGTCCACACGAAGCCGTGGAGAATCTGCGCCTGCAGATCGACGGGCTGCGCGACTTCGCGGTCTTCTCGCTCGACCGTGACGGGTGCGTCGCCACCTGGAACGCCGGCGCGCAGCTACTCCTGGGTCACGAGCCGGATCAAGTGCTGGGCGACAGCTTCGCGCGCTTCTTCGAGCCGGAGGATGCGGCTGCCGGTATCCCGAGGCGCGAGCTCGAGTGCGCCGAGCGCGATGGCCACTTCGAGAGCGAGGGCTGGCGCCTGCGCATGGACGGCACGCGGTTCTGGGCCAATACCATCATCACCGCGCTGCGCGCGCCGAACGGCGCGCTGGTCGGATTCGGCAAGGTCATCCGAGACATCACCGAGCGCAAGCGCTCGGTGGAGCAATTCCGCCTCGCCATCGAGGCCGCACCCACCGGCATGCTGATGATGGACTCGACCGGCGCGATCGTGCTCGTGAACGTCCAGGTCGAGAAGCTGTTCGGTTACCCCCGCGCCGAGCTGCTCGGCCAGCGCATCGAGATGCTGGTGCCCGAGCGATTTCGCGCGCGCCATCCCGATTTCCGCCGCGCTTTCTTCGGTGACCCCAAGTCGCGCTCGATGGGCGCAGGACGGGAGCTGTACGGCCTGCGCAAGGACGGCACCGAGATTCCGATCGAGATCGGCCTCAATCCACTGCAGACCCCCGAGGGCAGTTTCGTACTGAGCTCGGTCGTGGACATCACCGAGCGCAAACGCTCGGTCGAGCAGTTCCGCCTCGCCATCGAAGCGGCGCCCACCGGCATGTTGATGATGGACCAGGACGGCAAGATCGTTCTCGTCAACGTACAAGTCGAGAAGTTGTTCGGCTATCCACGCGACGAGCTGCTGGGCAGGCAGATCGAGATGCTGGTCCCCGAGCGTTTCCGTGCGCGCCATCCCGATTTTCGCCGCGCGTTCTTCGGCGACCCCAAGTCCCGGTCCATGGGCGCGGGACGCGAGCTGCACGGCCTGCGCAAGGACGGCACGGAGGTTCCGATCGAGATAGGCCTCAATCCACTGCAGACCCCCGAGGGGAATTTCGTCTTGAGCTCGGTCGTGGACATCACCGAGCGCAAACGCGCGGACCAGGAACGCGAGAACCTGCTCGGCCAGCTGCGCACGTTGAATGCCGACCTCGAGCAGCGCGTGAGCGAGCGCACGTCGGAGCTGCGCGCCACCCTGCGCGAGCGCGAGGTCATGCTGCAGGAAATCCATCACCGGGTGAAGAACAACCTGCAGGTCATCTCCAGCCTCATCAACATGCAGATCCGGCAGTTCGATGACCGCTCGAGCCGCGACGCGCTGGAAGAATGCCAGACCCGCGTGCAGGCAATCGCGCTCATCCACGAAAAGCTGTACCAGTCCAAGGACTACGCGCGCGTGCCCTTTTCCGAATATGCGCGCAGTCTCGTCGCCAACGTGTTCGAGGCCACCGGCCAGTCGCCGAACGCGGTGGCGCTGCAGTTCAGCATGGAAGACCTGCCGCTCGGCGTCGACAAGGCGATTCCCTGCGGCCTGGTGCTCAACGAGCTCATCACCAATGCGTTGAAGCATGCATTTCCAAACGGGCGTCGCGGCATCGTGCGAGTCGATCTGCGGCGCGATGACGGCTGTCTCGTGCTCACCGTGGCCGACGACGGCGTCGGCATGCCGGCGGATTTCGATCACCTGACGTCGTCGTCCCTCGGCATGTCGCTGGTGCACACGCTCGCCGAGCAGCTCGAAGGCGAAGTGACGATCGTCCGCGACGGCGGCACTCTGTTCCGCGTGCGCTTCCCGATGGAGGCCTGACCCATGCTGGAAGCAGCGGCAATCGAGAAGTGTTCCATACTGATCGTCGAGGACGAGCCCATCGTCGCGAAAGATCTCCAGCAATCGCTGCGTGAGATGGGCTACGACGCGTTCGCCATCGCATCCAGTGCCGACGATGCGATCAAGCGCGCCGCGGAGCGCTGCCCCGATCTCGCATTGATGGACATCCGCATCAAGGGCAAGCGCGACGGCATCGAAACCGCCGACATCCTGCGCCAGCAATTCGGCATCTCGGTGGTGTACCTCACGGCGCACGCGGATGAGGTGACGATCGAACGCGCGAAGAAGACCGAGCCGTACGGCTACCTGCTCAAGCCCATCCGGCCGGCGGAGCTGCGCAGCGTGATCGAAGTGGCGGTGCACAAGCACCGGCTCGACAAGAACCTGCGCGAACGGGAGCGCCGCTATTCGAGCGCGCTGCGCTCGGTCGCGGACGCGGTGGTGACACTCGACCTGTCGGGCAAGGTGACGTTCGTCAATCGTGCGGCCGAGGCGTTGCTGGGCGTCCGCCCGGAAGCGGTGCTCGGCAAGACCGCGGACGATGTGCTGCGACTGATGGATCGCGACGTGGACGTCTCGGAAACGGCGTCGCGGCCGCTGATCGACAGCGGCGACGACGGCGCGAACGAAAACTCGCCCCGCATCGGCACACTGCTGGTGTTCCGCGACGTCACCGAGAAGGCCCGGCTGCAAAAGCAGCTCGAGTTCGCGGATCGCATGACCTCACTCGGAACGATGGCGGCCGGCACGGCGCACGAGCTCAACAATCCGCTGACGGTGGTCGTGACCAACGCCGGCTTCGTCGGCGACGAGCTCAAGCACCTGCACGCGCTCGTGGCGAACGACGCCGAAGGCCGGCATCGGATGGGGCGAATATTCGAAGCGCTGGGAGACCTGCAGGCGGCGGCGAGCCGCATGGGCCGCGTAGTGGCCGATCTGCGCGCGTTTTCGCGCCCCGCGGAGCAGCCCGCCCAGGTGATCGACCTGCGTCGCTGCATCGAGTGGGCGATACGCGCCACGTCGCACGAGTTCGCGCATCGCGCCTACGTGCGCACGAAGTTCGAGGCGACGCCGCCGGTGATCGGCGAGAGCGCGCGCCTGGAGCAGGTCCTGGTGAACCTGCTGGTCAACGCCGCGCATGCGATCGCGCCGGGCCGCGTCGAGCAGAACAACGTGTGGGTGGTCACGCGCACCGACGAGCAGAAGCGCGCCGTCATCGAAGTGCGGGACACCGGCGCCGGAATTCCCCCGGACGTGCTCAAAAAGGTGTTCGAGCCGTTCTTCACCACCAAGGCGGTGGGCACCGGCACCGGCCTGGGGCTCGCGATCTGCAGCGGCATCGTCAAATCGCTCGGCGGCGAGATCCAGGTGCAGAGCGAGCCCGACCAGGGAACGACGTTCAGCATCGTCCTGCCGGGCGCCACGGGCGCGGCGGCACCGGCGGCAGTGGTGGCGGCCGCGCCGGTGAAAACCCAGCTCGGGCGCATTCTCGTAGTCGACGACGAGACGACGCTGCTGCGCGCGATGCAGCGCATCCTGGAGGACGAAGGGCACCAGGTGGTCTGCACGGAAAACGCGCGCGACGCGCTCGCGCTATGCGAGCGCGGCGAGCGTTTCGACGTGATCCTGTCGGACCTCATGATGCCGACGATGACCGGACTCGATTTCTACCAGGCCCTGCTCGAGCACGTGCCGGCCGCCGCTCCGCTCGTAGTGTTCGTGAGTGGTGGCGCGACCACTCAGAAGATGGAGTCGTTCCTCGGATCCGTGCAGAACCTGCGCCTGCAGAAGCCGTTCAAGGCGGCGCAACTGTGCGACGTCGTGCAACGCGTGATCGCGCAGCGCAAGTAGCGCGGTAGGTAGATAGCCCGCGGCACGGCAGCCGTCATCGAGCGGGCGTCTCGCGGAATTCGAGCCACAGCCCGTGAGTTCGACCGGGAGGCAGGACCAGCGCGCGATAGCCCGCACCATCGACGCGGCGCGCGTCGCGGTCGAGGCGCGCGGCGCGCAGCCGCCGGGTGACGGCGTCGAGATCGCCGGTACGCAGCACCGCGCCGATGATCGGCCGGCCTCCGATGCCGCGGGCCGACTCGGGCAGCAGCGTGACGATGCCGTTGTCGAGCTCGGCGAACGTGGCCTCGCCGCGCTCCGGAAACGAGACTTCCCCGGCCGAAAATTTGGCGCCCAGTGCCGCCAGCAGCGCGCGCAGCGCCGGGTTGCCGGCGTCGGCGATCCAGGCGCCGATCAATGCGCTCGTGGCGTTGGCGTGCGCGAAGTGCTCGGGCCGGTCGGTGGGAGAGCGGTTGGAGCCGACGAAGAATAGATAGTCGAGGCGCGGATCCGTCGGCGTCAGGAAGCCGCGCTTGCGGAAGCCGACGTCGGCCTGCGTGAGCCGCCGTTCGAGCAGCGCGAAATCGGACGAGTGCAGCGCGAGAAACGCCGGGCCGTCGCCGGCCGCGATGAGCTTCAGATACGTGCGGGCGAGCGCATCGCGCGGCTCGCCGGCCGTGATCAGCTCGATCTCGGTGCCGTCGGGAAACTTGGCGTGGTTGTTGAGCAGGCCGTTGTCGTGCAGCCGGCCGGCCTTCAGCACGAAACCCAGCTCGCGGTATCGCGCCGACGCGGCATCCAGGTCCTTCACCGCCGTCGGGATGTGATCGATGCCGGCGATGGGCTGCGCGTTGGCCGCCGCAGCCGCGGCGAGCACCCAGGGGAGGAGCAACCCGCGGATCACTTCCGGCTCGTGAGCTGCGCGCCTTCGTCCGCTACGAATACTGCGAGCAGGCTGGCGGACTCCGTGGCGCTCGCGTTCTCGCTCACCGTGTGCTCACTGCCGGGCGGCTCGAAAAACCCTTCGCCTTCGGCGTACACCCGTGCCGGGCCGGTGGCGGAATTTTCCGAACGCACCTTTCCCGACAGCACGTACGCGTAAACGCTGCCTGCATGCCGGTGGCTGGAAGACTTGCCGCCCGGCGCGTACGTGACGAGGACGCCGGTCAGCGTCTTGCCAGGGACATTGGGCAGCTTCTCACTGAAGGCGATTTTCGCGGTGGGTGCGGGCGGCGCCTCGGCGGCAATGAGCCGCGGCGCGAGGAACAGCGCGCTCGCCGCTGCGAACCCCGCGGTGGCAAACAACCAACGCTGTGTGGAATGCGTAAAGTTCATCTGCGCCTCCATGTGCGGGCGCGATCGGCGAACTGTCCGGCTAGAACGGAATGTCGTCGTCGAATTCGCCGCCGCCCTTGTCGCTGCCGCCACCGGCCGGCGGACCGCCCTGGTCGAAGTCATCCGGAGGGGCGGATCCGCCGCCACCGCCACCGCGGCGACCACCGCCGCCTCCACCGCCACCGTAGTCACCGCCGCCGCCGCCGCCGCCCATGCCGCCGCCACCGCGGCTGTCGAGCATCTGCATTTCGTTGGCGATGATTTCCGTGGTGTAGCGGTCGTTGCCGGATTTGTCCTGCCACTTGCGCGTGCGCAGGCTGCCTTCGATGTAGACCTTCGAACCCTTCTTGAGGTATTCGCCGGCGATCTCTCCGAGGCGGCCGAACATGGCCACGTTGTGCCACTCCGTGCGTTCCTTGTTTTCGCCGGACTGCTTGTCTTTCCAGTTCTCGCTGGTCGCGACGCGGATGTTCGCGACCGTCATCCCCGAGGGCATGGCGCGGGTTTCCGGGTCTGCGCCCAGATTTCCGATCAGAATGACTTTGTTGATTCCCCGCGCCATGGCTTTCCCTTCATCGTAAATAACAGGGGCGGAATTGTACGGCAGCGCTGCTCGAGAAGTGGGGCCTCGAATCTATTGCATTCACCGACTTTGGGCTGTACGAATCTTCGCCAACCGGCGCAGGTGCCGGCCCGACTTTCTGATTGGACGGCAGACGGTTGCGGCGGACTTCAACAATAGTTGTCAGCAGACGGCGAGGTATCGGCCGGCGTGTCAGACACATACAGTAGCGCCAGGAAGGCCACGGACATCGGCATGCACCGCGTACTCATCATCGGAGCCTATGGATTTTTCGGCAGCCGCATCGCGGCGGCGCTGCGGAAAAACCCGCGCGTGCAGCTCGTGCTGGCGGGACGCAATCTCGAGAAGGCCACCGCCATGGCCTACCAGCTCGGCCTCACCGCCGAGAACTCGCGCGCGCTGGACACGGCCCATCCGCAGCTCGCCTCGCACATCCAGAAGCTGCGCATCGACACCGTGCTCCACACGGCCGGGCCCTTCCAGGAGCAGGACTACACGGTGGCGGAAGCCGCCATCCGCGCGCGTGCTAACTACCTCGACATCGCCGACGGCCGCGCCTTCGTCGGCGGCATCACCGCCCTCGACGCCAGGGCGCGCGCGGCCGGCGTGCGCGTCGTGAGCGGCGCCAGCTCGCTGCCGGCGCTCACCGCCGCGGTCGTCGACCAGTACCTCGACCAGTTCCACGAGCTGGAGGCCGTGCGCATCGGCATCACCTCGGGCGCGGTGATCCCGGGTATCGCCACCATGCGCGCCATCCTCGGATATTGCGGCCAGCCATTCGAGACGCTGGAGAACGGCCGCTGGGTGACGGTGCACGGCTGGCTGGACACGCGCACCCACGAGTTCCCGAAGCCGGTGGGCGCGCGGTTGTTGGGCCGATGCGACGTGCCCGACCTCGACCTGCTGCCGAAGCGCTATCCGAGCCTCAAGACCGCGAGCTTCCACGCCGGGTTCGCGAGCGACACGGGCCACCGATTCGTCGCCTGGCTGGCGCAGCGGGTGCAGGCCGGCAAGCTGCGCAGCGCGCTGCCGTTCGCGCGGCCCATCAACACCCTCGGCAAGTGGCTGCAGCCGCTGCTCAGCGACCGCGGCGCGATGTTCATCCGCATGGAAGGCGCGCACGTCGAGAATCGCGCGCCGCACGCGCTCACCTGGAACCTGGTGGCGCGCGAGAATCACGGGCCCAACATTCCCTGCGCGCCGGCGATCGCGCTCACCAACAAGATCGCGGCGGGCGCCGAGCTGCCGGTGGGCGCGATGCCCTGCATGGGGTTGCTCGACGTGCAGGACGTGCTGGACACGTTGAAGGGGCTCAGCATCCGCGAGCTGGCGCCCGAAACCATCTGAGCGGTGAAGAACATGTTTCCGGACGGAGGGGGTCCGTCCGAAAACATGTTTGCCGGGGATCGCCGCCCCGGAGGTACCGCTGCTGTGCATGCAGACGGCGGTCGGCGATGCCGGCGGCAATCAGTTCAAAAGCTGTAGCGCATCCCCACCCGGTACATGCGGCCGAGGATGTCGTACAGGTATGGGTTGGTGCCCTGCCCCGTGCCGGTTTGCGGCGCGGGCTCGGGACCCTTGTCGAACAGGTTGTCGACCTTGAAGTAGGCGCCGAAGTGGTCATTGAACCGGTACGTACCGCCGACGTCGACGTAGAGCGCGCCCTTCATCTCGTTGTCGTCGACGGTCGGATGGATGGCGGTCGAGACCGGGCAATCGGTCTGGCACTCGATGTACTCGTTGCTGTACACGCCGTCGCTGAACCAGCGCTCGGTCAACATGACACTGAATTTCTCCGAATCCCACCCCTGGGTGGCGAGCAGCTTCCAATCCGGCGTGAAGCCGAGGTTGACGCCGGCGCCCTCGCTCGGAATCGTGCCCAGCACCCCGGAATCCGTCAGGAAGCTGATGGTGTGGGTCGCAAGCAGGCGCGCGGTGAAATTACCGGGCGCGGAGCGGCTGGTGCGATACGACAGCTCGACGTCGAAACCCTCGTTGTCGAGCGATGCGAGATTGAACGCCTGCACCCTCACGAAGTTGGTGTTGGGTATCGGGCTGGTGAGCAGCATCGCGGCGCACAGCTCGAGGTTGCCGGCGTTGCACAGGTCCACCTCCTGCTGCGCGGACAGCGTGGAGATGACGTTGTCGACCTGGATGTCGTAGTAATCGAGCGAGGCGCTGAACCCCGGCGCCCAGCCCGGCTCCGACAGCACGATGCCGAACGTGGTGTTGCGGGCCACCTCGGGACGCAGCTCCGTGTTGCCGATGGTCTGCTGCAGCACCGTCACCGTGGTGCCGTTGTTGTTGACGGTGTTGTTCGTGATCACGGGCGCGGCGAACAGCTCGCCCAGGTTCGGCGCGCGCACGTCACGCGAGGTGACGGCGCGGAACATCAGCCCGTCGATGCCGGTTTTCCAATTCGCGCCGGCTTTCCACGTGCTCACCTTGCCCGAGGTGCTGTAGTCGGTCTTGCGGCCGGCGAGGTTCACGTTGATCGAGCCCATCCGCTCGGATTCCAGCACCGGGACGTTGGTCTCGAGGTACGCCTCCTTCACGCGGTAGGCACCCTGGCCATTGTGATAGTTGCCGGCATACCAGTTGTTGCCGGAAGTCGTGTTCATGAGCGGATCGGCCGGGTAGTCAGGCGTGTTCGGGCTCTCCGGAGTCACGCCATTGCCGTAGGGATCGGCACGCACGCGGTACCACTCCTCGCGGAACTCGAGACCGGCCGCGAGCGCGATCTTGCCGGCCCACGAGGAGAACGGCTCACCCGAAAGGTTCACGCTCAGGACTTCCTGCGTGGAGCTCGTGAGCTGCCGCGGACCGTTTTCCGGCAGCACGTACGCGAGCGCGCCCGTGCCGGGCGTGACCTGCCCGATGACGTTCAACGGCTGACAACCCGAATTACGCGCCGCCACGTTGCGGCACACGATGTTGGCGCCGTCGAGCGTCGCGTCGATCGCCGCGTTGTAGCGCGGCGTCAGCGAGATGTCCTCGACGTGGATGTCCGTGTCGTTCGCGCCGTACTCGTAGTAGGTGTCGTACGACCACTCCGAGCCGCCGAGATCGAAGTTGCCGGTGGCGCCCAGCACGAAGCGCTGCTGCTCCCGCGTCGGGTGCACGTTGATGAACTCCGGAAAGGTGGCGTTGCTGGTGCCGAACTGGAAGCTGGTGATGCCGGCCGTGGCGCACCGCTGCTGGACCTCCGCCGGCACGAATGGATTCGCGCACTGGATGGTCAGATTGGCGTTCTTGGCGGCGCCGGGGTTCGGGGTATTCGATGAGACGACGCGCGCGAGGTTGAACGTCGTGTAGATCTGGTGATCTTCACCGAGGTCGAAGCCGATGCGCCCGTAGCCGACATTGCGCTCGAGCTTCGAGGCCAGGCTCGTGCCGTTGCTCACCACGCCGTTCAGGTCGCCGCCGACGCAGAACGGCGTGATGCATCCCGTGACCGCGCCGGTACCGGTCGGCACGCCGTTCGAACCGTATTGGAAAGTGTATGGAGCGCCGTTGAGCCCGAACGCCGTGCCCTGCAGCGGGCCCGAGGTGATCAGGCCGTACTTCGCGTACTGGAACTGCTGCGCGCGCTCGATATAGAACAACTGCGGCCGGCCGTCGTTGGTCTGGCTCAAGGGCCGCGATTGAAACGCCGCCGAGACGAACCAGTCGCGGCCGTTCGGCCCGTTGTCGATGCCAAAACCGGGGGCGTCGATGCCGTCCTCGCTGCCATGCTCGGCACTGAGCTGCAGGTGCAGCCGGTCATCGAGGAGGCTGTGGCCCCACGCCGCCTGCACGGTGATGTTGGCGTCGTCGTGATAGGTGGTCTCGCCGACTTCGATGTTGGACTTGAAGCCCTCGAACTCGGTGTCGGTGACGAAGTTGACCACGCCGCCGATGGCATCGGAGCCGTACGACGCGGATGCGCCGCCCGTCACGACATCCACACGCTTCACGAGCAGCTGCGGAAACTGGCTCACGTCGGTGATGCCGGTGACGTTGGCGCCCACGACGCGCTGGCCGTCGAGCAGCGTCAGGGTGCGAATGGTGCCCAGCCCGCGCAGGCTGAATGAGCTCAGCCCCTGCAAGCCGCTGCTGGTGCTGAACGTGAACACGCCCTTGCCCGTGCTGCCCTGCAGGGATGGAAGCTGGGTGATCGTGGTGAAGATGTTGGGCTGCGCGTTCTTCTCGATGTCCTCGTTGGTGAGCATCGTGGTCGGCGTGGGCTGGACGAAGCCGCGAGAGACCAGGCGGGATCCGGTAATGACGAGCTCGGAAAGCTGGCCGGAGTCATCCACCGGCGTCTGGGCACCGGCCGTGGTGGCGATGACGAGCGGCGCGAGCGCCGTGGCAGCGGAAACGATACTTCGCCGAAATGCAGGCATTACTTCCCCCCGTTATGTTTTCATGGGTGATGACAGCGCTAACATCACGCAATCACCCGCCCGGTTCCACGTGTTCGCGATGAGTGACCGCGCGCGAAGTGGATATCACGCTGAAATCAAAAGTTATATCTCGCCGAGACCGGTGACATGACCCCGTCTCCAATCCGGCTTTCCCCGCTTATTGCCGACGATTTCCTGTGCAATCCATGACAGCGCTAACACGTCGTTTGCGAAAAGTACGCGCCGGAATTGCGATTGTCAAACGGATGTCTCGTTGGCGTACCGAGCCAGCTCAGGTGCTTTGCCGGGGCCGGACCTCGAAGCCGAGATCGACCCTCGACTTGGCCACGGGGCGCCCCTCCACGAGATTCAGCAGCATGGTCGCGGACTGCACACCGATGTCGAATCGTGGCGTCGCCACCGACGTCAGTGCCGGCACCGTCGATGCGCAGGCGGGAAGATCGTTGAAGCCCGCGATCGCGAGCTGGTCGGGCACGGCGATTCCGCGCCGCGCGCATTCGAACAACCCGCCCTGCGCGAGATCGTCGTTGCAGAAGAACACCGCGTCCACGTCCGGCGCCTGCCTGAGGAGCCGCTCGAGCAGGATGCCGCCGAGACCCACCGACGAGGGGTCCGGGACTAACAATTCGCGATGCGACTCGTACAGTCCCGCCTTCACGAGCGCATCACGGTAGCCGCGACCCCGGGCCAGCGTGCGCGAGTCGAGCTGCGATGCGACGAACGCGATGCGGCGTCTGCCGCGACCGATGAGGTGCTCCGTGACGGCGCTGCCGGCCGCCTCCTGGGAGAAGCCGACGCTGTACGCACCGTCCCAGTCGGCGAGCTCCATCATGTGCACCACCGGAACCTTGGCCTTCTCGAGCATGCGGCGCGTGGTCTCGCGATACCCCAGCCCCGAGAGCAATACGCCATCGGGATTGAACGCCAGGTGCGCGCGTACCAGCTCCTCCTCTTCCTCCGAAGAGTAGTTGCTGATGCCGAGCAGGGTTTGATAGCCCTTGGGCTGCAGCACCTGCTCGATGCCGCTCAACAGGTCGACGAACACGATGTTGCGCAGCGACGGCACCAGCAGCGAGATGATCATCGAGTGCGCCGACGCCAATGAGCTCGCCACCCGGTTGTGCACGTAGCCCATGGCGATCGCCGCCTCGAGGATGCGCTCCCGCACGTCCTTCATCACCTTGTCGGGCCGCCGGAACGCGCGCGATACCGTGATGCTCGACACCCCGACGCTGCGCGCCACGTCTTCGAGCGTCACGCGGCCGGTGCTCGAGGCGCGCGGCCCGGCCTTGGATTGCTTCCTGCTCAAAACGCGTACCGCCTCCAAACTACCAGTTCGCGCCGGGAATGCCCTGCGTGGCCGGATCCAGCGGATGCTCGTGCGCGTATTCCTGCATCGCCGACAACCTCTTCACGATGAAAATGAACACGATGCACAGCGGCACGATGAGGATGTCGCTCGCGACCGTGAGGGCGTTGGCCGTGAGCGCACTGTCGATGTCGTTCACGGACATCGACAGCCGGACCGCCGCGTTCGACAGGAACGAGTAGCCTAGCCACAGCGTCCACCACAGCCCCAACAGGCCTCCGGGCTCGCGTCCGCTCGTACCGGCCTGCTGCTGCGATTTGTCCCAGATCTCGCCCATGGCCTGGAAAGGCTTCCACAGGTTGGCGATGGGGATGAAATACCAGCCGATCGACCAGCCCGGGGTGAATTGCATGGTGCTGGCCTTGACCAGCGCGTTGTGGCACATGCGATGAATCCACCGCAGCGTCAGCACGCCACCGATGATGAAGACGAGCATCTGGCAGACGGACACCAGGCCCTGCCGCGAATCGTTCGACTGCGCCGCCTGCGCGGCCGCCTCGTTGGTCTCGAATATGCCGCTGTCGAGCGCATGCAGCGTGCCGCGTTCCGCGAAGCCGGACGCCACCGCCAGCAGGCAGACGGCGATCTCGGCATACAGCAGCCACAGCGTCCACTGTGTCAGCGACGTCGAGTCGCGGTATTCGTACACATCGTGATCCCGTAATTCGGCCTTCGGCACCTCGTAGCTCATGCGACTTCTCCCTGTGTTCTTGTTAGATCTCCGACCACATTCGCAGCAGGTTGTGATAATGCCCCGCCAGCGCAACCGTCTCTTCGGTCTCGCCCAGCTTCCCGCGGATCTTCTGGATGTCCTGGTCGAGCTTGAACAGCAGCTCGCGATGGCGCTCGTCCGCCACCATGCTCTGCGTCCAGAAGAAGGAGCACACGCGCGCGCCGCGCGTCACGGGATTCACGCGGTGCAGGCTGCCCGACGTATACAGCACCAGGTCGCCGGCGGGTAGTTTGACCTGGTGCGCACCGTAGGTGTCGAACACCACGAGCTCGCCGCCCTCGTAGCCCGAGGGGTCGGTCAGGAACAGCGTCGAGGAGAGGTCGGTGCGGATGAAGTGCGTGCTGCCCGGCACGGCGCGCACGGCGCCGTCGATGTGCGTGCCGTAGGTCTCGCCGCCCTCGTAGCGGTTGAACAGCGGCGGCACGGTTTTCAAGGGCAGCGCCGCGGAGAAGAACAGCGCGTGGCGCGCCAGGGCGGTGAGGATCATCTCCCCGAGCTGCCGGCCGACGGGCGACAGCTCGGGCAGCTGCCGGTTGCGTTTGACGAGGGCGCCCTGCTCGCCCACGGTGGTCTTGCCGTCCACCCACTCGGCGCCATCGAGCAGGCGGCGGCACTCCGCCACCTGCTCGGCGGTCAGGACCTTCGGCACATGGATCAGCATGTGCCAGATGCTCTCACAGGCCTTGCTAGAAGGTGAAATTCACCGTCAGCAGCGCCGACCGCGGTGTGCCCGGGATGTAGCGCGCACCACCGTTGTTGAGCTGTGCCACGTACTCCTCGTCGGCGAGGTTGTAGCCGTTCAACTGCAGGTTGATCTTGTCGTTCACCTGGTAGCCCAGCATGGCGTCCACCACCCAGTATTCCGGCGCCGTCGGCACGCTGGTGGTGGGCAGCACGACGTTGCTCACCGAGCGCGCGACGGTGTCGACGAAGCGCACGCCGCCGCCGATGGTGAGGCCGAACGGCGTACGGTAGGAGGTCCAGCTCGAGAACGTGAGCTCGGGCGACCAGTTGATCTGCGCGCCGGTCTGCGTGTTGCTGCCGCGCGTGACCTCGGTGTCCATCTTCGCGAGCCCGGCGGACAGCTCCCAGTTTTCCGTCACCTTGCCGACGATGCCGAGCTCGATGCCCTTCACCTCGCGCTCGCCGACCTGCACGAACACCAGCGGGTCGGTGGCGTCGGGGACCAGCTCGTTCTCGTTGGAGCTGTCGAAGAGCGCACCGGTGATGGCCAGCGCGCCGTCGCGGAATTCCCACTTCGTGCCGAGCTCGAGGTTCGAGCCCTCGGTGGGGTCGAGGTCCACGCGGTTGACGCTGTTGCCGGCGCCACCCGCGGCCAGCGTGAAGTTGGTGCCGCCCGGAGGCTGCTTCGAGATGGCGTGCGACAGATAGATGCTGCCGTTCGGCACGGGCTTGAACAGCACGCCGGCCTTGTACGAGAACAGCGTGTCGTCGACCTGGAGGTTGAGCGGCGTGAGCACCTGGTTGGGCGCCGTGCCGGTGAGCGTGATGCTCTCGAAGTCGGTATCGAACGAGTCGACGCGGAAGCCGCCCGTGACCTGCCACTTCTCGCCGAAGCTCAGCGTGTCGAATGCGTAGGCGCCGATGGTCTGCGTCTCGCCGCGGGCGCTGGCGCCATTGCGCGCCGGTGCGTAGCCCGGCGGCGCGTCGTTGCGGCCGGGGTTGTACGGGTTCGCCGGCACGAGTGCGCCGAGGCTGGCCGGCGCATACGACGGAGCGAACTGCTCCTCGGAGATGAACTCCACTCCCGCGGTGATGGCGTGCCCGACCGAACCGGTCGAGACGTTGATCGCGAGGTTGGTCTGGTTCGTCATGAGCTTGTTCTCCTGGAACTTGCTCTGACGCGTGCGCGCCACGGTCCACGTGGCCGGATCGGGGCCCGGCGCGACCACGTTGTTGGCGTTGATGCCCGTCAGCACATAGAACTGCTCGAGCCGGCCGTAGCGCGTGGTGTTGCGTACCGAGACGTTATCGTTGAAATCGTGCTCGAAGCGCGCGGTGAACATCGTGCCGCTGATCTGCTCGAAGTCGCTGGCGTAGCCGTAGAAATTGCTGCGATCAACGGGCGCGGGCACGACGCCGGGAGCCGTGGTGCTGGTCGCGTCGAACACCGCGTTGTGGTAACCGTCGAGGCCGATGGTGGGCACGCCGCCGTCCGGCACGTTGTCCTGCTCGGTGTGCAGTAGATAGAAGTAGCTGCGCGTGTCGCCTTCGAGGCCGAACGCCAGCGAGGGCGCGACCGCCCAGCCCTTGCGTTCGATGGCGTCGCGCCCGTCGACGTCACCGTCCTGTCCCATGACGTTGAGGCGGATCGCGGTGCCGCTGCCTTCGAAGCGATGGTTGACGTCGCCGGTGAGGCGGCCGTTCGAGGCGGTGCCGTAGCTGGCCGTGCCGGCCGTGAAGCTCTGCTCCACCGGCACCTTGCTGGCCATGTTCACGTAGCCCGACGCGGCGCCGCGGCCGAAGTCCGGACCCGCCGGACCCTTCGCGATCTCCACCTGCTCGGTGTTGAAGGTGTCGCGGGTCACGCTGCCGAGGTCGCGGATGCCGTCGATGAATATGCTGCCCTGCGTGTCGAAGCCGCGCATGAAGATGGAATCGCCGGTGGCGGTGTTGCCGTTCTCGCCTAACAAGAACGTGACGCCGGGCGTGTTCTTCAGGGCCTGCGACAGCGAAGTGGCACCCTGCTGCTGCAGCACTTCCTTGCTGACCACCGCGATGGTCTGCGGCGTGTCGATGAGGTCCTGGGTGAATTTGGGCGAGGAAACGCGATCGACCTTGGGCGTGGGCTCGTCGGTGGCCTGCACGGACACCTTGGGCATCGTTTTCGCTTCCTCGGACGGACCCTGCGCGTGGGCGGTGGCGGCGGCGAGCGCGAGGCTCACGGCGACGGCGATGCGACGGCGGGCGAAGCCCGGCACGGCCGGGACGGAATCGAGAATCGACACGGTCGTCTCCCTTGGAATGCTTTGGAGTTGACCCCGAGAGCTCTGGCTGGTCCTTGCGGCGTGGCTGGCTGAATGCCGGGGCGTGCTGTCGGAGGCTCCCCCTGTTTCCAGCACGGCCGTATCGTATTGCGAATCATTCTTGTTCGCAACCGAGAATGAATCGTATTAAGGCGACTCTATATAAATAGGTGCTCGTGGAAGCGGGCCGGGCTCGATCGCGCCATTCGCGGCCGTCGCGGGAACACACCCCAGCCGCGGGAAACCCCTTCCCGGCACCGCCTTCAGCTGCCGGCCTTGTTCGGGTCGCGCCAGGCACGCTCGAACGGCAGCCGCCACGCGTGCGGCGCAATGAGCTGATGGATCGCGTTCGGTCCCCACGACCCCGGCGAATACAGCTTCACCGGCGGCGGGCTTTCGAGCAGCGGCACCGAAACCTCCCACAGCCTCTCGATGCCCTCGGCGGTCGTGAACAGCGTGTGATCGCCGCGCATCGCGTCGAGGATCAGCCGCTCGTACGCCTCGAGCACGTCGCCTATCTGCCCGGTGTCGTTCATGGCGAACTGCAGGCTGTGCTTGTCGAGCTTCATGCCCGGCCCGGGGCGCTTGCCGTAGAACGACAGCGAGGTGCGCGCGGCGTCGGCGAGATCGAACGTCAGGTGATCCGGACCGTGCGCGCCGATCCCGGAATCCGCCGGGAACATGCTCTTCGGCGGCTCGCGGAATGCGATCGAGATGATGCGCTGTCCCTCGGCCAGCCGCTTGCCGGTGCGTAGATAGAACGGCACGCCGGCCCACCGCCAGTTGTCGATGGAGCATTTCATCGCGATGAAAGTCTCGGTGTCGGATTCCGGCGAGACCCCCTCCTCGCCGCGATAACCGGTGTACTGCCCGCGCACCACGTCCGCCGGCTGGATCGGCAGCATGCTGCGAAACACCTTCACCTTCTCTTCGCTGATGGCACGCGGCGACAGATGCGTCGGCGCCTCCATGGCGACGAAGCCCAGGATCTGGAACAGGTGCGTCACCACCATGTCGCGATACGCGCCCGTGGACTCGTAGAACGCGGTGCGTTTGCCGAGGCTCAGCGTCTCGGGCACGTCGATCTGCACGTGGTCGATGAAATTGCGATTCCAGATGGGCTCGAACAGGCCGTTCGCGAAGCGGAACGCGAGGATGTTCTGCGCCGGTTCCTTGCCGAGGACGTGATCGATGCGGAAGACCTGCTCCTCGCGAAACACCTCGTGCAGCTTCGCATTGAGCTGCACGGCGCTGGCCAGGTCCGTCCCGAAGGGCTTCTCCATGATGATGCGTGAATTCGCGACCAGGCCGGCGTCGCCGAGCATGCGCACCGCCGACAATGCGGCCGCCGGCGGCACGGATAGATAGTGCACGCGCCGCGATTCGGCCCCGATCGACTTCTCGGCGCGTTCGACCGCGGCCGCGAGCCCGCCCGGGCCGCTCTCGAGCGACACGTAGTCGAGACAGCTCGCGAAGCCGGCCCAGTCCGCGTCGGACACCTTGCGAACCGAGAATTCCTCGAGGGCGGCCCGTGCGAAGGCGCGGAAGGCATCGGCATCGAAGTCGTCGAGCGACACGCCGACGACGCGGCAGCCGGGAATGAACCCCGCGCTGATGAGGTGCACGAGCCCCGGGATGAGCTTGCGGCGTGCGAGGTCGCCGGTGGCGCCTACCAGCACGACCACTTGCGGAAAACGCGGCCCGACGCCTGCGGGTATTTTGGCCATAGGTGTACTCCCTGTCATCGGTACACCCCTCGTCAATCAGGTTTTACCACTTCAACGGTCTTTGTGGGGGGCCCAGCCGTCCGTGCCGCGCAGAAAAGTATCGGCCATCCACTGCGCGGCCTGAGCCCGGGTGAGCTGGTGTGCGTGCGCGTCGCGCTGCTTCGGCCGCGCGCCACGGCCGCTCGAACGGTATTCGGCGTAATACGCGGTGGTGAGGCGGTTCGTCTCTCCGGGCGTCCACTCGCGCCAGCCTGCGGGCTCCACGCGCGCGTCCATGTGGGTGTTCATGAAAATGGTGCGCGCGTAATCGCGCCAGGGCCGGCCCAGCCACACCTTGCGCGCATCGCGGTCGGCGGTGACGCGGCAGCGGTCGAAAACATAGGCGCGGTCGAAATCGGGCGTCTCGTCGCGATGTGCCGTCAGCATCACCTCGTCCGCCGCGATGGCATGGATCTCACAGCGATCGAAGAACGCGTTCGAATCGCCGAAGATGAAATCGACGTGGCCCTCGATGTAACAGTCGCGGAAATACTGGCGGCTCACGCGGCACGCGCCCGTCTCCTGGCAGCGGCCACCGGTGTGCAGCGTGTCCTGCGCGCCCAGCAGCCGCACGCGCCGGAACACCGCACGGTCGCCGCTCACCGAGAGCGCCACCGCCTGGGATTGCTGCGTGCCGTGCAGCGACCAGTCGTTCTGGATCGTGAGGTTCTCGGCGCGGAAGTTGTCGGCCGTCACCGTGACCGACGCGCTCTTGATGGTGCCGCCGACGCTCGCGCTGCTGTCGCCCCATACGATGACCGCCTCCCGCGGACTGCCGGCACCGTGCAGCCACACGCCGCGCTTCGCGATCGAGAGCTTCTCGCGGTAGACGCCGGGCTCGAGCGTGATCTCGCCGCCCGTCTCCGGCAGCGCGTCGACCGCCGCCTGCACGGTGTCGAAGCGCTGGCCGGTGGCACGCACCAGCGCCGCGGAGTGGGCCAGCGGCGCGCCGATCAGCAGGCCGACGGCGGCCAGTCGCACAATCGCGGTGTTCATGCAGATTCTGGATAAATTGATCTGTCCCCTTTATGGGAGCTTGGCGCTCGCCTCGGCGCCGGTGTATTCGATGGTCGCGTCGGGCGCGGCATCGAAGTCCTCCGGCGATTTCGCGCCGTCCTTGATCCAGCGCACGTGGATCGTGCGCGTCGCCGGCATGGCGGGGTATCCCCCCGCGCGCGCACCCAGCGTGAGCGTGCCGGTGCCCGAGTCGAAACGCATCGGAATGCGCATGAACTCGTTGCGCTCGTACCGGTAGCTCAGGCCGTCGTCCTCGTAGTAGTCGAAGGTGCCGTCCGCGCCGGTGAATACCAGCAGCGTCAGCGGCGCGCCGGGTTTCTCGGACGAGTACTGGATGTCCGGGCCCACGGGGACGATGGAGCCGGCGCGCACGTACAGCGGCATGCGCGCCAGCGGCGCCGCCGCGTCGAGCACCTGTCCGCCGTGCGCGAGCGCGCCGCTGTGGAAGTCGTACCAGTCGGTGCCGGCGGGTAGATAGACCGGGCGCGTGCGCGCCTTGTGCTCGTGGACCGGCGCCACCAGGAACGCCTTGCCGAACAGGTACTGGTCGCGCACGCCGCGCGTCTGCCGGTCCTGCGGGAAGTCCATCGGCAACCCGCGCACAATGGTGCCGTCGCGGTGCCAGGTGTCGGCGGCGAGCGTGTACGTATACGGCAGCAGGCGGTAGCGCAGCTTGTCGTACCACACCAGCGCGTCGTAGACCTCCGTGCCCGCGGGCGCGAGATTGAAGATCTCGCGGAACGGATATTCACCGTGCGAGCGGAAGATGGGCAGGAACGCGCCCATCTGGAACCAGCGCAGGTTGA
>JBIOZI010000251.1:0-13242 GCA_044871085.1 Steroidobacteraceae bacterium | reverse complement strand
CCCTTGGCCGTGGCGGGGAAACGCCGCAGATTCGCAACATAGCCCGCCACGTCCGTCAGGTCCTGGGCGCCGGACAGATGGTGGCGGTCGGTGAAATTGCGCATGCGCTCGTTCCACCGCTGATCATGGCGAAAATCCGTAAGCTGTTTCAGCAGGACGCTGCCGTGCTGTCCCGCGATCGCGGGTATCTCGCCATCCTCGGTGCCGCGCCCGTCCGCCCCATGACAAGCTGCGCAGGTCTGGTAAAGCTCGGCGCCATTTTTGAGATCGGGCTCAAGCCATGCGCCCTCGGTGAACTCGCGGTCTCGCGCGATGCGTGGCTCGACGGATTGAGGCCAAGCGGCACCCGCGATCAGGGCGAACACCAGTACGAGCAGAGCAGCGATTGTGCGCATGCGACCAAGATAGCAGTGCCGGGCGTCTCGATGAGTACGTACTACCCCGCATGCCGCTAAGCGCGGCTGCGAATCGTGCCACGCTGCTTGCGCACGTAAGTCAACATCATACGATTGTTAGATTACCAGGTACGATCAAGGTGATCGGCATGCGCGCTGCCCTTACCGGCATCGGTGATCGAAGCACAAATGAGGACCGACATTCACTCGAGCTCCCGCGTACGGTGAACCGCACCGGTTTCTCCGGAGGCCGATTGGTGTGAGTCAGGGCGCCAGGGCCTGATTGTCACGGTGCCGATGGGCTAGAGCTAACGCCGTTTGTTGAACTAGTCTCCCCAGGTCGATGACCGAATCCGCAGGCGCGAGTTCTGGTGCATTGGCGGTCGGGCGGCCGGAAAATGGGTCCGCGGTTGATTGCATGACGGTGACCTCTCCAAAGCCCGATCCCAGAGAGACCTCAACGACGAGCACCGGGGTGGTCGATCGCCTCCAATGTTGAACTGCCCTTTGTGTATACGGTGCGCGAGTTCGATGCCAGCAAGCGTAGTGGCGGCGGTTTCAAATGACTTGAGGCCCAACATTGATGCGCAGCGGCGTTTGATCGCGCGATGGTCTCACTCGACAACGTTGTTGAGATAGCGGCAGCTGCGTACGAGTACCGATTTCCATCTCGGGTCTTCGTCGCACAGCAGGCGAACTGCCCTGTGACTCGCGGCGTGCCCGTCGAGAGCAACTTTCCGTGGCCATGTCGACTGTTGGGTAGTGACCGCCTTGCGGAAAAAGGCCTGCGCGGCATCGATTCCGCGATCCTCTCGCAACAGTGAGTCGACCGACTTTCCGTGCTTGTCAACGGCTCGATAAAGACATGCCGATTTGCCGCGAACGCGGATCGCGGTCTCGTCCATGCGCCAGGAGGAATTCACCGGCCTTGCAAAGCGATCCCATCGCTCCTCGTACTCCGGCACGTAGCGGAGGACCCAACGCATGATCGTCGTGTGCGACACGACCACGCCGCGCTCGGCCATCATCGCGGCCAGGTCGCGATAGCTCAACCGGTAGGTGATGTACCAGCGGACGCAAAGCTCAATGGTTTCGTTCTGGAACCGCCGGCCTCGGTAAATCGGGTCGCGTTCGATTGGCTGAGTCATTCATGCCTCCTTTAAATTGCATGAACCTCCCCTACTTCCGCCAATGCACCAGAACCTGGAAGTACCTCCGTGCGAGTGAGGCTGCGTGAGAAGGTACGAGACGAGGTGAGAAACTAAAACGCTGAGAATCGCCCGATTTTCAGCGTTACTGAGACGGCATGAGATGCCGTGAGAAAAGTAATTGGCGGAGAGAGAGGGATTGCTCGCCGCCGGGGACGGCGGCTCGTCCCTCGCTTCCGCTCGGGAACGCACTGCGTGCGTCCAACTTTGCACCGCAAAGTTGTCGAACCCAACTTGTTTTACTTTCTCGGGTTCGAATCCCTGGCTGGGCACCGCGAGCAGATAGCGACGTGCTTCGTTGCGTGCTCGCGGTGAAATCTGGCGGGAGAGAGGGATTCATACCAGCTTCAAAGGTGCTTGTTTTTTAGCCCTTTCCGAATATTCCTGAATATCCATACCTCAGGAAATACCTCGCATGAAATCGCCATTTCGGCCGCTCCAATGACTGCTTTTTTAGCACGACCGCAGACTAGTGACCACTTGATCTGGCATCTATCGATCGGTCTCTTGCTCGAATCCGGGCGCGAGTCCTTGCCCAGAGACGGAGCCTTTCGAATGGACCAGGGTTGTAATGGCTACAAGGTCTTGCCGGCCCCTCGGCAACCTCTCTATAGGCCGGGACCGACGGGCACACGTTCACCGCAGCGCGGCATTGCGTCCTCATCCCTGCAGCAGTCGCGCGAGGTTGCGCGCGTGATCCCCGATCCGCTCGAGCGACTTGAGCACGAAGGCCGCGCGCACGGCCAGGCGAATGTGGTCTGAATCCGGCGCGGCGCGTGCGACGAGGCGTGCCATCGCAGCGTCATATTCGCGATCGAGAATCTTGTCCGCGGCGACGATGTCGAACGCGCTCGCAGAATCAAGCTCGTCGAAGGCTATGAGCGCACGCTGAAGCAATGACTCCGCGTGCCGGCCGAGGTCGAGCACGTCGCGCACTACCTCCGCGGCCGGCGGCTCCTCTTCGCTGACGACGCGGGCGATCTTCTTGGCTTCGTCTCCCACGCGTTCGAGCTCGCTCACGGCTTTCGAGAAGGAAATGATGCGGCGCAGGTCGGACGCCACGGGCGAGCGGCGCGCCAGCAACCCCAGTTGCTGCTCATCGAGCGCATGGTCATAGGCATTCAGCGCTCGTTCCCGATCGAACACGGACCGGGCTTCGGAGCGGTTCCAGTCTGCATAGGCCCGGAGCGCCGACCGCAGCTGGTCGAGTGCCAAGCCACCCATTTCGACTATTTTCAGATGGAGGGCGCTCAGCGCTCCGTCAAACTCGCGGCTGATGTGCCCCTCGAGAGGCTTCAACCGAATCGTCCGGTGATGTAGTCGTCGGTACGCTTCTGGCGCGCCGACGTGAAGATCTGCGCAGTGGCGCCGACCTCGATCAGCTCGCCCAGGTACATGAACGCGGTGTAGTCGGAGATCCGCGCCGCTTGCTGGAGATTGTGGGTCACGATGGCGATGCAGTACTTCTCTCGCAGCGCTTGCAGCGTTTCTTCAACACGCAGTGTGGAGATCGGATCGAGTGCCGCTGTCGGCTCATCGAGCAGCACTACTTCAGGCTGCAACGCAATCGTGCGCGCAACGCACAGACGCTGCTGCTGCCCACCGGAGAGCGAGCGGCCGTCCTCCGATAGCTTGTCTTTGACCTCTTCCCACAGTGCGGCCTCTTTGAGCGCGGCCTCGATGCGATCCTTGATCTCACTGGCAGATTTCCCGCCGGCGAGGCGGATTCCAAACGCGACGTTCTCGGAAACCGACATGGGAAAGGGGGTCGGCTTTTGAAACACCATTCCGACGCGATACCGCAGCTCGGTCACATCGACGGTGGGTGCAAGAATGTTCTCACCGTCGAGCAGAATCTCACCGGTCGCCCGCTGACCCGGATAGAGCGCATACATCCGATTGAGGGTACGCAACAGAGTGGACTTTCCACACCCGGAGGGTCCGATGAAAGCGGTGATGCGCTTGTTGGGCAGTTGCAGGCTGACGTTCTTCAGCGACTGTTGGGCACCATAGAAGAAGTCGAGGTTGCGGATCTCGACTTTGATCCCTGGCGCCTCATCGTCATCGCGTCCGCGCACGAACATCGCGACGCGCTCGACGGTCGAAGCTTCGTTCATCGGGGACCCTTCGCCATGGCGACGATGCTGCGCGCCGCGATGCTCAGCAGAAGAATGGCGATTGTGATGATGAGCGCGCCGGTCCAGGCGAGACTCTGCCAGTCCTCGTAGGGACTCAGCGCAAATTGGAAGATGACCACGGGCAGGTTGGCCATGGGCGCATTGAGATCGTTGCTCCAGAACTGGTTATTGAGCGCGGTGAACAATAGCGGCGCGGTTTCACCGCTGATGCGCGCGACAGCGAGCAGCAGTCCGGTGACGATGCCGCTGCGCGCCGCGGGATAGATCACGCTCGTCACTGTGCGCCAGTGGTGCACACCGAGCGCAGTGGAGGCGTCCTTCATGCCCTGCGGGATCAAGTTCAGCATGTCCTCCGTCGTGCGCACGGTTACCGGGATCGCAATCACGGCAAGTGCCACGGCACCGGCAATCGCCGAGAAGTGACCCATGCGAACGACCATCAGCTCGTAGACAAAGAGCCCGACGATGATCGACGGCGCGGATAGAAGCACGTCATTGACAAAGCGGACGACGGTGGCGAGCTTCGTGCCGCGTCCGTATTCGGCGAGGTAAGTTCCCGCAAGGATGCCCACGGGCGCACCGATCGCAAGTCCAATGCCCGTCATCAGCAGGCTGCCATAGATGGCGTTGAGCAGCCCGCCCGCGTTTCCGGGCGGCGGGGTCATCTGGGTAAACGTCGCGGTGGAGAGTCCATGCAAGCCGCGGCTGACCAGTGTCCACAAGATCACAGCGAGGAAGAAAAGACCGACGACAGTCGCCACTCCGGCGAAGGCAAGCGCCAGACTGCTCATCAACTTGCGGCGCCGCAGGCGATTCATACGGTCGACAACGCTTTGCGGTTTAGGCGCATCAACATGAGGCGCGCGATTGCAATCACCACGAAGGTGATGATGAAGAGAAGCACGCCGAGAGCCACCAGCGACGATGTGTACAAGTCGCCCACCGCCTCGGTGAACTCGTTGGCAATGGCAGCGGAAATGGTGGTCCCCGGGGCGAGCAGCGATGAGCCGATGCGATGCGCATTGCCAATGACGAACGTCACGGCCATCGTCTCGCCGAGCGCGCGCCCTAACCCAAGCATGATGCCGCCGATCGTGCCCGCACGCGTATAAGGCACCACGACTTTCCAGATGACCTCCCATCGCGTGGCCCCGAGTCCGTATGCCGACTCCTTGAGCACGTCGGGCACGGTCTCGAACACGTCGCGCATCACGGAGGCGATGAACGGCAGCACCATGATCGAAAGGACTAGTCCGGCGGTGAGGATGCCGATCCCAAAGGGCGGCCCCTTGAACAGGGCTCCGATCAGGGGCACCGGTCCGAGATGGCCGATGAGCCAAGGCTGCATGTGCTGCTGTAGGAGTGGCGCGAGCACGAACAGGCCCCATATGCCGTAGATGATGCTCGGCACGCCGGCGAGAAGTTCGATTGCCACCCCTACCGGGCGCCGCAACCAGCTGGGCGCCAGCTCGGTGAGGAATATCGCGACACCAAAGCTCAACGGGATCGCAATCGCCATTGCGATGAGCGAAGTAACGACGGTTCCGTAGATCGGAGCGAGTGCGCCGAATTTTTCGGTGACCGGATTCCAGATCTCGGTGGTCAGGAAGTCCAGCTTGAAATGCGCGAGCGCCGGCCAGCCGCCGTGGATCAGGGTCAGCGTGACTCCGCCGAGCATCAGCAGCACGAGCACGGCCGCGACGAACGTCAGGTTGCGAAAGATGCGCTCGATGCCGCGCTCGCGCGCAATGCGCGATTCGCTCAGTTGAATTCGTCGCGGGATTGCTTCAAGCATGGGTCTCTCGAAAAACGGCCGCCCCCGCGACGCGAGGGCGGCCGGTTCCGCATCGTCACACCGGAGGCAACCGGCGACGGTGCGTGGACGCTGCGGGATCAGTTCATCGCCATCGCGGGCGCGCCCTTGATCGAGGATTTCCAGGTGGTGCGGACCTGCTTGATCAGCGAATCCGGAAGCGGTACGTAGTCGAGCTCGGAGGCCATGCCCGCGCCATTCTTGTAGGCCCAGTCAAAGAATTTGAGGGCCTCACCCGCTGCGGTGGCATCGGAAGGCTCCTTGTACATGAGGATGAAACTCGCGCCGGTGATCGGCCAGCTCGAAGGACCCGGTTGATCGGTGAGGATCAGGTAGTAACCCGGGGCATGGCTCCAGTCGGCGCTGCCGGCGGCGGCCTGGAAGGCCTCGGCCTTGGGCGCGACAACCTTGCCCGCTTTGTTGATCACGAGCGTGCTGGCCATCTTGTTCTGCTTGGCATAAGCGTACTCGACGTAGCCGATGGCGCCACCCGTCTGCGTCGTCATGTTGGCGACGCCCTCGTTACCCTTCGCGCCGATGCCAACGGGCCACTGAACCGAGGAGTTTGCGCCTATCGAGTCCTTGAATTTCGCGCTCGACTTCGACAGATAGTCCGTGAACAGGAAGTTCGTGCCGGAACCGTCCGAACGGTAGATGGGTGCAATGGCCGTCGACGGCAGCTTGAGCTTCGGATTGAGCTTCGCGATCTTCGCATCGTTCCACTGGGTGATCTCGCCCATGTAGATGGATGCCAGTGTCGCGCCATCGAGGGTGAGCTGTCCGGCCGATACGCCGGGGATGTTCACCACCGGGACGACTCCGCCGATGATCATCGGAAACTGCACGAGCCCCGAGGATTCAAGATCTTCGGGTTTGAGCGGCATGTCGGAAGCGCCGAACGTCACGGTCTTCGCCTTGATCTGCTTGATACCGCCGCCCGAGCCGATCGACTGGTAGTTGAGACCGACACCGGTCTGCTTCTTGTACGCGTCCGCCCATTTCGAATAGACGGGATACGGAAAAGTGGCCCCCGCGCCTGAGATGTCCGCGGCCATCGCCGCGGTACCGACGATGAGCGCGGCAACCGCCCCGATTGTCGATTTCAGAAAAGTTCTGCCCGCAGTTGAACGCATGATCGATACCTCCGGATTTGATTAGTTAGAACGCGACCTGCGCCCACACACCGACTTCATCGTACTTGCCTTCATTCAGGCCGCCGATGTTGCCGTTGCTGGTGTTGACCAGGCCGCCGCCGTCCACCTTCTCGTGCTTGTAGACGAAGGCGACATCGATGTTCTTGCGCGGGTGGCTCACGATGCCGGCGTTGAAATACTCGTCTTCGAGGTCGGAGTTCAGGTCCTTGCTCGTGTTCGCGTTGTCATAGCGCGCGAATGCACCCCACTTCGGCGCGAAGTCGTACGAACCCCATACCGAAAAGCCATCCGCCTTGTCGCTCGCGACGGTGGTCACCTGGTTCCAGTCCTTGGCCTGAAAGTACTCGCCACCGGCCCGCAGCGGACCGCTGACATAGGCAACGAGCGCGTCTATGCGCTCCGCGGTGTGCTGCGGTGGCGTCGCCGAGCCCTCGATGTCCTTGCCGAGCTTGCCACTGTAACCGCCGAGCGCGACTGTGAAGCCCTTGACCGGCTGGAAACCAACGCGCGCTTCGAAGTCGACACTGTTCGAGCGGGTGGGATTCTTGTAGCCGGCGCCGTTGATCACGGAGGCGGCGTAGTTGAAACGACCCTCGGCCATCTTGCCGCCCGCATGCAAGCCCCAGTCAGCGGACGTGCCGAACTTCAGGCGATCGATGATCACGTTTTCGACGAACCGATAGCCGTAGAGATCCTCAACGAAGGGCACCCAGGGGAGATCAGCGGAGCCGGCGCGCGCGATGAAGGCGTCTGAGAGCTTCGCTTGAACGTAGGCCTTCTTGACGTAGATCTGCGTCTCGCCGTCGTTGGCGACATAGTTGAAGTCGCTGGTGATGTTGGCGGACCACACATCATCGAAGTTGTGCGTGACCCCGAGATAGAAGCGTTTGACGTCTATCCCGAATCCGTTCGCGGCCGAATCCGTGCCGTCGTTCTGCAGGTCGTAGCTCGTGACATCGACGAACATCTTTCCGCCGACCGTCGTGGACTCATCCGCCCACGCGCTGCTCGCTCCAGCGAGCGCTGCACACACTGCCAGGGCCACGGCCCCCTTCGAGAAAACTTTTCGCATTCATGCAACTCCGGCCACCGGGAGGGCAGCCTCGCGGGGCGGGATTACATGTGCGGCGTGTGACAGTTGTGTTTCAGAGCGCCTTGCCATCTAACTACCCGGCAGTGGCAAGCGGGGATAGATAAGGGCTTACCCGTACGTGCATCACCGGCCAGCGCTTGCGCTCGTCAAATCTGCGGTGGGCGTGGCCATTCGTGTACGGGCAAGCCCGTACGTGATTTCGTCTTGGACGGCGGTTGACGCCGCCGATCGCGATACAGCCGAAAAAATATTTTTCGAAACGCGTTTCCGGGCTGCCGAATTCAGCGTCCGCGCGCTTCCATTCCGATCTTGAGCACATCAGCAAGCGAGCGGCACTGCAGTTTCTCCATCATGCGCGCCTTGTAGACCTCGACGGTGCGAGCACTGATTTCGAGGCGCGAGCCAATGTCGCGATGACTGAGTCCTTCCGCGAGCAACTCCAGCACGGCGCGTTCCCGCGATGTGAGACGCTCAAGCAAAGACTCGACGCGCATTCGCTGCGCGCTTTGCGTGCGTTGCTCGGCGTCCACACGGATCGCGTTGTTGAGCACGTCGACGAGCACCGCGTCATCAACCGGTTTCTCGAGAAAATCGACCGCGCCGTTCTTGAGCGCCGTGCGCGTAGTGGCGACATCGCCATGGGCCGAGAGCATCACCACCGGCATCGTGACGCCGCGCTTTTTGAGTTCGGCCTGCAGCTCGAGACCATTCATCTCCGGCATCTTGAAATCGGTGAGCAGACAGCCGCGCCACTCAGGATCGTAGACGGCCAGGAAATCCGCCCCCGACGCGAACACCGCGGCCCGCATTCCTTTGAGCGAAATCAGCAAACTGAGCGCGTCGCGCACCGCCGCATCATCGTCGACCACGAACACAGTCGGATTCGCCGCGTCGGTCATGGAGATAGCTCTGGTGCGAGCGGCAAACGCACGGTGATGCGCGCGCCGCCCAGGCGCTCGCTCGCCCCGGCGGAGACGTCACCGCCATGCGCGCGAACCAGAGACCGCGTGATCGCCAGTCCTAGTCCCATGCCCTCGGGCTTCTGCGAGACGAACGGTTCGAATACCTGGTCTGTCGTGGCTGGATCGATGCCGGGCCCGGAGTCGTGCACCGCAATCGCCACATCGCGACCCTCGCCCCGCCACTGGATTTCAATTCGCTTCTGCGCCGCATTCACTGTTTCTACTGCGTCGATTGCATTTGCCACGAGATTGTGGAGCACGATGTGCATCTGTGTCTCATCAGCCTCGATGAGCGCGAGAGCTGGGTCTGGAATCACATCCAGAACGATCTTCGCGCGCGCCAGCCGATCGATGAAGCTGGCGGCGACGGTAGCACACAGCTTGGCGACGTCCACCGATTCGCGCTGCGAGCGCCCTCCGATGTAGAAGTCGCGCAGACGATGCAGCACGTCGGCCGCGCGCAGCGCTTCCGCGGCCGCTTTCCTGACCGTACCGCTCAGTCGCTCATCGACCTGGCCCGGGGACTGAGCAAGAATTTCGGCGGCATTCAAGTAGGAAACGAGCGCGGTCATCGGCTGGTTGAGCTCGTGCGCGGTGGCTGAGGCCAGCTCGCCCGCCACGGCAAAGCGCATCGCGCGCGACAACTCGGCGTCGCGCTCGCGCAAGCGGGCCTCTACCCTGCGGCGTTCAGCCACTACCGAGCCCAACAACAGCGCCGTTAGCGTAAGCGTGAGCATGAGAACCTGCGTGTCAACGAAGCGCGGCGTATGCAAGTCCGCCTCAGCGGCGAAAATGAGTGCTGATTGAATGACCAAGACCGCCGCCAACGCGCCTCTCCAGTCCCAGCGCAGCGCAACCCAGATGACTGGCACGAATAGTAGATAGAGAAAGCGAAGTTGTTCGGAGTCCGGGAGCGCGAAAATCAGCCCGAGGATGACGAGCACGAGTAAGAATTGCGCCAATAGCTCGATGGCGCGCCGTTGTACGACGAGTTTCAGACCGGAACGGCGATCCCACTCGAGTAGCAGCGGAATCACCATAAGCATCCCGTTGAGATCCGCGAGCCCGTATCGGGCCACGCCGCGCAAGAAATCGGCAGCCGAAACGGCACCGGTTGCAATAGACACGCCGATGACCCCGACCGCCGTGCCGAGGGCCGCGCACGCAGCGATGCCAGCAAACTTCGCGGCCTCAGGAGTCGAAGACATGTGCAGGTCCGCGAGTACGAGCCGCAGACTGCGCGCGGTCAACACGCCAGCGAGTGCAATCCACGCGCTGGCGGCAATCAGCACAACGGCCGAGAGCTGCGTGTCGCGTATGAAGCACGCGGCGAGAAATGCCGCGAGCCCAGTCGCCAACCACCACCTGGGCCCCACGAGCATCAGAAACGCGATCATCAAGCCGGCCTGCGGATGCCACGGGGTAATTGCGGGGGCCAGCGCCGGACGCGCATAGCACAACCACTCGAGCGACAGATATGTCGCCAGGAACACTACGGCGAGCGTTAACTGGCGGCGAGCGGGTGAGTGAATCATGGGGACATGACGGAGTAAGCCAATCGACTCAAGTTTCGCAAAATTCCTTGTACAGGATCTCGATGATTCGGCTCACGGCGCCCGACGATAACGCGTACCGAATGCTCTGCGCTTCGCGTGTCGTCGTGACGATGTTTGCGTCACGCAGCACACCGAGATGCTGCGAAAGTGCCGACTGACTGAGCGTCACTCGTTCGTTTAGTTCGCCGACGGATAGCGGTCCCTCGAGCAGATTGCAAAGCACCATCAAGCGCTGTTCATTTGCCAGCGCCTTGAGAAGCGCCGCCGCCTTGTCGGCGTGTGGCTTGATGGCGCGCGCCGGCTTTTGCCCTGCCCGACCCGACACAACGTGACGTGAAGCCATCCACCCTCCCATATATATTAGTGCCGGCTATGTTAATTGAGTACTTGCTTAATTAGCAACTCCTAATATACTGACTTCAACTCGTTAGTGAATTGGAGTCTTTGATGAACAAGCCCGGTCCGACCATGCTCGAAGAGCTCTCCCCGCACCAAGTCGCGGACCTGCTGAACGCCAGGCAGATCCTGCTCGTGGATGTTCGCGAACCCGATGAGTACGCCGCACAGCGAATCGCCGGTGCATTGCTCTTTCCGCTGTCGACTCTGGACGCGCTGGCGCTTCCTCCGGATGGCCCGCGCCGGGTCGTATTCCAGTGTGGCAGCGGCAAACGTTCGGCATTGGCCGCGCAGGCCAGGCTCGCGGCAGGAGCTTCGAAGGCAGCGCACATGACGGGCGGCATTGGGGCATGGAAATCGGCCGGATTGCCGATTCTTCAGCTCGATCCCGCCACCGGAAAGATTGCAAGTACGTAGTACCCCGTTCGTTGTGACGAGCACTACGGATGCTCCCCCAGAAGTGTCGGGACGAGTATCAGCGCTGTCCGTCAGATCAGAGAAGAGGAGTTTCCATGTCCATCGATAGAATCGTGCTCGCCTTTGCCGGCTCCATGATCATCCTGAGCCTGGCTCTCAGCTACTTCGTCAGCCCGTATTGGCTGGCACTGGCTGCCTTCGTCGGCGTCAATCTCTTTCAGGCGGCATTCACGGGCTTCTGTCCGCTCGCCCTGATCCTGAAGAAAGTCGGCGTCCAACCTGGCGTGGCGTTCAACTGAAATGCGCGGCGCGACGCACATCGGGCGGCTTGCAGTCGCGGTCGCGGCGGCGACGTTGTTAGCCTGCGGCAAGTCGCCAACTGGCGCGCCGCCGGCGGCACTGGCTCCGCTCGACTCCATTGTCCTCGAGCTGGAGCACGCGCCGCTCGAGCGCCAGCTCGACGGCAAGATCGAGGCCGTCAATCAGGGCACGGTTGCAGCGCAGACTTCGGGCCGGGTCACCGAGATTCTCTATGACGTGAATGATTTCGTTCCCGCGGGCGCGGTCATCATGCGCATCCGGGCGACCGAACAACGCGCGGGACTGCTCCAGGCTCAAGCGAACCTGCGCGCAGCCACTGCTCGCGAGACCGAAGCGCGGCAGCGGTATGAACGCGTCGTCCTCATGTACCAACAAAAGCTGGTGGCCAAAGCCGCGCTCGATGAAGCTTCCGCAAACCGCGATACGACCAAGGCGCAGCTTGCAGCCGCGAGCGCGGCATTGCAAAGCGCCCAGGAAGGCTTGAGCTACACCGAAGTTCGCGCGCCATATGCTGGCATCGTAACCAAGCGCAACGTGCAGGTGGGTGAGACGGTTGCGCCCGGCACGCTGTTGATGAGTGGGCTCTCGCTTCAGTTCCTGCGCGTCACCGTCGACGTGCCGCAGTCGATCGTCGGACAGGTGCGGCGCATTCGAAGGGCTGCGGTTTATGTCGACGGCCGGCGCATCGAAGCCACCAAGCTCACGGTGTTTCCCGAAGCCGCGGGCACGTCGAACACTTTTCGCGCGCGACTCGAGCTGCCGGAAAACGCGACCGACCTCTATCCGGGGATGTTCGTCAAAGTGGCGTTCGTCACCGGCGAAGGCGAGCGGCTGATGGTACCGGCCGCGGCGGTCGTGGATCGTGGCGACGTCACCGCCGTGTATGTGATCGACGCGGCTGGCCGCACCTCGCTGCGGCAGATTCGCCCCGGTCATCGCGTCGACGGCAAGGTGGAGGTGTTGGCTGGGCTCTCTGCCAAGGAGCGCATCGCCACGGATCCCATTGCCGCGATGAAGCGTTTATGACTGAGCTCGGATTCAGCGGGCGACTCGCGCGCCGCTTCCTGGGGCTGCAGCTCACTCCGCTGCTGGCCGTCGCAGCATTGTTAGCAGGCGTATTCGCGGTTCTCATCACCCCGCGCGAGGAAGAACCGCAGATCGACGTCACGTTCGCGAACGTCTTCGTGGGATTTCCCGGCGCGTCGGCCGAGCAGGTCGAGAATCTCGTCGCCTCGCCGATGGAAAAGGTGCTCGGGGAAATCGCGGGCGTGGAGCACATCGCATCCGCGTCGCGTCCCGGCATGGCTGTGCTCAGCGTTCAGTTCAAGGTCGGCGAACCGCGCAACGAAGCCATCGTACGGCTGTACAACGCGATCTACTCGAACCAGGACTGGCAACCGCCGAACGCCGGAGTCCTGCAGCCGCTGGTGAAGCCAAAGGGCATCGACGATGTACCCGTCGTCACTCTGACGCTCTGGACGCAAGATCCGGGGCGCGGCGGATATGAGCTGGCGCAGGTCGCGCGTTCGATCGAGGCGGAGATCAAGCGCGTGCCGGGCACGAGGAATATCTACACCGTTGGCGGCCCGCGCAGCGTGGTGCGGGTGGACCTCGACGCACAGAAGCTCTCCGGTTTCGGTCTCACCGTCGATGAACTGACGCGCGCGCTGCAAGCCGCCAATGTCGTTCAGCACGCGGGCAATCTCATAGGCGCAGATCAGGTCACCACAGTGGACGCCGGCCGCTTCCTCGCCGACCGCGACGATGTCGCGGGCCTCGTGGTCGGTGC
>JBIOZI010000250.1:0-8447 GCA_044871085.1 Steroidobacteraceae bacterium | reverse complement strand
GTACGGGAAGCTCTTGTCGTCGCGCAGCACGATGTTGTAGCGCGGCTTGTGCTCCTTGATGAGGTTGTACTCGAGCAGCAGCGCCTCGGTCTCGGAGTTGGTGAGCGTGACCTCGATGCGCGCGATGTGCCCGACCAGGGCCTGCACCTTGGGATCCACGTTGCTGGCGAGGAAATAGTTGCCCACCCGGTCGCGCAGGCTGCGCGCCTTGCCGACGTAGAGCAGCTCGCCCTGGCCGCCGCCGTCATTCGATGGCCCGTACATGCGATACACGCCCGGCCGCCGCGGCAGGCTCGGGATGTATTCCTTGGGATTGAAGGTGTCGGCGTGCTCCGTCACCCGCCAATCATAAACCCGCCAGCTGCGCCGCCCGCCCGAGCACCGCCTTGAACATTTCCGGCGTGAGGCGCCGCGTCTGTGTGTTGTAGCGGCTGCAATGGTAGGAGTCGACCAGGTGTCGTCCGCCCGGCAGCTCGTATTCGCGCGCGTGTCCGAACTTCGCCGCCGCGCGCTTGAGCCCGCTGCCGATGAGCACCGACTCGTGCGCCACGACGCCGAGGGCCAGTACCGCGCGCACCGACGGCAGCTCACCGAGCTCCGCCGCCAGGTACTGGTTGCAGGTCTTGATCTCCACGGGCAGCGGCTTGTTGTCGGGCGGCAGGCACTTCACGGCGTTCGTGATGCGTACGCCGCGCAGCGTGAGGCCGTCGGCGCGATCGACCGAAGTCGGCGCGCTGCACAGACCCAGCTCGTGCAGCGACTGGTACAGCAGGATGCCGGCGTAGTCGCCGGTGAACGGCCGGCCGGTGCGGTTCGCGCCGTGCATGCCGGGGGCGAGGCCGACGACCAGCAGCTGCGGCTCGGCAACGCCGAACGGCGCTACGGGCTTGCAGTGGTATTCGGGGTGCGCATGCCGCGTCTTGGCCAGGAACGACGCGAGCCGCGGACACAACGTACAGTCGGGACAAAACGTCGCCGCCATGGATTCCTTCTTGCGGCGAGTCGGGGGAGCTACGCCTTCATGCGGCGGATGATCGCATCTCCGAAGCCCGAGCACGTCAGCAACGTTGCACCCGGGATGAGCCGCTGCAGGTCTTCCTCGACGTTCTTGCGCGCCGCGATGTCGCGCTTCGTGGCACGGATGGCCTCGCGCAGGCGCGCGAGATCGTAGGTCATTTCCTTCGCGGCGATGGTGTCCGCGACCCCCTGGAGGATGAGCTCCGCGGCCTCCTTCCAGCCGATGTAGCGCAGCATCATCTCGGCCGAGAGGATCAGCGAGCCCGGATTCACGCGGTCCTTGCCGGCGAAACCCGGCGCCGTGCCGTGCGTGGCCTCGAACACCGCGAGGCCGTCGCCGATGTTGCCGCCCGGCGCGATGCCGATGCCGCCCACCTGCGCCGCGAGCGCATCGGAGATGTAGTCGCCGTTGAGATTCAGCGTCGCGATGACGTCGTAGTCCTCGGGACGCAGCAGCACCTGCTGCAGGAAGTTGTCGGCGATGACGTCCTTGATGACGATCTCTTTGCCGTTGATCGGGTTCTTGAAGGAGCACCAGGGCCCGCTGCCGATGGGCTGCGCGCCGAACTCCTCCTTCGCGAGTAGATAGCCCCACTGCATGAAGGCACCCTCGGTGTACTTCATGATGTTGCCCTTGTGCACCAGCGTCACCGAGACGCGGTCATTCTCGATGGCATACTGGATGGCCTTGCGCACCAGGCGCTGGCTGCCTTCCTTGGACACCGGCTTGATGCCGATTCCGGAGCTGGCCGGAAAGCGGATGCCCTTGGCGTGCAGCTCGTTCTGCAGGAAGTAGATGAGCCGCTGCACTTCGGCCGAGCCGGTGGGGAATTCGATGCCGGCGTAGATGTCTTCGGTGTTCTCGCGGAACACCACCATGTCGGTGAGCGACGCGTCGGCCATCGGCGTCGACACGCCCGGGAAATAGCGAATGGGGCGCACGCAGGCGTACAGGTCGAGATTCTGGCGCAGCGCGACGTTGAGCGAGCGCATGCCGCCGCCCACGGGCGTGCCGAGCGGACCTTTGATCGACACGACGAACTCGCGCAGCGCGTGCAGCGTTTCATCGGGAAAGCCCGTGCCGTAGAGCTTCTGGGCCTTGTCGCCGGCGTAGATTTCCATCCAGGCGACACGGCGCCTGCCCCGGTAGGCCTTCTCGACGGCGGCATTTACCACCTTGAGCATCACGGGCGTGATGTCGATGCCGATGCCGTCGCCCTCGACGTACACGAGGATGGGATTGTCCGGGACGTTGAGCGAGGCGTCCGGATTGATGGTTATGCGCTGGCCGTCTTTCGGAACCTGAATTTTGTCGTAGTTCATGTGTTCCGAAAGTTGCAACTAACGTGCCGGGCCGTGCCTGCCGATCAACATCGCGAGTTCCAGCGCCTGCTCGTAGTTGAGACGCGGGTCGACGGTGGATTTGTATGCCCTGGCAAGGTCCGCATCGGTGAGGCCGCGCGCTCCGCCGGTGCATTCGGTGACGTTTTCTCCCGTGAGCTCGATGTGCACGCCGCCCAGGAAAGATCCATGTGCTTCGTGGATCTGGAATGACAGCTCGAGCTCGCGCTGGATGTTCTCGAAGCGCCGAGTCTTGAGGCCACCGGAGCTCGTCTCGGTGTTGCCGTGCATGGGGTCGCAGACCCACAGCACCTGCTGCCCGGTCTCGCGCACCGCCTTGATCATCCTGGGCAGCCCCTTCTCCACGTCCTTCGCGCCGAAGCGGTGGATGATGGTGAGGCGGCCCGGCGTGTTGTTAGGGTTCAGCGTGGCGACCAGGCCCTGCAGCCACTCCTCGGTCATCGCCGGGCCGATCTTCACGCCCATGGGGTTCGCGACACCGCGGAAGAACTCGACGTGCGCACCGTCGAGCTGCGCGGTGCGCATGCCGATCCAGGGCATGTGCGTCGACAGGTTGTACCAGCGCTTCTGGCGCTCGATGTAGCGCGTCTGCGCCTGCTCGTAGTGCATGAGCAGGCCCTCGTGCGCGGCGTAGAAATCCACCGACGTCACTTCGTGCGGCGCGCGGCCGCCGCTCACCCGTTCGAAGAAGTCCAAGGCGTCGCCGATGGAATCGACGATCTTCTGGTACTCGACCTTGAGCGGCGAGTGCTCCATGAAGCCGAGATCCCAGTACTGCGGATGATGCAGGTCGGCGAAGCCGCCGTCGCACAGCGCGCGCACGAAATTGAGCGTCAGCGCCGCGCGCTCGTAGCCGCGCAGCAGCAGCGAAGGGTCCGGCTCGCGCGCCACCGCGGTGAACTCGGAGCGGTTCACGAGATCGCCGCGGAATGCCGGCAGCGTGACGCCGTTGCGCGTCTCGGTGTCCGCGGAGCGCGGCTTGGCATACTGGCCCGCCATGCGCCCGACGCGAATGATGGGCTTCTTGAGTCCGTGCAGCAGCACCAGGCTCATTTGCAGGAGGATCTTGAGCTTCTTCGCGATCTTGTCGGACTCGCACTCTTCGAACGTCTCGGCGCAGTCACCGCCCATGAGCAGGAAGCACTTGCCGCGCTGCGCGTCCGCCAGCCGTTCGCGCAGCTGCTCGATCTCCCACGACACGACCAGTGGCGGCAGCCTCGCGAGCTGCGCGACGACGGTCTCGAGCGCAGGAAGGTCGGAGTAACGCGGCTGTTGCTGCGCGGTGCGCGCGGTCCAGCTCGCCGGATGCCAGGCAGTCGTGTCGGTGGTACGCATGTTGCGAACTATTCTAATTCATAGGGTTACGGCACACTACCCGGCAACGAGGATTTCATGCACAAAGTTTTGATTTTAGGGGCCGGCAAGATCGGCGCCCTGATCAGCGGATTGCTGGCCGAGTCGGGCGACTACGACGTGACACTGGGCGATGTCGACGCGGCGGCCGCCGAAGGCGTGGCCAAGGCGCACGGGTCGCCGCAGCTGCGTGCCGTCGCGCTCGATGCGGGCGATGCGCCGGCGCTCGAGCGCCATTTCGCCACGCACAAGCCGCACGCCGTCATTTCGAGCCTGCCCTATTACTGCAACCCCACGGTGGCCAAGGCCGCGCGCAAGGGCAATGCGCACTACTTCGATCTCACCGAGGACGTCGCGGTGACCCAGGCGGTGCGGCGCATGGCGCGCGGCGCGTCGAAGGCGTTCGTGCCCCAATGCGGGCTCGCGCCCGGGTTCATCAGCATCGCGGCCAACGAGCTCGCGAAGCACTTCGATGAGCTGCGCTCGATCAAGCTGCGCGTCGGCGCGCTCCCCCAGCACCCTAACAACGTGCTCAAGTATTCGCTCACCTGGTCCACCGAGGGCCTCATCAACGAGTACGGGAATCCCTGCCAGTCGGTGGTGGACGGCAAGACGGTCGACGCCGCGCCGCTCGAAGGGCTCGAGGAAATCGAGATCGACGGCACTCTGTACGAGGCGTTCAACACCTCGGGCGGGCTGGGCTCGCTCGCCGAGACCTACGGCAGGCAGTGCGAGCAGATCAACTACAAGACCATGCGCTACCCCGGGCATTGCGCGCAGATGCGCCTGCTCATGAACGACCTGAAGCTGAATTCCGACCGCGCCACCCTCAAGCGCGTGCTCGAGCACGCCGTGCCGCAGACCCTGCAGGACGTGGTCATCGTCTACGCCGCCGTCGCCGGCAAGCAGGATGGCGAGCTGCGCGAGGAAAACTACGTCAACAAGGTCTATCCACAGATGATCGCCGGACGTTTGTGGTCGGCCATCCAGGTGACCACGGCCGCGGGCATCACCGCCGTCGTCGATCTCGTGCTCGCCACTCCACGCAAGTACCAGGGGTTCGTCGCGCAGGAGCAGTTCGATCTGCCGGCCATCCTCGAGAACCGCTTCGGCCGGTACTACGCGCCGGGCGGCACCAAGGACCTTTCGTCCGCGGCGGTCGTCAAGGGCGAGACCGGGCACCAGCGCCGCAACCCGGCCGCGAAGGCCGGCGCATCGAAAACCCGGAGGCGCAAGAAATGAGCGCTGCGAAGACCTCCGTCGACGTCGCCGGCATCCTCAAGCGGCTCGGCATCGACTCGATCAACGCCGGTGCATGGTCCGGTAGTTTGGGCTGGTCCAAGGACATCGCGGGTACGGCCATCAGCTCGCTGAACCCGGCCACCGGCGACACGCTGGCGCAGGTGCGCTCGGCGACCGTCACCGACTACGAGGCCGTGATGCGCGGCGCGCTCGAGGCCGCGGCCGCGTGGCGCGTGGTGCCCGCGCCGCGCCGCGGTGAAGCCATCCGGTTGCTGGGCGACGCGCTGCGCGCGGTGAAGGACGATCTCGGCGCGCTCGTCACGCTCGAGAACGGCAAGATCAAGGCCGAGGGGCTCGGCGAAGTGCAGGAGATGATCGACATCGCCGACTTCGCGGTCGGGCAGTCGCGCATGCTGTATGGCTCGACGATGCACTCCGAGCGGCCGCAGCATCGCATGTACGAGCAGTGGCACCCGCTCGGCGTGGTCGGAATCATCTCGGCGTTCAATTTCCCCGTGGCGGTGTGGGCCTGGAACGCCTTCCTCGCCGCCATCTGCGGCAATGCCTCGGTGTGGAAGCCCTCGCCCAAGACGCCGCTTGCGGCCATCGCCGTCCAGCAAATCTGCAACAAGGTGATGCGCGAGCACCGGCTGCCGGCGATCTTCCAGCTGTTCATCGACGCGGGCACCGAGCTCGCGACGCGGTTCGTCGACGACCGGCGCGTCGCGCTGGTGTCGTTCACGGGCTCCACCGCCGTCGGCCGCAACGTCGCCGAGCGCGTCGCGCGTCGGCTCGGCAAGTGCCTGCTCGAGCTCGGCGGCAACAACGCGATCATCGTCGACGAGTCCGCGGATCTGAACCTGGCGGTGCCCTCGATCGTCTTCGGCGCCGTCGGCACCGCGGGGCAGCGCTGCACGACCACGCGGCGCGTGCTCGTGCATGGCGCGCGCCTCGAGGAGCTCGAGAGAAAACTCGCGCACGCCTACGGCCAGATGCGCATCGGCAACCCCAGCGACCCCGCCACGCTGATGGGTCCGCTCATCGACAAGGGCGCGGTCGAGCGCTATTCCCAAGCCATCGCGCAGGCCAAGGCCGCCGGCGGCAAGGTGATCTGCGGCGAGAAGGTGCTCGAGGGCAAGGGCAACTTCGTCGCGCCCACCATCATTCGCGCCGAGAACGACTGGCCCATCGTCCAACACGAAACCTTCGCGCCGGTGCTCTATCTCATTCCATTCGACTCGCTCGACGAGGCCATCGAGATGCAGAACGCCTCGGCGCACGGGCTGTCCTCGGCGATCTTCACCGACCGTCTGCAACACGCCGAGCGGTTTCTCTCCGCGACCGGCAGCGACTGCGGAATCGCGAACGTGAACATCGGCACGTCCGGTGCCGAGATCGGCGGCGCTTTCGGAGGTGAGAAGGACACCGGCGGCGGCCGCGAATCCGGCTCCGATTCCTGGAAGGCGTACATGCGGCGGCAGACCAACACCATCAACTGGAGCCGCGACCTGCCGCTGGCCCAGGGCATCACCTTCGAGATCAAGGAAGCGCCGTAGCGCGTCGGTCAGCGGGGCTCACGACCCCGCGCGGCCTGGCAACCTGAGCTCGAACCGCGCGCCGCCGAGCGTCGATGCGTCGATGACCATCGAGCCGCCGTACAAGGCGACCGTGTCGTGCACCATCGCGAGTCCGAGACCGTGCCCCGGCGTCGCCTCGTCGGCGCGGCCGCCGCGCACCAGCACGCGCGCACGATCGGCCTCGGCGATGCCCGGTCCGTCGTCGTCGATGAACAGCAGCAACGCGGTGCGCGTGGTGGCCGCCACGTCGATCCGGACTTCGATGCGCACGCGTGAACGCGACCATTTGCAGGCGTTGTCGAGCAGATTCCCCAGCAGCTCGGTGAGATCCGCGCGATCGCCGATGAACTGCGCCGCCGGATCCACCGCGGCCTCGAACAGCAGATCCTTGTTGCCGTACACCTTGAGCAAGGCCACGCGCAGCTCGGTGACGATGGGCGCCACGTCCACCGGCGCCTGCCCGAGCAAGGCGCCGCCGCTGGCCGCCGCGCGCTTCATCTGGTGCTCGATGATGCCCGTCATGCGTTCGATCTCGGTATCGAGCGCGCCCTTCGCGGGCGGCGCCACTTCGCGCAGCGACTGGCGCATCACCGCGAGCGGCGTCTTCAGGCTGTGCGCGAGATTGCCGAGCGTGTCGCGGTAACGCTTGATGCGCGTGCGCTCGGCTTCGAGCAGGGCATTCAGGTTGCCGGTGACGGCGCTCAGTTCCTGCGGCCAGTGCTCGCTGAGTTGCTCGCGATCCCCGGCTTCCACGGCCTTGATCTCGCGCACCAGGCGCCGAATCGGCTGCGACAGCCAGCGCAGGACCAGCGCGAGCGTCGCCAGCAGCAGCAGCGCCAGTCCCGTGAACCACCCGACCAGTTGCTGGCGGAAGCTCGCGATCTGCGCGTAGTAGGTTTCGAGGTTGGTGGCCACGCTGAAGGTGAAGCGCGCCGGCTGGCCGTGCAGGTCGTCCCAGACGATGGCGCGACTCGCCACCGCCAGGCGCACGTCGGTACCCGCGATGTCGGTGAAGAAGAACGTGCGTCCGCCCGCTTCGAGTGGCGGCCCGAACTGAACGGCCGTGCCGGTGGTGGATTGCGAGCGCCAGATGCTCTCGCCGGAGGCCGAGCGGATTTCGGCGTAGAGACCGGACCCTGGCGTGTCGAAGCGCGTATCCAGCAGCGCCGTCGGCGTCACCGATTCGGGACCGTCGGGATCCGCCGCGGCCACCAGCGCCACCATCTGCGCGTCGAGTACCTCGCGCAGGCTGCGTTCCGCGGCGTGCCGGAACAACATGTCGAGCAGGAAGATCGTGAGCGCGAAGAACACCACGATCACGCTGAATACGGAGAGCAGCAGCCTGCGCCGCAGTGAGGGCTGTCGCGGCGTGCCCCGTGACAAGCGTTACGTGCCCTGGTTGCGGGCGATCGAGAAACGGTAGCCGCGACCGCGCAGCGTCTCGATGGGTTTCAGGCTCTCGTCGGGATCCAGCTTGCGCCGCAGTCGACCGATGAACACCTCGATGACGTTGCTGTCGCGTTCGTAGTCCTGGTCGTAGAGACGCTCGGTGAGCTCGGTCTTCGAGATCACGTCGCCGGCGCGCAGCATCATGTGCTCGAGGATGCGGTATTCGAACGTGGTGAGCTCGATCGGTGAACCGTTCAGGGACACCTGCTGGGCGCGCGTGTCGAGCCGGATCGGGCCGCACTCGAGCACCGGACTGGCCCACCCGCCGGCGCGGCGCATCAGCGCCTGCATGCGCGCCAGCACTTCCTCGAAGTGATAGGGCTTGGCGACGTAGTCGTCGGCGCCAGCCTGCAGACCTTCGACCTTGTCCTGCCAGCGATCGCGCGCCGTCAGGATCAGGATGGGAAAGGACTTCGACTCGCCGCGGAGCTTTCGGATCAGCTCCAG
>JBIOZI010000249.1:0-6366 GCA_044871085.1 Steroidobacteraceae bacterium | reverse complement strand
CATCACGATGCTGGCGAGCCAGCCGACGATTCCACCGACGATCAACCACACGAGGATGTTCATTAGTTAGTCGCCCCGGTGACAGGCTGGCTGATGACGACTTCGACGCGGCGATTCTGCTGCCGTCCGGCCGCCGAATCGTTGTCGGCTACCGGCGCGCTCTCGCCGCGACCCGCGGCCGTCAGGCGCGTGGCGCCCACGCCCCGTCCTACCAGGTAATTCCGCACCGAATCGGCACGGCGCTGCGAGAGCTCCTGGTTGAATTCGTCGCTGCCCATGCTGTCCGTGAAGCCTTCGATGGCGGCCGTGCGGGCCGGATATTGATTCATGAAGGCCATCACGCGATCGAGATTCGCCGTCGCTCCGGACTTGAGCTCGGATTTGCCGGTGGCGAACAAAGTATCGCCCAGCGTCAGCACCAGGCCGCGATCCGTGGGACGTGCCTGCAGCACTTCGAGCTGACGTTTGAGCTCGATCGCCTGCTGTTCCGCATTGCTCGCCGCGAGCTGCGCCGTGCTGGCCGCCTGCTGGGCGGCGTCCGCGTCGCTGCGCGCCTGTACCGCAATCGCCGTCTGCTGCGCGTTCTGCGCCCGCGCCATCACTGCATCGGATTTCGCCAGGTCCGCCTCGCGCGTGCGCGCATCGAGACGCGCCTTCTCGCTGGCCTTGGCCAGGGTGGCCCGCTCGGACTCCGCGTAGCGGGTCTCAGCCAGCACCCGGGCGGTGTCGACTTTCTGCACCGCCATGTAGACGCGGTGAGCGGTCAACACCTTGTCCTTTTGCACGATCTTCGCCTGGTTCACCGCGAGCTCCGCTTCCTTGGTCTCCACGGGCGCGAGCGGCGACAGCACCGGGTCGTTCTGCAGGGTGGTGAGCCGGTCGCGTACCGCCTGGTAGCCCTCGGGCGACTTCGGCACGGTGGCGCATCCCGCGATCAGCACGGCGGCGACGGCGGCGGCGATCGCCGAGCGATGCCAGGTGTAGTTAGTGATGTTCATCGGCTGTCTCCGGACTTGCGCTGCATCTCTTCGATCAGAGTCGCGGTGCTGTCTTTCAGATCCTTGTTCACGGCATTGGCCTTGGCGAGGCCGGACTTGGCGGCGGCGAGCTCCGCCGCTGCGCGGGCTTCCTCGGCCAGCCACTCGGCGGCGACCATCTCCTTTTCGTCCACGGCATGCTGTGCGGAGGACAGCTTCGCGCGGGCTTCGCCGAGCTCCAGGGCCGCATTCGCGCCGGCATCGACCCGTTCGGCATTGGCGATCGCCAGCTGGGCGGCCTGCAGTTGCGCGGAGGGAACCGGCTTGCCGGCCCAGGCCGCGGAGATCAACAGCAATGCGGGCAGCGCGATGCGCAGGCGGCGGCGCGCGCTGCGCGTAATCTTGAAGGGGGAATTCATGAACGTTCTCTACTGATGACGATGGAGCGCGAGAGCGGTCCACCAGAGAAGCGAGAGTAGGCGCGACGCCCGCGCGTGTCGGTGCGGGGGCGAACATACGCGCGGTATCTTCGACTAACGCGCGACGCAGGCCTCGGGTTCCTTGCGAAACCCCGCGGCGCACTCCCAGTCGTTGCCCGAATAGTCGATGTGGGCGTGCGCGGGCAAAACCAGCGCCGCGCAACGCGCGCCCGTGCGGCGAAATCCGCGCTCGCACCGCCAGCCGGTGCCGTGATTGTCGAGATAACCGTTGGCCGGCACGGCCACGGCCACGCACTGCGCGCCGCTGCGTAGGAATCCACGGACACAGTCCCACTCGTCACCGGAATCACGCAGAAAGGCATTCGCGGGAATCACCACGCGCGTGCAGGTGGTGCCGTCGGCACGATAGCCCCGCTCGCACTGCCAGCCGGTGCCGTATTGCGAATCGACGAGAAACGCGTTCGTCGGCGCGATCATCTGCCGGCACTGGCCGTTGTCCTCGCGAAAGCCGCGCGCGCAGCGCCAGCCCAGGCCGTACGAGGTGTCGTCCGCGTAGGCGTTCGCAGGTAGTTTGATGGCGTTACAGGCCGTGCCGCTCTTGCGGAAGCCGCGATTGCATTCCCAATCACGCCCGTTGGCGCTCAGGTAGCCGTTGACGGGTATCGCCACACTGTCGCAGCGGCCGTCGGTTTCGCGGAAGCCGCGGGCGCAGTTCCATCCCGCACCGTACTCGCGGGGCACCGAGTTGGCGGGCGGCGCGCGGCCACCGGGCTCTGCGAATGCGGCGCCGCCGGCGACCAGCAGCAGCAACGCGCGTATGACGCTATTCATTGCGGCCAGTGTGCCGCGCGTTCCGGGCCGACACTGTGCGCTGGCGAACGGAGTCTGCCGGCCTCACGTCGCGGCCACGATCGGCAGCACATCTGCCGAGGCCGCCCACAGCGCGGGCAGCAGCACGACGAACTCGCTGCCGAGACCCAGCCCCGCGCTCACGACGTGCACACTGCCGCCGTGCAGCTCGATGAGATTGCGAACCACCGCGAGCCCGATACCGCGACCGCCTTCGGCGCGCGGGGTCGTGGCGTCCACCTGCATGAACATGTCGAAGATCCGCGCGACCAGCGCCGGCGCGATCCCGATGCCCGAATCGCGGATGCGGACCCGAACCTGCAGGTCCAGCGTCTCCATGTCGAGCGAGATGTCCCCGCCGTCGGGCGTGTATTTCGCGGCGTTGATCAGCAGATTCGAGAACACCTGTTCCAGCCGCGCGCCATCGGCCTGCAGCCAAACGCCGTCCGTGGGCAGGTTCACCGTCAGGCGATGCCCGCGGCGCGCCAGGTCGGGCGCGAGCGCGTCGACGCAATTGCCGACGATCACGCGCAGGTCCACGTGCGAGCGCAGCAGGCTTCTCGGCCCGGTGTGCTGCGAGGCATCCAGCATGTCCTGAATGTGCCGGCTCATCTGGCCGACGTGGCGTTCGATGAGTATCCGCGCACCATCGATGTTGCCGGCCGCGGCCGGCATGCGCAGCAGCCGCGCGGCATTGCGCACCACGCTCAGCGAGTTGCGCAGCTCGTGCGAGATGGCTGCGATCTCCTCGGCACGCGCATCCTTCACGAGCAAGGGCACGACGATGCCCGGCGTCCGCGCGACACCGAGAAGCGCGCCGAGATCGTCCGGCACCTCGAGCCCGATGGTTCTGCTCAGCAGCGGCATCAGAACCGGCTCCCGAATGGCAGGCGCCGTCGCGCGGCCAGTGAGATCACCGCGAGGATCGCGGCAATTCCGCCCAGCGCCAGCCACGGCCACGATGAAGACGTCTCGTGCGGGCGCAGGGCGACTGGAACAGCGTGCCCGACCGTCCGCTCGAGCGCCGTCGGCGCGCGAGTCGACCCGCGCACCGGCACGTACATTGCGGCAACCGGGCGCGCAATGGAGGCGCTGTTCCACGGATGCACCACGCCGGCCCGTGCCAAACCACCGCCATGAATGGCGAATACGATCCCCAGTGTCCACAGTGTCGTTCTCGAGCAGCTCTTTCGCATGGGAGGAAACCTACGCGCGTGTGGGACCGTGGTCTGTGCGACAACGTACACAGCGAAAATGTTTGGCCCCGCGATGAGCGGTACCGCACATAGACGCGCGAATGCGCATACACTCCTAACAAATGCCCGTCACGCCCGATCCACGCCAGAACCACATACTCGATGCCCTGCCGCAGCTCGAGCGCGAACGGCTGTTCCCGCACCTGAAGCTGGTGGCGATGCCGCTCGGCATGGTGGTGTACGAAGCCGGCGCCGCGCTGCGACACATCTACTTCCCGACCAACTCCATCGTCTCGCTGCTGTACGTCATGCAGGACGGCGCGTCGGCGGAGATCGCCGTGGTCGGCAACGAAGGCGCCATCGGCGTCTCGCTGTTCATGGGCGGCGAGACGACACCGAGCCGCGCCATCGTGCAAAGCGGCGGGCACGCCTACCGGCTGACGGGCAACCGCCTCAAGCAGGAGTTCAACCGCCACGGGGAAATGCTCCACGTGCTGCTGCGCTACACGCAGTCGCTGATCACGCAGATGGCGCAGACCGCGGTGTGCAACCGGCATCACTCGCTCGAGCAGCAACTGTGCCGCTGGCTGCTGCTGTCGCTCGACCGGCTGTCCGGCAACGAGCTGAAGATGACACAGGAGCTCATCGCGAACATGCTCGGCGTGCGCCGCGAAGGGGTCACCGAGGCCGCCGGCAGGCTGCAGAAGTTAGGCGTCATCAAATACGTGCGCGGCAAGATCACCGTGCTCGACCGGCCGCATCTCGAGCGTCTCTCCTGCGAGTGCTACGCCGTGGTCAAGCGGGAGACGGATCGGCTGCTGAAGCCTCAACGGACGACCCAGCCCGCCCTGCTGTAGTCGGTTCCCCGGGCGGCCGTTCGCAGGGCAACCGGATCGTGAACACGCTGCCACGGCCGGGCCCGTCGCTCGCGGCGGTCAAGGTTCCCTGGTGCGCCTCGATGAGATGCCGGGACAGATACAGCCCGAGTCCGAGACCAGGCTCGATGCGCGCGCCCGGCGCCGAATGCACGAACAAACCGAAGATCGACTCCAGCTCCCCGGCGGGAATCCCGATGCCGGTATCGCTCACGGTGACGAGGGCATGGGCGCCATCGCGCTGCGCGCGCACGTGCAGGTAGCCGTGCCGGTCGGTGTACTGGGTGGCATTGGTGATGATCCGGTGCAGCACCTGCACGAGACGCGGGGCGTCCACGAGCAGATAGATCGGATCAGGGGCCACGCTCACCGACAGGGTGTGCCCGCGCTCGCTCGCGAACGGCCCGGCCAATTCGACCGCGCGTTCCACGACCGCAGCGAGCGGCGTGCGCGCGCGGCGCAGCTCGAGGGCGCCCCGCTGCATCCGCGAGGCTTCCGCGAGATCGCCGATCAGGCGGTGCATGGCGCTCGCCTGCCGCTCGATGATGTCGGCGGCGCGGCGGATCATGGCCACATCCGTCGTGTCGCGCTTCAGCAGCGCGGCGGCGTTGCGGATCGGTGCCAGTGGGTAGCGCAGCTCGTGCGCGATGATGGAGATGAACTGAGCCTGGTCGCGATCTTTGTCGCGGTTTCGGTCGCTGTCGCTGTCACTGTCGGACGCGGCGGTGGCGTTTGTCATGCGCGGATTCACCCTGGGCCGAAGGTCGGTGCCTGGAATGTTGCGTGGGGTTTTCCAGCGCCTCCGTGCGGTAACGTACGTTGAGCAGGGAAATTTGCCGCGACGCCGCCGCCACGGCTGCCAGGGTCATCGGGCCACCAGACTACATTTGCGGCGCCCGCAGACTCCGTTCGCTGGCGAACAGATGTCCGGGCCCGCGGGTCATATGCTGTCCGCACCGGAGCTGCCGGTGTCAAAGTGGGATTCCGAGTGGCGACCAACAAGCGAGCTCCCCCCGGCAACCTGCTGCTCGCAGCGCTGCCACCCGCGGATCGGCTGCGGCTCACGGGCGAGCATCCGCCGGTCGACCTGGCCTTCTCCGAGGTCCTGCACGAACCGGGAGATCGCATCCGCCACGTCTATTTTCCGGTCGACAGCTTCGTCTCGCTGATCGCGCCGGGCGAAGGACGCGCGCAACTGGAGATCGGGCTGGTCGGAAACGAGGGCATGCTGGGGGTGCCGCTGCTGCTCGGCGTCGACGTGTCGCCGGTGCGCGCACTGGTGCAGGGCGCCGGCCGCGCTTGGCGCGTGGACGCCGCAACCTTCGAGCGCGAGCTCGCGGCCAATGCCGCGACGCGCACGGCGCTCAACCGCTATCTATTCGTCTTCATGTCGCAGCTGATGCAGACCGGCACCTGCACGCGCTTCCATCTGGTCGAAGCGCGCCTCGCGCGCTGGCTGCTCATGACGCGCGACCGCGCACATTCGAGCCAATTCCACGTCACGCACGAATTCCTGGCGTACATGCTGGGCGTGCGCCGGGTCGGCGTCACGAGCGCGGCGAGCGCACTGCAACGACGCAAGCTCATCCGCTACTCGCGCGGGGATTTGGCGATCCTCAATGTCCGCGGTCTCGAAGCCGCGGCCTGCCCCTGCTACGCGATCGACAAGAAAATCTACGCGCGAGTACTCGGTCGTACCCGCGCCGGCACGCGCGCATCGGGCATGGAATCCAGTGCCATTCGCGTGGCCGCACCCATGGCCGGCCCGCTCGCCTGCTAAACTGCGTATCCGCGCCCCGTAGGCGCAGTCCGACACCGCCATGAGTCCCGAACACATGGCGCGCGGGCTGCCAAATTCGCGTAATGCTCCGGAGCGACCACTCATAAGGCCGGCGGATTCTTGCACCCATTGTTCAGCGCAATCCTCAATAAAGTGTCGGCCTCGCGCTGGGACAGCGACCAGATACTTCGCGAGGAGATCTTCAGCGTCGAACGCCTGGAGCAGCACGCCCGCACGCTCGCCGCCGCG
>JBIOZI010000248.1:0-8150 GCA_044871085.1 Steroidobacteraceae bacterium | reverse complement strand
CCTTTTGACAGGAGCTGTCCCCATGCTGTGCTTCAGGGAGGTCTGTCCCCGTTTGCTAGGAAACGAGGAATGTCCCCATTACCTGGCGCGGGACTCGAGCATCGCGACGGCCGGGAGCGTCTTGCCCTCGACGAACTCGAGGAACGCGCCGCCGCCCGTGCTGATGTACGAGATGCCTTCTTCGACACCGTACTTCTCGATGGCCGCGAGCGTATCGCCGCCGCCGGCCAGCGAGAACGCGGGACTCTTCGCGATCGCCTGGGCGATGGCCTTAGTGCCTTCGCCGAACTGATCGAACTCGAACACTCCCACCGGGCCGTTCCACACGATGGTGCCGGCCTTCTGCAGCATCGCGCCCAGGCGCTCCGCCGTATCCGGACCGATGTCGAGGATCATCTCGTCGGGTCGCACATCGTGAACGCCGCGCACGTCGGCGTGCGCCGTGGCCGCGAATTCCTTAGCGACGACGACGTCGGTGGGCAACGGAATCTCCGCGCCGCGCGCCTTGGCCTGCTCGAGCAGCTTGCGCGCCATGTCGTGCATCTCCGCTTCCTGCAGCGACTTGCCGACGCTGATGCCGGTGGCCGCCAGGAAGGTGTTCGCGATGCCGCCGCCCACGATGAGCTTGTCGACCTTGGAAAGCAGCGACTCGAGCACGGTCAGCTTGGTCGACACCTTCGAGCCGGCGACGATGGCGACCAGCGGGCGCGCCGGTTTCGCCAGCGCGCGCTCGAGCGCCTCGAGCTCACCCACCAGCAGCGGACCCGCGCAGGCGATCTTGGCGAACTTGCCGACGCCGTGCGTCGACGCCTCGGCGCGATGCGCCGTGCCGAAGGCGTCCATGACGAACACGTCGCACAGCGCGGCCATCTGCCGGGCGAGGTCTTCCTTGTCCTTCTTCTCGCCCTTGTTGAAGCGCACGTTCTCGAGCAGCACGGCGGTGCCCGGGTCGGTGTCGACGCCGGACAGCCAGTCCTTCTTGAGGGCCACGGGCTTGCCTAACAACTCCGAGAGTCGCGTGGCGACCGGCGCCAGCGAGAACTCCTCGGCGTAGACGCCCTCCTCCGGGCGGCCCAGGTGCGAGGTCAGGAACAGGCGCGCGCCTTTTTCCAGCGCCAGCCTGATGGTGGGCAGCGCCGCGCGGATGCGCGCGTCGCTGGTCACCTTGCCGCCGTCGACCGGAACGTTCAGGTCTTCACGGATCAGCACCCGCTTGCCGCGGAGATCCTGGTCCGCCATGCGCAGCACGTTCATGCCCGCGCTCTCAGGAAGCCTTCGACCAGGCGATGGTGGTGTCCAGCATGCGATTGCTGAAGCCCCACTCGTTGTCGTACCAGGAGCACACCTTGACCAGCGTGCCTTCGGTGACGCGCGTGAGCGTCGCATCGTAGGTGGACGAAGCCGGATCGTGGTTGTAGTCGATGGAGACCAGTTGCTTCTCGGTATACGCGAGCACGCCCTTCATTGCGCCGCCCGCCGCCTCCTGCACGACCTTGTTGATCTCCTCGACGGTCGTCGCGCGCTTGGCAACGAACGTCAGGTCGACCAGCGATACGTTGATGGTCGGAATGCGGATCGCGAATCCGTCGAGCTTGCCCTTGAGCTCGGGCAGCACCAGGCCGACCGCGGCGGCGGCTCCGGTCTTGGCGGGGATCATGGACTGCGTGGCCGAACGCGCGCGGCGGATGTCCTCGTGATAGACGTCGGTGAGGCGCTGGTCGTTCGTGTATGCGTGAATGGTGGTCATCAAGCCGCTGACGATGCCGATCTTGTCGTTGAGCACCTTCGCGAGCGGCGCCAGGCAGTTCGTCGTGCACGAGGCATTGGAGATGACCGTCATGCCCGACTTGAGCACGTTGTGGTTCACGCCGTAGACCACCGTCGCGTCGACGTCCTTGCCGCCCGGAGCCGAGATGACGACTTTCTTCGCGCCGCCGGCCAGGTGCTTGCCCGCGTCGGCCTTCGTCGTGAAGAACCCGGTGGACTCGAACACGTATTCGGCGCCGACCGAAGCCCAGTCGATCTTCGAAGGATCGCGCTGCGCGAACACCTTGATCTTGTCGCCGTTGACGACGATGGAATCGCCCTCGACGCCGACGGTGCCGGGGAACTTGCCGTGCGCCGTGTCGTACTGCGTCAGGTGCGCGTTGGTCTGCGCGTCGCCGAGGTCGTTGACCGCGACGATCTGGATTTCGCTGGTGCGCTTGGCTTCATAGAGCGCGCGCAGGATGTTGCGGCCGATGCGTCCGTAACCGTTGATACCTACTTTGATGGCCATCTGTCCCAAACCTCGTACGTGAAAATTAAGAGCTAAGACTCAAGAAGACAGGAGCTGTTCGAGCTGCGCCTTGACGTCGGCAGCGGTGAGGCCGAAATGCTTGAACAGATCGGGCCCCTTGCCCGATGCGCCGAAGCTGTCGATGCCCAGCACGCGCCCGCTGCTGCCCACGTAGCGCCACCAAGACTGCGTGGCGCCGGCCTCGACGGCGAAGCGCCGCGTCACCGACGACGGCAGCACGCTCTCGCGATAGGGCGCGGGCTGCGCGTCGAACAATTCGCAGCACGGCATCGACACGAGCCGCACGCGCTTGCCGGCGGCCTGCAGCTCCTTCACAGCCTCCGCGCAGAAGCCGACCTCGGAGCCGGTCGCGATCGCGATGACCTCCGGCGTGCCGGCGCAGTCGAGCAGCACGTAGCCGCCCTTGCGCAGCGCGATCAGCTGCTCGGGCGCGCGCGTCTGCTGCGTCAGCGCCTGGCGCGTGAACACCAGCGCCGTCGGCCCGGACTTGCGCTCGAGCGCGGCCACCCAGGCGGCGGCGGATTCCACCGCGTCGCAGGGACGCCAGACGTGCAGGTTCGGCATGGCACGCAGGGAAGCGAGATGCTCGATGGGCTGGTGCGTCGGACCGTCTTCGCCGAGCCCGATGGAATCGTGCGTGTACACCAGCGTGGTCGGGCAATGCATGACGGCCGCGAGCCGCACCGCGTTGCGCGCGTAGTCGGAGAACACCAGGAACGTGCCGCCGTACGGACGGAAGCCGCCGTGCAACGTGAGGCCGTTCATCATCGCGGTCATGCCGAACTCGCGCACGCCGTAGTACACGTAGTTAGCCTTGAAATTGTCGGCGGTGAGGTCGACCGAGTCCTTGCGGCGCGTGTTCACCGAGCCCGTCAGGTCCGCGGAGCCGCCGAGCATCTCGGGCATCCTGGGCCCGAGCACGTTCAGCACCGCCTGCGAGGAGGCGCGCGACGCCTGCGGCGCCGTGACCGCGGCGCCGGCGGCGAACGCGGCCTGCACGATCTCGGCCCAGTCCGTCGGCAGGTCGCCCTTCATGCGGCGCTCGAACTCGGCACCGGCCTGCGGGTGCTCGCGCTTGTAGCGCTTGAGGATGCGGATCCAGCGCTTCTCGGCCACGCTGCCCGCCTCGCGGTGGTCCCACGCCTGGCGTACTTCGTCCGGCACGACGAACGGCGGGTATTCCCAGCCCAGGGTCTGGCGCGCGTTGGCGACCTCCTCGGGGCCGAGCGCCTCGCCGTGCGCCGACTTCGTGCCCTGCTTGTTAGGCGCACCCCAGCCGATGATGGTCTTGCAGCAGATGATCGAAGGCTGATCCTTCCTGGCGCGCGCCTTCTTGATGGCGGCCGCCACGGCTTCCGCATCGTGTCCGTCGACGTTCTTCACGACGTGCCAGCCGTACGACTCGAAGCGCTTCGGCGTGTCGTCGGAGAACCAGCCCGCCACCTTGCCGTCGATGGAGATGCCGTTGTCGTCGTAGAACACGATGAGCTTGCCGAGCTTGAGATGGCCGGCGAGCGAGGCGACTTCGTGCGAGATGCCTTCCATGAGGCAACCGTCGCCGACGAAGCAAAAGGTGTGGTGATCGACGAGCGGCAAACCCTCGAGGTTGTACTGCGTGGCTAACAACTTTTCGGCGAGCGCCATGCCGACCGCATTCGCGAACCCCTGGCCGAGCGGGCCGGTGGTGGTCTCGATGCCCATCTCCAGGTCGCGCTCGGGATGACCCGCGGTGCGCGCGCCCAGCTGGCGGAAGTGCTTGAGCTCGTCGATGGTGACCGGATAGCCGGTGAGATGCAGCAGCGAATACAGCAGCATCGACCCGTGGCCGTTCGAGAGGACGAAGCGGTCGCGATTCCACCACTTCGGATTTCCCGGATTGTGCTTGAGCACGCCGCGCCACAGCACCTCGGCAATATCGGCCATGCCCATGGGCGCGCCGGGATGTCCCGAATTCGCGGCCTGCACGGCGTCCATCGAAAGCGCGCGGATCGCGTTGGCGAGCGTGCGGCGCGTGGGGGTGTTGATAGCGGTATCCATAAAGGGCGCGCATTGTCCGATACGTGGGGGGTCGCGGCAACCCGAAACCGGGAAATTCCCGGCCGTGAGACGCGATTGTCTCGTGTCCTGCCGTCACCGGCGTGACAGCGCGCGTTTTCCTACGGCGGCCGTACCGGCCGGCGCTCACTTCGGATGCAGAGGATCGGCTCGATCGGCCGAGGATCGGCCGGGCGGCGGCGCGTCAGGCGTACGGGCCGGCCTCAGGCCCGCTCAGCGAGCACGACCCACTTGTCTGAGAGCAGCGGCGTCGAGACGCGCACGATCTCGCGGATCGCGAACCCGGCCTGCCGGAACTCCTCGTGCAGGTCGCGCCGCGACACGCGCGACAGCGGCGTGCGGCCCAGGCCTAACTTCCCGAACGTGTGCGTGAGCACATAGCGGAACGTGTACTTGTGCCGGTAGTCGACCACGACCCAGCGGCGGGAGACGCGCGCGAACTCACGCAGCATGCGCACGCGCGTGGCCGGATCGACGTGCATCATGAAGCGGATGCACACCACGCAGTCGAGTGATGCGTCGCGCAACGGCAGGTGCTCGGCATTCGCCTGCACGTAGCCGCGGATCGTCTGCTGCTCGCCATTGCCCTGATTCCCGTGCTCCAGGGCCGCCGCCTTCTGCAGCATCTCGAGCGAGATGTCGCTGCCGACGATCTCATAGCCATCGCGCGCCAGCGCACCGGTGAACCGGCCGGTGCCACAGGGCAGATCGAGGATGGTGCGCACGCCGGTGGCGTGCGAAAGCGCCTTCTGGATCGCCGCCCACTTGCGCGCGTTGCGCTTCTGGCGTTCCGGGGTGCTGAAGCGGTGAAAGTCGTAGTCGTCAGCGACCTGCGCGCTGCGATAGAAATCGCGCTTGTAGCCGTAGCCGTCTTCCCGCGGCCGGCTCGGATCACTCTTGCCCGGTCTTTTCATGTGGGCTGACACTGTAGTGGGCGATGCAGGGCGAGGAAAGTGGTGAGGACGTTCATATACTCGATACTGTGCGCCCCTTATTTACCAATGTGCCCCACGCTAAACATACCTAGCGGCCTTGGAAATCGTCGCCAGATGCCGACGCGGATTCACATTTTTCGCCTGCCCGATGCGACCTGGTTCACCAGGCCCGCGCGGCGTCCGCCATGTCGTGACGCGCGTCACCCGCCCATGCGCGCCTTGTTTGTAGAGTCCGCGTGAATGAGCGCGATCAGAGTCGTCCAGTTCACGGACCCACACTTGTTCGGTGACGCCAGCGCGACCCTGCGCGGCGTAAACACCTACGAAACACTCGAACGCACGCTTGCGGATGCCTCGGGGCACATCGCCATTGCCGACGCGATTCTCGTGACCGGCGACCTCGTGCAGGACGACGCGACCGGCTACGAGAATTTCCGGCGGCTGTTCGCGCGCTACGGCAAGCGCGTGCTGTGCATTCCCGGCAACCACGACCTGGTGCCGCAGATGCGCACCGCCCTGAACGTCGCGCCCTTCGAGCTCGACGGCCCGGCCGACATCGGCGCCTGGCGCATCGTGCTCATCGACAGCGTGGTCGCAAACCAGGCCGGCGGCCACATTTCGGTCGAGATGCTCAGCAAGCTCGACGAAGAGCTCGGCCGCGCGCGGCAGCGTCACGCGATGGTCTGCCTGCATCATCATCCCGTGGCCATGTCCAGCCGCTGGCTCGACAAGGTCGGCCTTTCGAATGCCAACGAATTCTGGTCGGTCATCGACAGTCATCCGCAGGTCAAGGCGGTGGTGTGGGGCCACGTGCATCAGCCGTTCGAAGGCTCGCGCCGCGGCGTGCGCCTGCTCGCGACGCCTTCGACCTGCGCACAGTTCCAGCCACGCTCCGACCAGTTCGTCATCGACGATCAACCTCCCGCCTATCGCCTGCTGACGATGCACTCCAACGGCGCGATCGACACTGGCGTGCACTTCCTGACTGCCGCAGAATCCGCGGCATGACCTTCCACAACGTGTTGCGACGGGGCCTCTTGCCGGGCCTCGCGGGCTGCTTTCTGCTCGCGTCGAACCCCGGCATCGCCGCGCGACCGGCCGGCACCACCTCGGTGTGGACCTTGAAGGGCAAGAGCAACACCGTCTATCTGGCCGGCTCGGTGCACGCCCTGCCCAAAGGGCAGGCCGGCTTTCCGGAGCAGCTCGAGCGCGCGTACGCCGATGCCGAAGCCATCGTCATGGAAGTCGATCTCGACGACCTGGACCCCTTCGAGGCCGTGCAGTTCATAACCGCGCGCGGCACGTTGCCGAGCGAACAGTCGCTCGAGGACGTCATCGGCACCGACGGCTATGCCACGGTGAGCAAGCTGGCGCGCGATCTCGAGCTGCCCGAGATCGCCATTCAGAAGCTCGAACCCTGGGCAGCGGCGATGGTGCTCACGCAGTTCGCGCTGGTGAAGTCGGGGTTCGACCCCGAGCTCGGCATCGACATGCAGCTGGTGCAGCGCGCGCGCCAGGACCACAAGCCGGTCGACGGCCTGGAAACCGTCGTCGATCAGCTCGGCATTTTCGACGACCGCAGCATGGAGGAACAGTCGAAGTTCCTCATCGATTCGGCCAAGGACGTGGCGAGCCTGCCCGATGACCTCGAGCGGCTGGTCGCGGCCTGGCGCGCGGGCGACATGCGCGCGCTCGAGAAGGAATTCCGGAAAGAGCGCGCGCAGGCGCCGCAGCTCTACGATCAGTTGTTAGGCGCGCGCAACCGCAAGTGGATGCCGCAGATCGAAGCGCTGCTCGACGACGACCGCGACTACCTCGTGGTGGTGGGAACGCTGCACTTCGTCGGCCGCGACGGGCTGCTCGAGCTGTTGAAACACGCGGGACATCCGGCGACACCGCTCGGCAAAGCGCGCGCGGCGCGCTGACCGCGCGATGCGCAGCTTCGCGATCTTCCTCGCGCTGATCGCGCTGGCGCTCGCGGGCCTCGCGCTGTTCACGTACCCCGCGTGGCTCGCCACCCAGTCGCTCGGCTTCGACTTCAAATTCCACCGCATCGCCAGCCGCATCGCGATGCTGGCGTTCTTCGCGGGCTTCGTGCTCGTGGCGCGGCGGCTCGGGGTCGCAAACCGCGCCAGCCTGGGGTTCGGGCTGCCGGCCACTGCTTTCCTGCGCGAGCTCGGCAAGGCATTCGTGCTCGGCGCGGCGCTGATGCTGCCGGTGCTCGCAACCATGGTGGCGCTCGACATGCGCGTGCTGAAGCCGGGCATCGTCTACGACGCCGCCGGGTGGGCCCGCCTGATCGCTCTCGCCGTGGGCAGCGGTCTGGTGGTCGCGCTGCTCGAGGAGACCGCGATGCGCGGCGCGATGCATTCGGCGATCGCGCGCGAATCGGGCGCGCTGCCGGCCATCGTGCTGGTGTCGCTGGTGTACGCAGCCTCGCATTTCTTCGCCAAGACCCGCATCGCGCCCGAGCAGATCGGCCCGGGCGCGGGGCTCGACATGCTCGCTGGGATGCTGCGCTCGTTCGCGGATCCGCTCGCCATAGTCGATGCGTTCCTGTGCCTGCTGGCCGTGGGGGTGTTGCTGGGCATGGTGCGTCACTTCACCGGCAACATCGCCGCGTGCATGGGGCTGCATGCGAGCTGGGTCGCCATCATCACCGTCGTGCGCGAGACCTCCGCGCGTCGCGAAGGCGGCGCGGTCGCATTCCTGATGAGCGATTACGACGGATTCATCGGCTGGATGGTGCTGGCGTGGACCGTGGTGATCGGCGCGGCGCTGTGGTGGTGGTACGGAGGGAAGGTGGTGCCTGGTCGGGATTCTCGGGATTCTCGGGATTAGGAAAATGGGGACATTCCCCA
>JBIOZI010000247.1:0-5993 GCA_044871085.1 Steroidobacteraceae bacterium | reverse complement strand
CCGCGCGGTCGCGCTCGCCTCGCGCAACGAGGCGGTCAGCGATTTCCTCGGCCGCGTCATCACCGAGGCGGCGGCCTCCGGGCATCCGATCACCGTGAGCGAGCTGCTGGCGCGCAGCGAGAAACTGGCGCTCGGCGACACCCATGACAGCCCGGAGAACCGCGCCGCGGTGCTCGGCATGATCGCCGATCGATACCGCGAAGGAGACGAGGCCGAGCGTGCACTGCCGCTGCTCGCGAGCGCGCTGGCGCTGGTGGCGCATTCGCCGGACCGCGGGATGCGCTCGCACCTGGCATGTACCTACGCCGGAGCCAACGCGGACACCGGCGCCATCGCGCCCGCCGTGCGCGCGCTGCGTGCCGAAATCGCGCAGCTCGATGTGGACCCGGCGACCGCGAGCTACTGCCTGCTCGAGCTCAGCCGGCTGCATGGCTACGAGCATCGTGGCGACGAGGCACTGGTCGCGGCGCGCGACGGGCTCGAGCGCCTGCGCGCCACGGGCAAGGATTCCGACGTCGCCGAGGCGCGGCTGCTGAGCGCGCTCGCCACGGGTTACCACCTCACCGGCCGGACGGCCGAAGCGTCGCGCTCTTTCGAGCAGGCGATGCGCAAATACGCGGCGCTCGGCCGCGAGCGCAGCGACGGTGCGCTGACCAATCTCAACGACTGGGCCGTGATCATCCTCGCCGCGGGCACGCCGCGACGCGCGCTCGACCTGTTCGAGCAGATAGAGCACGACGAAACCGCGCGCGAGCCGGGCGCGAAGCCCAGCACCACCGTCGTGGGCAACCGGGCGCTCGCGCTGCTGCAGCTGGGCCGATTCCCGGACGCGCGCGCGGCGTTCGATCTCGAGTGCCGGCTCGCCACGGAGCGCATAGACGACTACAGCCACCTGCATTGTTTGCTGGGCCGCGCGCAGCTCGAGATCGTCACGCAGTCGCTCCCCGAGGCCGCAGCGGATCTGCAGCGCGCGGATGCGCTCCTGCAACCGTTTCCGGCCGACAGCCCGCCGATGCTGGTGCGGGCCGCGCTCCAGGGCCGTCTCGACCTCGCCCAGGGACACCTCGACGCGGCGCGCACGCAGTTCGCGCGGGTGCTCGCGGGCGGCAAACCGAGCCCGACGGTGCTCGCCGCCGCCATCGGCATGGCCGAGGCGAAGCTCGCGGCGCAGGAACCGGCACAGGCCGTCGAGCACGCGCGCCGCGCGCTGCACGACGCGAACGCGATGCAGGGCGACCTGCCGTTCTCGAACTTCCACGGCCTCGCCGCGCTCGCGCTCGGGCGCGTGCTGCGCGCGCTCGGCGACGAGCGCGGCGCGCGCGAGGCGCTGCTCGTGGCCGTGTCGCAGCTCGCCATGACGGTAGATGCGCGGCATCCCGCGCTGGTCGAGGCGCGGGAGCTGCTGGCTGCGGCACGCTGACGAGCTGCTACTTGTGCTGTTGGCTCTCGACCCATAGTACCGCGATCTTGTATGCATCCAGTGCCGGCCGGTATGCATCTGGCACGCCTCTTGGCCAGTAGTAAGTGCTCGGGAAGGAAACCTCCGTCAGATAGCTTCGCAGCTCGATCTGGCCCTTCTTGAATTCGTCGAGACGCTGCTCCGCCCAGAGGCTGATGCCCATGGTGGCGACCGAGCCCGCACCTCCCGTTGCGATCTGCCCCGTCGTCGACGGAATTACCGGAGGCACCGCCGATGCAATGGCCCCGATGAGCGAGCTCGCGATGAGCGCAGTGTGCGCGATCCGGGTCGCTTCATCGGCCGTTATCGCTTCGATGGCTCCACGAACGCCTCCGACGAAATAGCCGAGGGCTGCGGCTCCAGCCTGGTAGTTCTTGCCTCGGGTCTCCATGAAATGCCCGCGCAGCTCCACGATTTCATCGGCGAGATCACGACCGCCGGTCGCCAGAATGCGATTCTTCAGGTAGTTGGTGATGCTCGTGCCGTCTTGATCGGTGTCGTGGAGAACGCTGAGGACGCCGGTCTCGTGCCGATCCAGCAGGTTTTTCAGGTCTTGGGTCACGACGCGGCCGGCATCCTCTGAGCCGGCAATCTGTGCGCCGTTCAACTTGCCGAGAATACGGCCGCCTTCCGTGAATATTCGCGCGCGCGTTACGTCATCGGACAGGTTTTCTGCCCCCTGGAGGAGCGAATGCAGGTCGTCGATACGGACTTCGTATCCCATGCTGCCGCCCATGTCGGACGCACCGACCCAGCCGGCCCGATAGGCCCGGTCGAAAATCGTCGAGAGCTGGGTGGGATCGAGTGCGCCATAAGCGGCCGCGAGCGCCTGGTCCGATCCGTTCAGTGCCATCAATCGCTCGAGGACTACGTCGGCGGTCCCTGTGTCGACGATCGTCTTCCCGTTCTTTGTGGTCAGAAACAGGCCTGCCGCGAGCAGCTTGATCTCTGCGGTGGATGCGGCGATCCGCCCCTGATCGTCTGCCGCGAGTTTTTTCAGTCCTGCTCTCAGGTTGCCGATGATGTCCTTCGCATCCGTCTGCACGTCGCGCGGTGGGAGAACCGTCGGCTGACCCGGTAACGGCGCGAGGTAATTGCCCGCGGCGCCGAGATTTCCGAACATGGGCTTCGCCGCCTGACCGTTGCGGATCAGTGAAGGCACCAGCTTTATCCACTTCTCCGTGCTGTTGTCCTCCGTCAACGAAGTGCCGGGCACTTCCGACTGGAGGTCGGAGTTCATGGCGATGCCGAACTGCGCGTCCGGAATGAGGCGCCTGACCATGTCGATGAACGAGGGGGGATCTATCGGACGGAACCCATATGGATTCGCGGCCTCGCGCTGCTCCGCCTCTTGGCGCTTCTTGATGCTCTCGCCCATGTACGAGGTCAATGCACCGGCCGCAACCGTCGTCGACGAATTGATCGCGCTGTTCACGATGTTGCCCCAGGTGCGCTGCGTCTCGTTCCAGGCCCACCCCGAGCTCGGGTTGAAGACATTGTTTGCCAGGGCGCTGATCTGTCCGGCGAAGTCGAAATCGGCGGTCTTCAGTTTGGAGCTCAGCCAGGGATCCGCGGCCGAGAGCACATTCCTGACCGCGAAACCCGCCAGATCGAATTCCGACTCCGAGTCGCCGTGGAAGGCCTGGTGAATGCCCTGCTTCGCGAGCTCCTTGGCAGCCGAGCTCCACACGCTGATGAAACCCTTGTCGAAAGCGGTCAGTCCGTCCTTGCCGATCTTGCCGACGTTGGCGATCTCGCCGAGACCGGCCGTCGCGGCACTCACCGCGGCGGCTTCGCCGATGTCACTCGCACTGAAGTCGTCCCGGCGGCCGACACTGATCTCCATGGTCTGCCTGGTGACGTTGCCGATCACGCCACCAATCGTGGCGGCGGCCGTAGTGCCGACGTAGGCGGTCAACACGCCCTGCACCACCTTCGACACGAAGATCTCGGTGCTGGTGATCCATGCCGTGATGAGGAATTCCTTCACCTCGGAGCAGGTGTTGCTCGGGGGCACCGGCAGATGCGGCACCGGCGCCGCGTTGTTGATGATGTCGGCCGGGTTGTAGGCCTTGAACGTGTTCGCGTTGTTGTGTGTGTTGACGACGACGTTCGGGATGCGGTACGTGCGGCCGAACTCGCTCGGCGGCAGCGGATCGGTCGGACCCACGGTGACGTTGTTGGCGTCGGCGATGAGGTACCACAGCGAGCTGTCCCCCCAGATCGCCTTCGCGATCCCGGACAGCGTGTCGTTCGCATTCACCACGTAGCTGCCGGGGGACGCGGCCGGATAGGCCTCGCTCACCGGGCGGTAGCCGTTGCTGAAATTCGCGAGGCCGGGGCCCACGGCTGCCACCTCGTGGCCGTCGGAATAATAGATGTTCCGGCCGGGCCCGAAGATGATGTGGCCGCTCGCGTCGTAGTGATACACGTTGGCCGTGTTCTCGCCGTCGACGCCGGAGGCGATCATGTTGCCGTGCGAGTCGTAGTAGCTGCGGCGAACCGACGGGGGACTGTCCTTGCCATCCTGCGTGAGAACCGCAGACAGCACCGTCTCGTGCATCCCGTTCGGGCCCATCGCGTACTCGTAGCCGTAGCTGGTGCCGGAGGTCGTCGAATGGTGCGTGCCGTCCTCGTCGTCCGGCAGTTGCTGCGTGAGCTCGTACAAGTAGCCCTTGACGCGGCCGCCGTCGTCGTACTGATAGAACAGCTCGGACTGGGACGACTGCTCCGTCACCTTGACGTGATTCAGGTGCGCACGGCCGGTGGAATACGAGTTCAGGACGAAACGATGATCGTTTCCGGCACGCTTGATGTCGTCACCGCTCGGACCCTCGCCCGGCTGCGGATTTCCGACCATCACGGAGCTGAAGACGTTGTCCGTGCGCAGGTGGCCGAGATCGTCGTACTCGCGAAACTCCTTGGTGAGCAGGTCGGTGCCGAAGATCTGGCCATCCCCTTCTCCATCGACCGTGACGTCGTAGCGGTCGATGGTCTGGCCTATCTTCTCGAGGTAGCCGAGGTCGGTGTACGTGTACTCCTCGCGCAGGTACTCCTCCCACGCGAACGTCTTCGGGTCGTTGCCGACGAAGGAGTCGGGCGGAGGATCGATACTGCCGAACCAGCCGCCGGAGCCGTGGTAGCTCAGCGCGCTCGACCGCCGGCCCACGGCGTCGTAGTCCACGAGGATGCCGGCGGAGCCGAGGGTGTCTTTCCGGGCGGTAACCTTGAAGTTCTCGTCGAGGTGACCGTCGACGATGCGCACGCGGTCCTCTTCGTCGTACGCGAACCAATGGTTGGAGAATCCGCTGCCGTCGCCGTTGCTGTAGTCGGCCTGGATGAAGCGTCGGTTGCCGAGCTCGTCGTAACCGTAGGTCACTTGCTTCATGGCCGCGTTCGCATCCGGCACCACGACGAACTGGATGCGTCCGACCTCGTCGTAGAAGGTGAGCGTGTTGCGCAGGATGTGCGTGGTGAAGCCGTCCTTAGTCAGCGCGATGTCGAAGGAGTCCTGCACCATCTGCCCGCGCGTGTTGTATTGGAAGGTCGAGGTGCGCTCATCGATGAGCGTGCCGCCGAGGACGCCCGGCACCACCTCGTGGTCGGTCGACGAGGCGAGCAGCCCGTTCGCAAAATACGAATAAGTGCGCGAGCTCGCACCCGTGGTCTCCGTGCGGATCTGCCCGAAGTCGTTGTAGACGTACTGCGTGCTCTCGTTGCCGAAGCCGTGGCTGTCCAGGCGCCCGAGATGGAGATCCTGGCTGCTGTAACTCCAGCGCAGCGCCATGCTGTTCCAGTCGCTGTCGGCTCCCCCTTGGAACGCCATCTGGTCGAGCTCGAGATTCTTGTTGCCGAACTGGTCGTAGCCGTACGTGCGGTCGAGAATCAGGTCCTCGAGCCCGGCCGCGCTGCGTGACGTGAGCGCCACGTGGCGCACGAGATTGCGCTCGTCGTACTGCGTGATCGTCACGTACTGCTGCACGTGCGCCTCGGGCTTCGTGTCGTTCGTGTAGTCCGCGCGGAAGACATTGCGGTCCGCCTGGTCGTACTTGTAACGGCTCAACAGCACCTTTATCGGCGTGGTCTGCGGGTGATAGCTGTCGTACGGCGTGCCACCGCCGTGGCGCAGGATGCTGTGCGCGACGAGGTTGCCGTTGCCGTCATAATCGTCGAGCAGCACCGTGCCGGCCGCATTGCGCGTGCCGACACGGCGGCCGAAGGAGTCGTAAACGTATTCGATGCGGCGGTTCGTCGCGTCTACATACGCGACGAGCTTGCCGCCCTCGTCGTATTCATTGCGGCGGCCGTCGCCGCGCAGCTTGATTCTCTCTATCTCGCTCGAGAGCGCTTGGTCGGCGAAATCGTTCTCCCGCACGGTGCGCCCGAGCCGGTCGTACGAGATCTCGTGCGTGACGTTCAGGAACTGCGCGAGCCCGCCGTCGACCCAGGCACGCTCCGTCGGCAGGTGCTCCGCGATCAGCTTGTTGTCGTGGTTGTATTCGTACGTGATCGTGAGCTCAGTATCGGAGTTGAC
>JBIOZI010000246.1:0-18041 GCA_044871085.1 Steroidobacteraceae bacterium | reverse complement strand
GTCCTCAAATCAAAAAGGGCACAACCGGTGCCGGCTGTGCCCCTGGGCTCATCATCGTGCGATCAGGTGCGGTCCTGCGCGTCGTGCTTCTGGCGATAGATGCGGCGCGACTGCTGATTCGCCTCGTGCTGCAGATGCGCTCGCTCGCGCCCCGTCACCACACCATCCGCCTTCGCGCGGTTCTCGACGCGGTTCAGGTGGACCTGGCCGGCGGCGAGCCGGCGCGTCTCGCGCATCGTGAGCTCACCGTTCTGCACGCCATTCACGATGCGGCCACGCTGGTTGTGCTGGCGCGCATCGTAGTGCGGCGTGCCGGCGGAAGCGGCGCCCGCGATGGCGAGCGAAACAGCCAGGCCGAGGCCTGCCAGGATTTTCGACTTCTGCTTGGACTTCTTCATCACTTGCTCCTGTCACTTGCGGGCCGGAAATTCGGCTGCCTGCCAGTAACAACGGGTCGCATGCGGTGGCGTTGACACCCGGCGCGAGCTACCATGCAACGCCTTTGGGGTCCCTTAACTCTTTGATCCCGTGGATTTTCTTTGAGCACAGCGAGCACATTTGACGTAATCGTCATCGGCGGCGGCCATGCGGGCACGGAAGCCGCTCTGGCTGCCGCGCGCACGGGTGCGCGCACCTTGCTGCTCACTCAATCCATCGAGACGCTGGGGCAGATGAGCTGCAATCCCGCCATCGGTGGCATCGGCAAGGGCCACCTGGTCAAAGAGATCGACGCGCTCGGCGGTGTGATGGCGCGCGCGGCCGATGCCGCGGCGATCCAGTCGCGTACCTTGAACGCCAGCAAAGGGTCCGCCGTGCGCGCGACCCGCGTACAGGCCGATCGTCAGCTGTACAAGGCATTCGTGCGCCACGCGCTCGAGAACCAGGCGAACCTCACGCTGTTTCAGCAGGAGTGCGGCGACCTCATCGTCGAGAACGGCGCGGTGCGCGGCGTCGTCACGGTGACGGGCATCCGCTTTCTGGCCTCGTCCGTGGTGCTCACCGTCGGCACATTCCTCGCGGGTCGCATCCACGTCGGTCTCGACAACTACGCCGGCGGTCGCGCGGGTGATCCACCTTCGAACCAGCTCGCTGCACGCCTGCGTGCGCTGCCGTTCCGTACCGCGCGCCTCAAGACCGGCACCCCGCCGCGCATCGACGGCCGCTCCATCGATTACTCGCAGCTCGCCAGGCAGGAGTCCGACGATCCGCGCCCGGTCTTCAGCTATCTCGGCCGGCCGGGTGATCATCCGCGGCAGCTTCCCTGCCACATCACGGCGACTTCCGAGCGCACGCACGAGATCATCCGCGCCGCGACGGACCGCTCGCCCATGTTCACCGGCAAGATCGAAGGCGTGGGGCCGCGCTACTGCCCGAGCGTCGAAGACAAGGTAGTTCGATTCGCCGACAAGGCCTCGCACCAGATATTCATCGAGCCCGAGGGTCTCGATACCCACGAGATCTATCCGAACGGCATCTCCACCAGCCTGCCGTATGACGTCCAGTTCGAGTTCGTGCGCACCATCAAGGGCTTCGAGAATGCGCACATCACGCGGCCTGGATACGCCATCGAATACGATTTCTTCGATCCGCGCGACCTCGCCGCCTCGCTCGAGACCAAACCGCTCGCGGGCCTGTTCTTCGCCGGCCAGATCAACGGCACCACCGGGTACGAAGAGGCGGCCGCGCAGGGCCTCATCGCCGGCATCAATGCGGCGCGGCGCGCCGCCGGACGCGAAGCATTCATACCGAAGCGCAGCGAGAGCTACGTGGGCGTGCTCATCGACGACCTCGTCACGCGCGGCACGCGCGAGCCCTACCGCATGTTCACGAGTCGCGCCGAGCACCGCCTGCTGCTGCGCGAGGACAACGCGGACTTCCGCCTCACGCCCATCGGACGTGAGCTCGGCCTCGTCGACGATGAGCGCTGGGCGTTCTTCGAGGCGAAGCGTGCGGGCACGGCGCGCGAGCGAGCGCGGTTCGACGCGACGCGGGTCAAGGCAGCGCAGATTCCGGCGCAGTGGTCGCAGCGCGTGCTCGGCGCATCGAGCCTGCGCGACGCGGTGAGCGCTTTCGACCTGCTGCGCCGCCCCGAGGTGACGTACGATCACGTCGTCGAGCTCGTCGGCCCGATGGCCGAGGCGGACGATGAGCGTCTAGCGCCGCAGATTCGCGCGCAGCTCGAGGTGGCCGCCAAATACGCCGGCTACATCGAGCGGCAGGAAGAAGAGATCGCGCGCCATCGTCGCAACGAGGAAACGCGACTGCCCGCGGATCTCGACTACGCGCGGGTCTCGGGATTGTCGAACGAAGTGCGGCAGAAGCTCGCCGACATCCGCCCGGGGACGATAGGGCAGGCGGCGCGCGTGCCGGGCGTGACGCCGGCGGCGGTTTCCATCCTGCTGGTGCATCTCAAGAAGACCAGTCGCGCCGCCTGATGGCATTCACGCGCCGCGAACTGCTGCTCACCGCGCCCGCCGCCGCGCTACTCGCCGGCTGCGGGGGTCGCGACGGCGCGTCGGCCAAGAAGCCTTCGATGTTCGTGCGCGGCAACGGTCCGGATCCCGATTCTCTCGACCCTCACAAGGCGCGCTCATACGAGGCGATGCAGGTGCTGCACGACCTGTTCGAAGGCCTCACGCGGCTCGATCGCGACGCCGCACCGGCGCCCGGCGCCGCCGAGAGCTGGGCGGCGAGCGAGGACGGCCTGCTGTGGAAGTTCAAGCTGCGCGCGGATCTGCGCTGGTCGAATGGCGATCCGCTGGTGGCCGAGGATTTCGCCGCCGGGCTGCGGCGGCTGGTGGATCCGGCGACCGCCTCCCAATACGCGCAGGTGGTCGACGTCATCCTGCACGCATCCGACGTGGTCGCCGGCAAACGGCCGCCGTCGGAGCTCGGCGTGACCGCGCCGGATGACACCACGGTGATGATCGCGCTCGCGAATCCCGCTCCCTATCTACCAGGCCTGCTGGCGCATCCGTCCACGGCGCCGCTGCATCGCCCCTCGTTCGCGAAACTCGGCGAACGCTTCGCGCGCGCCGGTGAGCAGGTGTCGAACGGCGCGTTCGTGCTGGCGGAATGGCTGCAGGGCAGCTACATCGTCGCGCGGCGCAACCGCCGCTACTGGAACGACGCGGCGACCCGGCTCGACGCGGTCCGATACGCGCAACTCGCGGATGAGAACGCGGAGTTGCGCGCGTATCGGGCGGGCGAGCTGCACTCGACCATGGTGGTGCCGCGCGGGCAGTTCGACTGGATCAAGGAGAATCTCGGCGGCGAGCTGCACATCTCGCCACAGCTCGGCACCTATTACTTCGGATTCAACCTCGACCGGCCGCTGTTCCAGGATCCAAAGCTGCGCGCGGCGCTGTCGATGGCCATCGATCGCGAACGGCTGGCGAGCGCGGTGCTGCGCGTCGGGGAGCTGCCCGCGAACGGCTGGGTGCCGCCCGGCGTGCACGACTACGACTCGCAGTCGTTCGATTACGCGCGGCTGCCGATGGCCGAGCGCATCGCGCAGGCGCGCGCGCTGCTCGCGCAGGCCGGCCATACGCGCGAGAAGCCGCTGTCGTTCGAGCTGCGCTACAACACGGGCGAAGTGCACACGAAGGTGGCCGTCGCCGTCGCGTCCATGTGGAAGGAAGCATTGGGAATCGACCCGCGCCTATCGGCGGTCGAGTTCAAATCGCTCATGCAGGACATCGATCGGCGCGACGTCGACATGTTCCGGCTGTCATGGCTCGGCGACTACAACGACGCGTACAGCTTCCTGCAGTATTTGAAAGGCGACTTCGGAATCAACCTGCCGCATTACAAAGGCGCCAAGTTCGATGCGCTGCTGAGCGATGCGTCGCGGCAGACCGACCCTGTCCGCCGCCGCGCATTGCTCGAGCAGGCCGAGCGGGTGATGCTGGCGGATCATCCACTGATCCCGCTGTATTTCTACGTGAACAAACATCTCGTCAAGCCCGAGGTCGAGGGCTGGCACGACAACGTAATGAACATAGTGCACACGAAGGATCTCGCCCTGCGCTGAAAGCGGCCCGGCTTTCGCCCTCCCGCGCGCTTGTAGGCGCCCATCCGACACCGCGGACTCTCGCCACTCCGACACCGATCCTTCACGCCACCGACATCGGGCCCACATCGCCCGCACCGATGATGGCCCCGCGCGACAACCAGCCTGCCGCGTACAAGGAGAGGTCGTGAGAGAGTCCCAGAGTTCGCAAACATACGCCCGCTCGTACATTCCCGGGTTTCAGGATGACGCCGACGTCGCCGATTGCGCGCTCGACGAAAAACTGGAACAGATGCAGCGGCGCTATGCGGCGGCGAGTCGCGCTGCATCGAAGGCGCGCTTCGAGCTCGAGTTGCTCGAAAGCCGCGACGACGTGCACGAACACGTGATCGCGCAGGCCCGGCGTCAGAAGGCGGCGGCGGAAACCCGCGCCGCGCAACTGATGCGCCAGATCGACGCGCTGGAAGACCGGCTGGAGGACGCGTGATGCGCCGCCAGGCCGATGATTACCGCCGCGCGCTCTGCGCCGCGATCCAGGCGTCCGTCTCGGTTTCGAGCACGGACAAGGGCAGCGCGCCCATCCCGAGGATCTGGTCGTGGAAGGCGCGCACGTCGAAGCGGTCGCCGAGCGCTTTCTCGGCCTTGGCGCGCAGTGTCTGGATCTTGAGCTGACCCAGCTTGTACGCCAGTGCCTGGCCCGGCCAGGAGATGTACCGGTCGATTTCGTTCGAGATGTCGAGCTCGCTCTTGCCGGTGTTCTGCTTGAAGTAGTAGATGGCCTGGTCGCGGGTCCACTGCGCCGAGTGGATACCGGTATCGACCACCAGGCGCACGGCGCGCCACATGTCGTAGTTGAGCTGGCCGAACTTGGAGAACTCGTCCTGGTAGAGGCCGAGTTCGTAGCCTAACTTCTCGGCATACAGCGCCCATCCCTCGATGAACGCGGTGTAGCCGGCATTGCGGCGGAACTGCGGCAGCCCCGTGAGCTCGTATTGCAACGCAATCTGCAGGTGATGCCCGGGCACCGCCTCGTGCGCGGTCAACGCATCCACTTCCCACATCGGGCGCATCTCGGGCTTGTACAAATTCACGTAGTAGGCGCCGCGTCGCGAGCCGTCGAGCGCCGGCGGCTGGTAGTACGCCGTGGTGGTGGTGGGCGCGCTGGCCGCGGGGATGATCTTGATGTCGAAGCCGGTCTTCGGCAGCCGGCCGAACAGCTTGGGCAGCTGCGGTTCGATGCCGCGCGCCGTCTTCTCGTACGCCGCCAGCAGCTCCTCGGGAGTCTTGTAGAAGAAACGCGGGTTGATGCGCAGCTCGTTGAGGAACTGATCGAGCGTGCCCAGGAAGTTGATGCCCTCCAGCGTCTTCTCCATCTCGGCGCGGATGCGCTTCACTTCCTCGAGGCCGAGGTTGTGAATCGCGACCGGCGTCATGTTGTCGATGGTCGTGAAATAGCGCACCCGGTTGCGGTAGTAGATGTCGCCGTTGTTCGACGCCCAGATGCCGACGTGCGCGGCATCGCGCGCCGCGGGAAGGTAGGTGTCGCGCAGGAACTTGTCGAGGCGCTGGAACGCCGGCAGGGCGACGGTCTGTACGGCGGTGCGGCCGGCGGCCACCAGGCGCGCTTTCTCGGCGGCGGGGATGGCGTCCGGAACCTTCTTGAACGGCGCGTAGAACGAGCTCGTCTCCGGATCCGTCACCAGCTGCGCCTTGATCTGCTCGAGCGCCTTCTCGACCGTGATCTTCGGCTGCGTGCGATTCTCGGCGATGCCCTGGCCTAACAACAGGATCCACTGGTCGACGTAGATGCCGGTCGCGTTGAGACGCGCGATCCAGTTGTCGTAATCCTTCACCGTCTTGAACGGCAGGAGCTCGGTCACCTCCGGCAGCAGCTGCGGACCCTCGTTGCTGCGTACCGCGAACAGGTAGGGCTTGAACTGCAGCTCGTCGATGCGATTTCTCACCTCGCGCTCGAACAGGTCGAAGTTGAGCTGGTCCGGCTTCTCGAGCTTGTCACGGGTGATCTTGCGCAGGCCGGCGAGCCGCAGGTAGTAGCGGCGCGCGCGATCGTCGATGGCCTTCTGCGACATGTCGGGCAGCTTGTCGTCGAAGCGGTTGTCGCCGAGCTGTGAGGCCGACAGTGGATCGTCCGCGAGGTCCTCCTGCCAGCTCTGCTCGAAGAGCTTCAGCAGCGGCCCGTTGGCGGGCTTCTTCGCCGCGAGCGCGACGTCGACGGTGAGGAGTCCCAGGGGGGCCAGTAAACAGATCAGGGTGTTGCGGCGCATCGCCGCATTTTCAGCTACCCAAGCGGGGAGCGGCAAGTGGCTCGCTGCGAACATGCCCCATTGCGGGACGGAACCGCAGGAGCTGCACGTGGTCAACGTGTGTATCCACCGACACCAGCTTCACGTTGGTGTCGTGCAGAAAGGCCGACAGGAAGCTGCGGACCCCATCGAACCGTTCGCGCGCTCCCGGCGAGCTCTGTACCTGGCCCACCACCTTTGCCTGCCAATGCTGCGCGCGGGGCTCGACCTTGCGCAGCTCGGCGAAACAGCGGTCGAGCAGCAGCAGGTCCGTCGAGAGCGTGGTATCGGTCAGCTCGGGGTCCTGCACGCGCCCGGGCGGCCCCACGCGCAGGTGCACCAACGCACCGGACTCGAGCACGGCGTCGTACAAACATAACGCAAACGTTGATTCGAGCTGCGCAACGAGCACGACGTCCCTGGTGACGACGTCGAAATGATCGGGCTCGACTCTGACTTCCGGAACGGGAGCTTCTGACACGGCGGACCTGATACTAACGTTATCCCCGGCGTGCGCCCGCTTCTCGGCGGCTGGCGTCGTCGCTGGCTTCCCTGGCGGCGCGCATCATCGCAGAGTCGGCCGCTTATTCCCATGTCGCAGGGCGGCTACGTGTGGAATTGGCGACCGTAAGCGTATGATCTTGCGCGGCGAGTGGCACACCGAGGGCCGCATGTTCGAGGCTGGCAACCGCAGGGCAAGTAGCAGACTCAGCCGGTACGCGCGCGCCAGCGCGCCGCGGTGGGTCTGCCGCGCATCCCGACCACGCGCAGCCGCAGCGCCGCCACACGCCACCGCACCCGCTCGTGCAGCGAAACCGGCGCGCGCGGCCCCGTCGCCCGCCGGACCTGGATCAATCCTGTAGCTAGACGGCGCCGCGCCGCCGGAGGTCGCCATGCTTTCCGTGCAACAGTTGCTGGACCAGAAGCCGAAGGGCATCTATTCGGTCGCGCCCGACGACCCGGTGCTCACGGCGATCAAGAAAATGGCCGAGCACCACGTCGGCGCGCTGCTCGTGATGACCGGCGACAAGCTCGTCGGCATCGTTTCGGAGCGCGACTACGCGCGCAAGGTGGTGTTGTTAGGCCGCTCGGACACCGAGACGAAGGTGAGCGACATCATGTCCACCAAGGTGATCTCCGTCACCGCCCGGCAGGATGCGCACGACTGCATGCGCCTCATGACGGACAAGCGCATCCGGCACCTGCCCGTGGTGGCGGGGGAGCGCGTGGTCGGCGTGCTCTCCATCGGCGACCTGGTGCGCGCCGTCATCGAAGAGCAGGAACGTACGATTGCGGATCTCGAAAGCTACATTCGCAGCTAGCGTGGCGCGGGCTTGCGGCAGCGCCGCCCCGCGGATCGTCCCGGTGGCGTTTCCGGCACCGACGGCCGGATAGCCGCTACTTGCGCCAGAACGTGGCGGTGAACAGCACCAGCACGCTGAATATCTCCAGGCGGCCGATGAGCATCGCGAGCGTGCTGATCCAGGTCTGCGCATCCGACAACCCCGAGAAGTTCGTCGAAGGACCCACCACGCCCAGGCCTGGACCCACGTTGTTGATGGATCCGACCACGGCGGAGAACGACGAGACCAGATCCAGGCCGGTGGCGAGCATGGCGAAGGTGAGTACCAGCACGGTGCCGAAATACAGGAAGATGAACGCCAGTACCGAATAGACCACGCGCTCGGGAATGGCCTGCCCGCCGATGCGAATGGGAATCACCGCGCTCGGGTGGATGAGTAGTTTGAGCTCGCGGCGCGCCTGGCGCACCAGCAACAGCGTTCGAAACATCTTGATGCCGCCGCCCGTGGATCCGGTGCTGCAGGTGATGCAGCTCAGGAACAGCAGCCACACGGGCAGGAACGCCGGCCACTTCTCGTAGTCCTCGGTGACGAATCCCGTGGTCGTCGCGATCGACACCACGTTGAAGATCGAATGCCGCAGGCCTTCGCCGAATGACGGATAAGCGCCGTCCACCCACAGCAGCATCGACACGAGGAACACCGAACCGCCGAGCACGATGAGTACCGACTTGCCCTCGGAATCGGCCTTGTACGGCGCCAGCGACAAGGAGCGGAAGGCGAGGAAATGGCGCGAGAAGTTGAACGCGGCCACGACCATGAGGACGATGAGCACACCCTCGACGACGTGCGAGTCGAAGTAGCCGACGCTGCTGTCGTGCGTGGAGAAGCCGCCGAGCGAGATCGACGAAAATGCGTGGCAGATGGCGTCGAACCAGCTCATGCCGGCGATGCGCAGCGCCACCACGCCGGCGGCCGTGATCGCCAGGTACGTGAACCACAGCGACTTCGCCGTCTGGGTGATGCGCGGCGTCAGCTTCTCGTCTTTCACGGGTCCCGGCGTCTCGGCCTTGTAGAGCTGCATGCCGCCGACGCCCAGCAAAGGCAGCACCGCCACCGCGAGCACGATGATGCCGATGCCGCCGATCCAGTGCAGAGTGTGCCGCCACAGGTTGATCGACTGCGGCAGGTCGTCGAGATGGTTGAGAACGGTCGAGCCCGTCGTCGTGAGCCCCGACATCGACTCGAAATAGGCGTCGGTGAAGCTGAGCTCCGGTAACGCAATCATCAATGGAATCGAGGCCGACGCCGACATCAACACCCAGGATGCGGTCACCAGCACGAAACCGTCGCGCGGCTTGAGCTCGCGGCGCCAGCGGCGCGTCACCAGCGCGACGCCGAGGCCCACCACGGCATTGATGCCCGCAGCGGCGATGAAATCGACGACGGCGCCGTCGCGGGCGCCGAGCGACCAGGCGATCGGCAGCAGGTAGACCAGGCCGAAGAACGCCATCATGAGGCCGAGGACGTGGGCGACGGCGAACATCGGTAGTTAGCGGCCGCCGGGCCCCGAGAACAGCCGCTCCACCTGCTCGACGTGACGCCGGTCGGAGAGGAACACGATGACGTGGTCGTCGTTGTGGATCATGGTGTCGTGGTGCGCGATGGTGACCTGGTCGCCGCGCACCACCGCGCCGATGGACGCGCCGTCGGGCAGCGGGATCTCGCCGACGCGCCGGCCCACCACGCGCGAGCTCTTGTCGGTGCCGTGCACCACCGCCTCGAGCGCCTCCGCGGCGCCGCGCCGCAGCGAGTGCACGCGCACCACGTCGCCGCGGCGCACGTGCGCCAGCAGCGAGCCGATGGTGATGGTCTGCGGCGAGATCGCGATGTCGATGCTGCCGCTCTCCATGAGGTCGGCGTACGAGGGCTTGTTGATCAGCGCCATCACCTTGCGCGCACCGAGGCGCTTGGCGAGCATGGCCGAGAGGATGTTGGCCTCCTCGGAATTCGTCAGCGCCGCGAACACGTCGCAGCTGTCGATGTTCTCCTCGATCAGCAGCTCCTCGTCGGCGGCGTCGCCGTTGAGCACGATGGTGTTGAGCAGCAGCTCCGAGATGCGCCGCGCGCGCTTCGGATCGCGCTCGATCACCTTCACCTGGTTCTGCTCCTCGAGCTTGCGCGCGAGCGCGAAGCCGATGTTGCCGCCGCCCGCGATGACGACGCGCTTGGCCGGCGCCTCCTCCTTGCGGATCTCGCGCATGAACTTGCCGATGTCGTCGCGTGCCGCGAGGAAGAACACCTCGTCGCTCTCCTCGATGACGGTTTCGCCGTCCGGCACGACGCTCTTGCCCTGGCGGTAGATGGCCACGACGCGCGCGTCGGTGTTCGGGTGATGCTCCTTGAGCGTCTTGAGGTGCTGGCCCACGAGCAGACCGCCCTTGCGCGCGCGGATGCCGACCAGGCGCACGCGGCCGTCGGCGAAGTCGAGCACCTGCAGCGCGCCGGGAAACTTGATGAGCTGCGCCACGTACTCGGTGACGAGCTGCTCGGGGCTGATCCACACGTCCACCGACAGCGCCTCGTCGCTGAACAGCTTCGGATGACGCGTGTACTCCGAGGAGCGGATGCGCGCGATCTTCGTGCGGGTGCGGTACAGGGTGTAGGCCACTTCGCAGGCCATCATGTTCACTTCGTCGCTCGAGGTCAGCGCGACGATGATGTCGGCCGACGCGCAGCCGGCGGCTTCGAGCACGGATGGATAGGCGGCATTGCCGGCGACGGTGCGGATGTCGAGGCGATCCTGCAGGTCGCGCAACACCTCTTCGTTGGTGTCGACTACCGTGACCTCGTTGGATTCTTCCCGCGACAGGTGGTACGCCGCGGTGCGCCCGACTTGGCCGGCGCCGAGTATCACGATCTTCATGGGGCGCGTATTGTACGGAAAAGAGGGCGGATCTATTTTTCCACGCCGAAAATAGCCCTACTCCCCGCTGGCCCACCAAGGAACCTTCCACCCGCCGGACCGGTCGCAAATCCCAGCAGGAGAGGAAATGAAATACGCGGTCGGGTTGGCAGTTGCCTTCGTGCTGTTCGGGGTTGCCCGGGCGGTCGAGCCGGCGACGACTGCGCCCATCTCCAAACCGGCCCCCGCCGGCATGCCGCCCAAGCCCCCGTCGAAGGCGGTCGCGCCTCCGGCGCTGCGCCGACCGCTCGATCTGCGCGTCGGCGACATCCGCAACTACATGACTCCGCGCGAGTATCAGGCCGCGCTCGCCGTACCCGATGCAGACCGGACTACCATTGTCGTCGAAGGGCAGCGCGTGCTGGTGCCCATGGAGCGCATCGAGGACGTGCCGCCGGGGCTCGTCAGCCTGTGGTACGCCGCGAAGCACCCGCTGAACTCCTGGCGCCTGCTGGCGCCGATGGTGAACGCGCCGGAATTCAAGCCGCCGCTCGACAAGGTGCCGCCCCCCGTGTTTCGCTGGGGGCCCTAACTAGCGACCCCGCAGGCGACGCGCGGGGTCGCCGTGCCAACTACCGATTGCAGGGAAAGTTCGCCTCGGCTAGAACGGATTGCATTCATCGTCGTGGAGGTTCTCGTGGACGTGAAAACAGCCTTCGTCATCGCACTGGTGATGAACCTGGCCACGGCAGCCGCCGCAGAGCCCGTGCCGCGGCGGGCGCTCGATCTGCGCGTCGGAGACGTGCGCAACTACATGATGCCGTCCGAGTATCGCGACGCGATCAGCGCACCGGATACGGATCGTTACACCATCGTAGTGGAGGGGCACCGCCAGCCGGCCGAGGTGCAATCGCTGCGTGCGGTGCCCATGGGGCTGGGTGCCGTGCTGTGGAGCTTCCGCCATCCCGCGAGCGCGTGGCGCCTGTTCGCGCCCGACGTCCACGCGGCGCCACCGGCGCGCATCCTCACGAGAGTGCCGCCGCCGGTCTTCCGCCCCGGCCCCTAGTTGGTCTACCGGCCGCCCGCCATCCCGGGTCTGCGGGTCGCCGAAGAGGCCGGCGCACAGCGCACCGGCGAATGCCCCTGCGGCGGCCAGAATGGGATCCGATCCGCCAAGCGTCAGACGCGGTGCGTATTGATGGCGTCGCGCAGCTCCGTCGCCGCCTTGCGCGCGGCCTCCGCGAAATCATCGCCCGAGCTCGCGTAGAGGACGGCTCGCGACGAGCTGATGACGAGGCCCGTGCCTGCCGCGGTCTTGCCCGCCGCCATCACCTTCGCGACGTCTCCGCCCTGCGCGCCGACGCCGGGCACCAGGAACGGCAGATTGCCGGTGCGCTTGCGGATGTCCGCGAGCTCCTCGGGGTAGGTAGCCCCCACGACGATCATGCAATTGCCCGCGTTGTTCCAGTCTTTCGCGACCGTCTCCGCGACGTGCTGGAACAGCTTCCTGCCCGGCCCGACGTTCAGGTCCTGGAAATCCTTCGCGCCCGGATTGCTGGTGCGGCACAGGATGATGACGCCCTTGTCCGTGTGCTTGAGGAACGGCTCCACCGAATCCCGACCCAGGTAGGGGTTCACGGTGACGGCGTCGGCGCCGTACCGTTCGAATGCTTCCTGCGCGTACTGTTCCGCCGTGCTGCCGATGTCGCCGCGCTTCGAATCGAGGATGACGATGGCGTTCGGCGCCGTCGCCTTGATGTAGTCGATGGTGTGCTCGAGCTGGTTCTCCGCGCCGTGCGCGGCGTAGTGCGCGAACTGCGGCTTGTAGGCACAAACGAGATCGCGCGTGGCGTCGACGATGGCCTTGTTGAATTCGAATATGGCGCCCGGCGCGTCGCGGAACCGGTCGGGAAACTTCTTCGGTTCCGGATCGAGCCCGACGCACACCAGGGAATTCGTCGCGCGCCAGGACGCCGCGAGCTTCTCCGAAAACATCACCTGACTACCTCCAGGTACTCGAGCATCATGATCTTGCGGCCCAGCGACTCGAAGTTCACTTCGATGTTCGCCTGCGGCCCCTGGCCTTCCACTTTCAGGATGACGCCCTCGCCGAACTTCTTGTGGCGCACGCGCGCGCCGAGCTTCACTCCGGGCGCGAGCTCCTCCGCGGGTGCGCGGAACCGGCCCGCGGCCACGGGGCGCGAGATCTGGATGCGCGGCCGCACTTCTTCGACCAGGTCTTCGGGAATCTCCGAGATGAAGCGCGACGGCGTGCCGAAGTTGTCCATGCCGTGCAATCGGCGCTGTTCGGCGTAGGTTATGAACAACTGGTTCATCGCGCGCGTCGCGCCCACGTAGCACAGGCGCCGCTCTTCTTCGAGACCTTCCGCGTCGTTCAGCGAGCGCTGATGCGGAAACAACCCGTCTTCCATGCCGCTCAGGAACACGACCGGGAACTCCAGGCCCTTCGCGGTGTGCAGCGTCATCATCTGTATGCAGTCTTCCCAGGCCTCGGCCTGGCCTTCGCCCGACTCCAGTACCGCGTGCGCGAGGAATGACTCGAGCGGCGGGAGCTTCTCCTCGTCGGATGGACCGGTGCTGTCCGGCTCGAAGCCGCGCGCGGCGGACACCAACTCGTTCAGGTTCTCGAGGCGCGCTTCGCCGCGATCGGCCTTCTCTTTCTTGTGGTGTTCGACCAGGCCGGAGTTGTTGATGACGTGGTCCACCTGCTCGTGCAGCTCGAGCCCGGCGATGTCCGTGCCCAGCTGCTCCACCAGCTTCAGGAAGCCGTTCACGGCCGTTTCCGCCTTCGGGCCAAGCGCGCCGGCGGCGATGCAATGCGCCGCCGCGGTCCACATGGACGTGCCGGTCGCCTTCGCCTGGTCGCGGACCACGTCGAGCGACTTCGCGCCGATGCCGCGCGTCGGCAGGTTCACCACGCGCTCGAACGACGCGTCGTCCGCGCGATTGGTGATGATGCGCAGATACGCCAGCGCATCCTTGATCTCCGCGCGCTCGAAGAACCGCAGGCCGCCATAGACGCGATAGGGAATGCGTGCCGCCATGAACACTTCTTCGAACACGCGCGACTGCGCGTTGCTGCGATAGAGGATGGCCACGTCGCGCCGCGCGCCGCCCTGGTTCTGCCAGTCGCGGATGCGGCTCAGCACGAACTCGGCCTCGTCGCGCTCGTTGAACGCGGCGTACAGCTTGATGCGCTCGCCGTCCACGCCCTGCGTCCAGAGATTCTTGCCGAGGCGCCCGGTGTTGTTGGCGATGAGCGCGTTCGCCGCCTTCAGGATGTTGCCGGTGGAACGGTAATTCTGCTCGAGGCGGAACATCTTCGCGGCGGGGAAATCCTTGGTGAAGCGCGTGAGGTTCTCGACGCGCGCGCCGCGCCAGCGGTAGATGGACTGGTCGTCATCGCCGACCACGAACGGCGCGCCTTCGGGCCCGGCGATCATCAGCGCCCAGGCGTATTGAATCGAATTCGTGTCCTGGAACTCGTCGATGAGCACGTGCCGGAAACGCCTTCGGTAGTGAGCCAGCACTTCCGGCCGGTCGCGCCACAGCTCGTAGGCGCGTAACAGGAGCTCGGCGAAATCCACGACGCCGGTGCGCTGGCACTGCGCCTCGTATTCCGTGTAGATCCTGATGAGCTGGCGGCGCGTCGGGTCACCGGCATCCTTCAACGTGCCCGGCCGCAGGCCCTCATCCTTGTTGTGGTTGATGAACCACTGGATCTCCTTCGGCACCCAGCGCGCCTCGTCGAGCTCCATCGCCTTGACTATCTTCTTGATGAGGCGCAGCTGATCCTCGCCGTCGAGGATCTGAAAACTCTGCGGCAGGTTCGCGTCGCGCCAGTGCAGGCGCAGCAGGCGGTGCGCGATGCCATGGAACGTACCCACCCACATCGCGTTGCCGGGTATGCCTAACAACTTCTCGAGGCGCTGGCGCATCTCGGCCGCGGCCTTGTTCGTGAACGTCACCGCGAGGATGGCGTGCGGCGATGCGCCCTCGGTGGCGATGACCCAGGCGATGCGGTGAATGAGCACGCGCGTCTTGCCGGAGCCGGCGCCCGCGAGCACGAGCACGGGCCCGACCGGGGCGCTGACGGCCGCGCGCTGCGCGTCGTTCAGCGGATTGAGAATCAGGGAGGAGTCCATCGGGGCGCGAATGATACGAGGTTGCGCCGGGGATTTCGAAGGTACTTGAACCGCCGAATGGGCCGGTTCTCACGGCGCGGCGGTCAGATCGGCTGCGTGCTCGGCTCCTGGCGGTTCGGCGGGTTGCCGTCCCGACTGCGCCGTGATCCGCGAAAAATAGATCTGTCCCCTTTTTCTACAGCCCCGGCTTCGGCGGCGGCTCGTCCGCCTGCGCCTCGATCTTCGGCACGTTCGGCGCGATCACCTTCTCGTCGAAGTAGTTGAGGATCGCCGTGACCAGCGCGAGGAACACCGGGCCCACCACGATGCCGATGGTGCCGAACGCGGCGATGCCGCCCACCACGCCCACGAACACGATGAACGCCGACACCGGCGCGTAGCGCGACACCAGCACCGGCCGCAGGAAATTGTCGGAGGTCGACACGATGATGCCCCACACGAGCAGGAATATCGTCATGCCCCACTGCCCGGTGATCGCGAGGAACAGCATGCCGGGAATCCACACGATGGCCGCGCCGCCCGCGGGCAGCAGCGCGAGAATGGCGGCGAGCACGCCGAACACCACGGGCGAAGGCAGGCCCGCGATCGCGAAGCCGATGCCCACGAGTACGCCCTGGCAGATGGCAGTGAGACCGATGCCGTAGAACACACCGCGCGTGACGCTGGCGAGGTGGTTGAACAACTGCTCGCGGTGCTCCGACGGCACCGGGATCAGGCGCTGCAGGGAGTTGAACATGTCGCGGCCGTCGCGCAGGAAGAAGAACAGCAGGAACAGCATGAAAAAGAAGCCGACCAGCGTGCCGAGCGCGGACAGCACGAAGCCGCCGCTGAACGTCGCCACAGTCTTAAGAATGGTCTGGGCGCTGTTCGTCAGCCATTCCTGGATGTCGGCACCGGAGACCGACATCTGCTCGCGCGCCATGCGCGCCACCGGCCCGATGGCCGGGTACTGCTCGAGGTGCGTGAGCGTGCTGCCATCGATGCGCAGCTCGCTCTGCTGGATGTACGCCACCAGCGCGCGTGCCTGGTTCGCGAACACGATGCCGAGAAAGGTCAAAGGGGTCAGCAGCGCGAAGGGGGTGAGTGCCGTCAGCAGGCCCGCCGACCAGCCGGCGCGGCCGCGCAGCTTGCGGGTGAGCCACAGGTGCAGCGGGTAGAGGATGAAGGCCAGGAAGATCGCCCAGGCCATCGAGCCGGCGAACGGCTGTACGACCAGCAGGAGGCCGTATGCGATGAGGGCGGCCAGCGCGACGAAAAAGGCCTTCCGGTAGAAATCCACTGAGCGCCGCCCCTTCTGGAAACTGGCGTCACTTATATAGTTGTGGCAATACGAGGTCCAGCGGATGCCAACGTTATGTGCGAGCCACGCGAATGAAAAGTTTTCTGCACAAGAACACTCTGTTCGCCGTCGCCACCGGTGTGTTGGTGCTCGCCGCGGTGGTCCGCGGGCCGCACCCCCTCGAGAACCGGAAGCTCGATTTCCTGCTCTGGATGCTGTTGATCGCCGCGGTGGTGGCCATCGCCATCTATCGCTTTGCCGCCTACGTCAGGATGCGCGACTACGACGAGTGGCAGCAGTGTCTCGACGAGCTGCACGTCACGCGTGACGTGCGCGCGGACGAGGGGCTCTACGACCTGCTTTCGCAGATGCAATGGGCCGCGGTCCTGGAAGCGCTGCGCGCGATGCCGGAAGGCGCACGCAGCCTGCGCGATGCCATCCGGCAGGTCGACCCGCAGGCCGCCGTCTGACAACGCCCGAGGAGACCCCCGGGCGCCCATGAGCGACGCTTCCGCACGCCCCGTTCCGTGCAGCCTGACCGAACCCCGGCCGGCATTCCGGCGGCGCCCAAAATGCAATCGGGCGGGCCGTTCCGGTGCTCCTCCCGGTTCGGCCCGCCCGACGCATTCTCACTTACCCCTGGCGGTCTTTCCCTAACTACTCAATTGCGCTGGAACCGGTTCGCGAACACGAAGTTGGCGACGTTGCGTCCCTGGCGGATGCCCTCGACCTTGTCGAACTCCCAGTGGATGCCGAGGTAGATGCGGCTCTGGCCGTTCTCCTCCTCCGCCTGCGAGAAGGTATTGAAGGTGCGTGACACCAGCGGCCGCACATTGCCATCGTTGTCGCGCGTAACGCCGTTGAACTCGTCGGACACGAACGTGAACGGCCGCCGGTCGGTGCCGTAGTAGTTGCGCAGCGTCTGGAACAGCGCACCGCCAAAAGTCGCATGGCCCGATGGATATGCGGGGAACGGCGGCGTGAAGTTCGGGCCGTTGAGGTTGGAGGCGGGCGCGCCGAGCGGTGAGAAATTCACGTCACCGATCGTCGCCGGATTGCCATCGCCCAGCCCCGAAGGACCGGTGCCCGGATCCGCCTCGCGAATGCCCGTGATGGGGCGCCAGATGTCCCAGAAGTATTTCGATTCCCAGCTCGCGAGGCCGGCGTCCATCATCGCGGTGTTCACCAGCGCGTACAGACGCGCGAGCTCGATCGGCCTGGTCTCATTGAGGCTGACCGTGGTCGTGATCTGGTTGTAGAGGCGCGGCGGCGCGCACAGGCTGGGCGTGCCGTCGTAGGCCCAGTAGATGCCGGCGACCGTCTGGTCGGCGCTGCGCTCGGTGGGTGTGACTTCTCCGTCGCCGCCGAGGCGCTTCACTTCGTTGAATGCCCTCGTATACGCGGCGCTGTTCAACGCGGGGAACGCCGGCGTACGGAACGCCGAGGCCGATGGGATCGCGAAGGGCCTGACCCTGCTCCAGGTGGCGCCCAGGGCGATCGGCACCTGGCTGATCGGATCCTGCCGCCAGCGGCCCGGATCGTTGCTGGTGAACCATTCGATGCCCAGGCGTGGCTCGGTGAACTGCGAGCCGTCGTTCGTGCGCATGCCGAGTATGCGCGACGCCGCCCGCTGGCCGATCGCGATGCCCAGGTTCTTCAGGTCCTGGTTGTCGGTGATGCGCGCCAGCTCCGCGTCGTAGAGCGAGTTCAGATTGGATGCCTGGGACGGAAACATCTTGACCAGCGTGTCACGCGACGCCGCGGCGATCGCCGCGTCGATCGACGCCGGCCGCGTCTCGCGTGCCATGCCGGTGTAACTGCGGTAAGTGTTGCCCGTGAGCGCGTTCACCGCGTCGAACACCGCGATCTGCGCGATTGCGATCGCGCGGATCGAGCGCACCGGGCCTAACTGCTCACCAAATACGCGGCTGCCGGGCTCCACCGGGCCGGGCTCGACGGGGGTATGGTCGAGGCCCGAGGCGTCGATCGCAACCTGGTTCCAATAGCGGACGGAGTCCGCGGTGGAATTCGAACGACGCGGAGGGTTGACCACCGCCGCGGCGAGCGGTGGGGCG
>JBIOZI010000245.1:0-6060 GCA_044871085.1 Steroidobacteraceae bacterium | reverse complement strand
ACACGCTACGCGCTGCCTGAGTACGCCCGACCCGCCGCTGTTGGGGGCCGTTCTTCCCCCAACAAAAATGTCAGGTCGGCTGCTTGTGGAATAACCCCGGGCCGCGGCACTGCAGGTTGTCGATGAGCCGCGCCTTGCCGAGCCGCGCCGCCGTGAGCACCACGAAGTCTTTCGTGTCGCGACGCGCCGGCGCCAGCGTCCTCGCGTCGCGCACGTTGAAGTAGTCGGTGCGGAAGCCCGCGCCATTGAGTGCCGCGATGCCCGCGGTTTCGATCTGCGCGAAGTCGCGCACGCCGGCCTTGAGCGCCGCGACCGCCTGCTCGAGCTGTCGGTAGATAGTGGGCGCGAGCCTGCGCTGCGCCTGGTCGAGGTACTGGTTGCGCGAGCTCATCGCCAGGCCATCGGGCTCGCGCACCGTGGGCGCTCCGACGATCTCCACGCGCAGGCACAGGTCCGCGACCATGCGCCGGATGACGGTGAGCTGCTGGAAATCCTTCTCGCCGAAGATCGCGACGTCCGGGTCGACGATGTGGAACAGTTTGGCTACCACGGTGGCCACGCCCTCGAAGTGCCCGGGCCGGAACTCGCCGCAGAGAATGTCCGAGATGCCGGGTACGGTGATGCGCGTCGCGTGGTCGGCGCCGTTCGGATAGATCTCGCCCACCTCGGGCATGAACATGAGATCGCAGCCCGCCCGCTCGAGCATGGTCGCGTCCTCCCCCGGCGTGCGTGGATAGTGCGCGAAGTCCTCGTTGGGACCGAATTGCATCGGGTTGACGAAGATGCTGGCGACGAAGCGCTTGCCGTGCGTGCGTGCGGCCTCGACGAGACTGACGTGGCCCGCGTGCAGGTTGCCCATCGTCGGCACGAACACCACGCGCTCGCCCGCCGCGTGCCAGCGCGCCACCTGCGCGCGCACCTGCGCGATGGTCGTGACCGTCTGCATCCCGGCTTCCTTCATCTTGCCGGGGCGAGCTTCGTCAAGCATGGAACTCGTGCTCCTTCGCGGGATACGACTTGTCCTTGATCGCCTGGACATAGCGCTTCAGCGCATCGAGGTTCGACGTGGCGCCGTCCATGAAATTCTTCACGAAGCGCGGTTTGCGGCCCGAGGTGATGTCGAGCACGTCGTACAGCACGAGGATCTGCCCGTCGGTGTCGGGCCCCGCGCCGATGCCGATGACCGGCACCTCGAGCGCCTGGGTGATCTGCTTGCCGAGCTCGGACGGAATGCACTCGAGCAGCACGATGTCGGCGCCCGCGGATTCGAGCGTCCTCGCGCTGTCGAGCATGCGGCGCGCGGCTTCGGCGTCGCGGCCCTGCACGCGGAAGCCGCCGGTCTTGTGCACCGATTGCGGTTTCAAGCCGAGATGCGCGCACACGGCGATGTCGTGCTTGGCGAGGAATTCCACGATCTCGAGCTGGTTGGGGCCGCTTTCGAGCTTGACCATCGCGGCGCCGCCCTCCTGCATGAGCCGCACGGAGTTCTTGAGCGCGATGTCGCGCGTCGGGTAGCTGGCGAACGGCAGGTCCGCCATGAGGAAGGGCCGATGCAGGCCGCGCGCGACCGCCTTGCTGTGATAGACGATGTCGTCCATGGTCACGGGCACGGTGGTGTCGTGACCCTGCAGGACCATGCCGAGCGAGTCGCCGACCAGCACCACGTCCGCGTCCGCCGCGTCCACCAGCACCGCGAAGCTCGCGTCGTAGCAGGTGAGGCTCGCGATCTTCTCGCCCTCGCGCTTCATGCGGTCGAGCGTCGCCAGGGAGACCGGCGGCCGCGTGGAATCGCGCTGCTCGAGATGTGTGTACAAGCTGGAACCCCTCGAAACGAAGTTGACGGCGTCCCTGGGGATCGCGCGTCGCTTTTCAACGGCCCGTTAGATAGTACTGTGGCGCAGCGGGTTGTAGTACATGCGCCCCCTCTTCATGCGCCGGATCGCGCCCACCAGCTCGTCGTAGTCGGCCTGGTTCTGCACCGGGTCGATGTTACTGGCGTTGACGATCAGCAGCGGCGACTGGTCGAACTCGTGGAAGAACCGCGCGTAGGCGTCGTTGAGGCGCATCAGGTATGCCGCGTCGATGGAGCTCTCGTAGCCGATGCCGCGCCTGGCGATCCGCTGCAGCAGCACCTCGACCGGCGCCTGCAGGTACACCACCAGGTCCGGCTTCGGCGGATCGACCGCGAGCCGCGAGGCCACCTGCTCGTACAGCGCCATCTCGGCCTGGTCGAGCGTCAGTCCGGCGAACAGCCGGTCCTTCTCGAATAGATAGTCCGCGACGCGCCGCGGCGCGAACAGATCCTGCTGTTGCAGCCCGCCGAGCTGCTGCGCGCGCTGGAACAGGAAGAAGAGCTGCGCGGGCAGCGCGCCCGACTTCGGATTCTTGTAGAAACGTTCGAGGAAGGGATTCTGCGCATCCTGCTCGAGCACCAGCTCGGCCTCGAGCGTGCCGGCGAGCCGGCGCGCAAGACTGGTCTTGCCGACGCCGATGGGCCCTTCGACGACGATGTAGCGCTGCGGCGGCAGCTCCGCCGCGACCGGGCGCGGCAGCGCGGCGTCGGCCGCGGCCGGTACCGCGCCATCGACGACGTCGGCGCTCACAATTTCTCGAGGCCGCGGTTCGCGACGCGCGCGCGCAGCTCCGCCACGCGCCCGAGCCCGGGGATCTCCAACGCCGGCGCGACCTCCGCGAGTGGATAGAGCACGAAGTCGCGCTCCGCGATGCCCGGATGCGGCAGCGTCAGCGCGCCGGTGGCGCGCGTCTCGCGGCCGACGGCGAGCAGGTCGAGGTCGATCACGCGCGGTCCCCAGCGCTCGCGCGACTCGCCTCGCCCGAGCGCGCGCTCGAGGCCGCGCAGGTCGGCGAGCAGGTCCTCGGGTGCGCGCTGCGTGAGCAGTCCGGCGACGGCGTTGACGAAGTCCGGCTGCACGACGCCGCCGAACGGCCGCGTGCGATACAGCGCGGAGCGCACCAGCAGCAGCGAGCCGGGCAGCGTCGCGAGCGCATCCAGCGCGCGCGTCACCTGGCGCGCCGGATCTTCGAGATTGCTGCCCACTGCGACGTACGCGGGCAGCCAGCGCGGCATGGCCGCGGGCGCACCCGTGTCGCGCTGCGCGCTCGCGCTCATGTCGCCGCGGAAGCTCGCCCGCGGCCGCGCCGGCGGCGACGCCCGCCACGCCGGCCGCCGCCACCGCCCTCGCCGGCGGCGCGCGGTTGCCCGCCCATCGCGTCCGCCATTCGGTCGCGATCCGATTGGGACGCTTCCTGCACCTTGGTCCACCAGTCCGCGAGCTCGCGCGACGCCAGGCCCATCTCGGCGCGCAGCAGCAGCAGGTCGAAGCCCGCGCGGAAGCGCGGCTGCTCCAGCATGCGCAGCGCGCGCCGGCCACGCGGCTGCTCGAGCCGCGGCTGCGCCGCGAACATCTCGCGCACACCGAGGGAGAAACGCTTTGGAATCGTGATGCGGCCCTGCGCCTGGCGCGCCGCGCGGTCGACGGCATCGACAATCGTGCCGATGTCGTGCCATTTCTCCTGCGGCTGCTTCTCGATGATCTCGGCGATCGGCCCGTACAGCAGCAGCGCGAACAGGAACGTGGGCGTCACGGGCTTGCCGGCGGCGACGCGCTGGTCGGTGTTGAGCAGGCCCTGGCGAAGCAGCCGCGCCACGGCTCCCTCGGGATGCCGGTCGAGGTAGCCCGCGACCGTGGGCAGCAGCTCGCCTAACAAACCGTGCCGCTGCAGCACCACCAGGCTCATCGCACCGTGGCCCGTGAGGAACAGTTTCAGCGTCTCGTCGAACAGCCGCGCCGGCGGCACGCTGCCCAGCAGCTCGCGCAGCTGCCGGATGGACGTCCCGGTCTCCCCGTCGAGCGAGAAACCGAGCTTCGCCTCGAAGCGCGCGGCGCGCAGCATGCGCACCGGGTCTTCGCGATAGCGCGTCTGCGGATCTCCGATGAGCTTCAGCCGCCGCGCGGCGATGTCCTCGACGCCGCCGACGTAGTCCCAGATCGAGAAGTCGGCGATGTTGTAGTAGAGCGCGTTGGCGGTGAAGTCGCGGCGCCACACGTCGTCGTCGATGGAGCCGTAGGCGTTGTCGCGCAGGATGCGGCCGTGCTGATCGGTGACGCGATCCTCGTCGAAATCGTTGTCACCGGCGCCGGCGTGACGCGAGCGGTCGCGCTCGACCAGCGGCGTGTGGCCGTGGATGCCGGTGCGATGCGAGCCGGCTTCGGCGAGCACCGTGGCTTCGTCGGCCTCCTCGAGGTCGTCGAGATCCTCGTCGTCGTCCTCGGGCAGCTCGTCGTCGTCGAGGTCGGCGACCGACGACTGCAGCGGCTCCGCGCCGACTTCCGGCGCGGTCTGCGCCCGGAACGTGGCCACCTCGATGATCTCGCGGCCGAAAAACACGTGCGCCAGCCGGAAACGGCGGCCGATGAGCCGGCAGTTGCGGAACGTGCGTTTGACTTCTTCCGGCAGCGCGCTGGTGGCGATGTCGAAGTCCTTCGGCGTGATGCCGATGAGCAGGTCGCGCACGCAGCCGCCCACGAGGAAGGCCTCGTAGCCGGCTTCGCGCAGGCGATACAGCACGCGCAGCGCGTTGGCGGAAATGGCCGAGCGCGATATGGAATGGTCGGCGCGGGGAATGATTCGTACAGCCGGCCGGTTGGCCGGAATGGGGGACAAGTCTTCGTTCAAGGAATTCAATCTTCCGCTTGAGCTAGGGAAAGCGGCGCATATACTACCGCGCTCGATTCTGGACCCGCCGCAATAGACGCTCCCTTCGTCTAGAGGCCCAGGACATGGCCCTCTCAAGGCCGTAACACCGGTTCGAATCCGGTAGGGAGCGCCAATCAAATCAAAGGCATGCGTTCACTCATAGTCAACAGCTCCGCCGCCCTGCTCCTTGCGCTAATCCCAGGCGCGGCCGACGCGCACCCGGGCGGCCTGGACGGAAACGGCTGCCACTACGACCGCAACAATGGCCGCTATCACTGCCACCGGGAAGTGCCGCCCAACTCCGATCGCAACGCGCCGGTCAAAAAGTCGCGCGAGAACGTCTGCCACGACAAGCGCTCGCCTAACTACCGTACGCTGCGCTACTTCATCTCGTACCAGACCATGGACATGTGCATCGTGAGCGGCGGCCGCGAGTACTTCGGCCGCTGATCCGCGGGCCGGAAGCGTTCATCGTCCCGCCGGCGGCCTCACACCGCGAGCTGCATCGAGCGCAGCCCGGCGCGGCGCCGCGCCATGCCCACGAGCTGCCGCTCCACCACCACCGCGCGGGTGTGCTCGGCGCTCGCGATCAGGCCGGAATCGTCGAACACGTTCACCGTGAAGCGATGCAGGCGTCCGCGGACCTCGCGGCAGGTCGCGACGGCGCGCGCACCTGCCGCCGGGCCGCTGCTGCGCGCCGGCCAGGCACGATGGGTCACGTTCATCTCGATCGCCACCGAGGATTCGGCGGCGCGCAGCCGGGGCTGCATGAGCCGCGCGGCGGCGAGCTCCATGAGCACGCACAGTCGTGAGATCGGCAGGACCGCCGGGAAGCTGGCCGTGGGGGGACAGGGCTTGGCTTCCGCAGAGTCGGGGGACAACTCTGCAAGGGATACTTCGGCGGTTGCTCTTACCATCCAACACTCCTGTTGCACTTCGATGGATGCATCTTAGAAACCGGCCGCGCGCCAGTCGTTTGGGAACGGTCCGGTTTCGGTCGGGATCGCGGGTGCGGGACTCCTGGTAGGCCATTCCGGCGCTTGTCCGACAGCCCACCCGGCCGCCACCTCCCAGAATCGTCGCCACAATCCTCGTCAAGGCTTCCCCGTTTGAGCTCATTCGTCTCGAGAAGCGCCGTGCTGGCCGGCGCGCGCCTGCTGAACCAGGCGCTCGCGCTGCTGAGCCCGCTGCTGCTGGTGCGTCTGCTCGACATCGTCGACTACGGCCGCTACCGCCAGTTCATGGCCACCGCGATGTTGGTGACATCCCTCGGCGGCTTCGCGCTGTCGGCGAACCTCAACTACCTCATCGCGCGCTCCCCGGAGCGCGCCGCCACCGACA